>CAMLKW010000103.1 GCA_946480605.1 uncultured Roseateles sp. | reverse complement strand
CGATCCAGTTGCGGGTGTGGGCGCTGAACTTGCCGGAGATGAAGTCGATACGCATGGGCGGCATTCTCGGGCGGCTGGGTTGGCCTTGGGGGTTGCGGGGGCTACCTGGCGCGTTCCGCGGCGATCACGGCGTCCAGCAGGTAGGGCCGGTCACGCTGGAAGAAGCCGGGATCGATGTTGGTGTTGGGGATGTGGAAGACCTTGAGCCGGCGCTGCTTCAGCAGTTGCAGGCTGTCGCCGAAATACTGGTTGAACAGCTGGTCCATCTGGCCGCTGGCGTGGGCCCGCTTCAGCCCGTACTCCAGGCGCTCGGCCAGCCGGGGCTGGTCGCGGGCGACGAAGAAGTACATGGGCATGTAGGTGAAGACCGCGAAGTCCTCGACGATGCGCAGGTCCGGATGCACGGACTGGTGGGCCCGCAGCTCCGGCCCCACCTCGAACACGCTGCGCATCAACAACTGGAAGCGGCCCGAATGCAGCATGGGGATCAGCGTCGGGTGGGCGCCGCCGTAGCTGATGCGAAAGCCGTTGTCCTCCAGGATCTTGGCGGTGGACCAGCCTGGCCCCTGGCCGATGCTGAGGCGCTTCAGGTCGGCCAGCCGCGTGACCCGGTCGTAGAGCGGCTGGTTGGACTGCGTGCCGAGGAAGAAGCGAAAGCTCGACAAGCCCTTCATGATGGGCATGCGCACCGGCAGCGCCTGCGCCAGCCATTCGGGCGTGGGCATGGCGACGGCGACCGACAGCGGGCCGCCGGGCTCCAGCTCCAGCAACTGGCGGCGGATGACGCTCTCGCGGCGCTGTTGCTCCAGCCGGTAGGGGCCGTAGCGGTCGCGGGACAGCGACAAAGCCAGCGCCAGCAGGCGGTCGGCGTAGACGCGGTGCGGCGCCTCCCTCTCCATGTAGGGGATGGTGACGACCTGCTCCTGCACCGGCGGCGCGGCCCAGCCGGGCAGGCCGGCCAGCAGCAGGGTCAGCAGGGCCGCGCCGGCCTTCATGGTGGGCTCAGAGGCGGCGGTCGCTGGGGCGCGCCAGGTAGAACCACTCGGTGCCGGGCTGCGACTTCACGTTCGGGAACACGATGCGGCCCTCGCTGGGCGCCAGCACGGCCTCGCCGCTGGCGCGCGTGCCGATGCGCTGACCCTTCTCGATTGCGTCGAAGCTGGCCCATTGGCGCTCGAAGACGTCGCCCATGTCCTCGCGGTCGATGACGTCGTAGAGCTGCAGCAGCTCGGGCGCCTGCGCGGGCCGATGTGGCTCGACGGCGCTCGCGTCCAGCATGCCCAGGAACACCAGCGAACGCAGGATGGCCAGCCGCGCGATCTCGGGACCGTTGGGGTCCAGATGCTGGCCGCATTCCAGCGTGATGGCCCAGCCGCCGGTGGAGCGCATGTACTCGGTGGTGCCGACGCCGTAGTGCGGGTCGGAGATCAGCGATGCGCGGCGCGAGCCGTCGTGCGTGCGCTGCTGGCGGCGCTGCAGGCCTAGTGCGTAGGTGGACAGCCAGCCCTCGACGATGCGCCCCACGCCCAGGGCGGCGGCCAGTGCGGACTCGGTCGCTTCCTGCGTGAACGGCTCCAGCTCGCCCGTGTTGTTGCGCGGGCCGATCATCGCAAAGGCCGGGCCGTTGCCCTGGAAGCTGTGCAGGTCGAGGATGCCGTCGTGCTGCGCGATCAGCGGGCACAGCACGCGCGCGATGCGGTCCTCGAAGTCCTGCGCGATGACGGGCGGGCGCAGGTTGCGGTTCAGGTTGCGGTCACCCTCGCGGCGGTCCAGCTGGTGGGCCAGCGGGTTGACGATGGGCACCAGGGTCAAGCTGCCGCGCAGCAGCGTCAGCTCGCCGGCGTCCAGCTGGCGAATGATCTCGGCCATGGCCCGAGTGCCGTGGATCTCGTTGCCATGCACGGCGCCGGTGACGAGGAAGCGCGGGCCGGGCAGCAGGCCGGCGAACTGGTGGATGCGGAGGTGGGTGGGTGCGGTCATGGCCTGAGCAGGGCGGAAGTCAGCGGCTGGTCCGCCGGAAAGACGTGGGAGGGCAGCGCATAGGCTGCCTGGCCGTCGCGGAAGACGGCAAGACGGTACAGCGTGGCGAAGGCGAAGTCCGGCGGTTCCTGGCCGGCGCCCAGCACCAGCTCGCCGCCGCGGCGCACCGCATCGGCCAGGAAGGCCGGCAGGCGCAGGTGGTAGGGGTTGCGCGCGATCTCGCCGGTGTGGCGCTCCAGTGCGGCGATCAGGCGGGCGGTGTCGGCGATGCCGGTCTGCACCAGCGCGTTGGGATGGGGCTGGGTGGACCAGAACTCGGTCTGCGCCAGCACGGTGCTGCAGCCCGCGGCGGCAATGGCATCGAGGATGAGCTGGTGCACGCCGCGGTGGCTGGGGTTGTCGTCCTGCGCATGCGGCGCGAGCACCAGCGCCGGGCGGTGCTCGGCGAGCAGCGCCGCGATCGCGGCGACGTGTGCGGCCCACAGCGCGGGTGCGCGTTCGGCGGTGTCGGGGCGCACGTCGGACAGGCCGTCCTCGCCCACGCGGAGGCAGCCGAAGCCCAGCACGCCGCAGGCGTCCAGCAGCTCGGCCCAGCGCGGCTCGCGGCGTTCGGCATTGCTGCCCAGCGTGACGGCCACGTTGGTGACGCGCCAGCCGGCCTCCTGCTGCAGGCGCAGCGGCAGCGCGCCGACGATGCACTCGTCGTCGGGGTGCGGCGCGAAGATGAGGCAGTGGCCGGGATTGGCCTCGCGGCCGGGCGCGGTCTGCCGGTCGGGCGGATCGCCCAGCAGGGCGGCAAAACGGCTCAGGTGCTCGCGCCAGCGCGCGAGATCGGCATCCAGTGACATGCCGTCATCCTACCGACCCGCGGATTTGGCGGGCCATGTCGCCAGCAGAACACCCAATAAGGCCAGACCATAGGCAAGCGCCTGCGTCGTGGACATGGACTCGCCCAGCGCCAGCCCGATCAGCGCCGTGCTGATGGGCAGGAAGACCATGAACACGCCCGCCTTCGCGGCCGGCAGCCCCTTCAGGCCGGCCATCCACAGCCAGACGGTGAGCACGCTGGCCGTCGCTGCGTAGTAGCCCAGCAGCGCCCAGTCGAACGCGTGTGGCGCGGCGAAGTCGAAGCTCAGGGCCTGCCAGAGCGCCAGCGGCGCGACCAGCACCAGGCCCCACAGATTGATCAGCGCGCTGATGCGCTTCGGTCCCAGGTTCGCCGTCAGCCGCTTGCCAATGACCACATAGGCCGCCTCGCAGAACACCGCCGCGACCAGCAGCAGCGCGCCCAGCGGCGTGGTGTCGGCGCCGCCCTGCCGGCCGCCGGCGACCAGCGCGATGCCGCCCACTGCGCAGGCGATGCCGGCCAGCGTGCGCCGCGGCAGCCGTTCGTGCAGGAACACCCGGCTCAGCAGCGCGACCGCCGCCGGGATGCCGGCCATGATGACGCCGGCCACCACGGCCGAGCTCTGCCGCAGGCCGAACAGCATGCAGATGGAGAACAGGAAGTTGCCGAGGAAGGACTCCAGGAACAGCAGGCCGCGTGAGCGCGCGTCCAGCGGGGCCTCGTGGGCCGGCTTCTTCAGCCAGGAGGCCATCAGCATGGCCGCGATGCCGAAGCGCAGGCCGGCGAGCAGGAAGACCGGGAAGGCGGCCACCAGCAGCTTGGACAGGCCGACATAGCTGCCGATCAGGCTGGTGCTGGCGGCGAGCAGGGCGTAGGCCCGCCAGGGGACGGGGTGCATCGGCGGGGCGTCAGGGCAGGGGGCCGTCGATGGTGAGGGCAATGACCTGCGTGAACTGTGCCGGGTTGAAGTTGTTGTCTGACAGCAGGATCAGCGTGCGCTTGCCGTCCACGACCGGCCCGAAGGTGATGCCTTCGATGTTGTCCAGCGCCAGCACGCTGCCGTCGTCGTTGGTCAGCGAGGACAGGTCCAGCAGCAGGCTGCGCTTGACCGGCACCACGTCGCGGCCCTTGATGCTGGGCCAGCCGGACACGTCGGTCGCGCCGCGCGTGTCGATGCGGAAGATCTTGATCGTGTTGCTGGTGGGCAGCTTGGTGTGCGCCGCGACGCCGGGTGTCTGCGCGCCGACGGCGAAGGCGCGCTCGATGACCAGGAACTCGTGGGCCGACAGCGCCAGCATGTCGGGCACGCCGTTGGTGGCGAAGTCGCCGGCGCGGGCCGGCGCGAACGGCACCGGACCCACGTCGTAGAGGTACTCGGCACCGGGCTTGCCGCTGTCCAGGTCGAAGGACAGCAGGCGAGCGCGGCTGCCGCGGTTCACGGCGGTGGGCGGGCCGTCCTGGGCCAGGCCGTTTTCGGACATGGTCCACAGCGTCTTGCCGTCCGGTGTGATGGCAACGCTCTCGAAGGCCAGGTTGTTGTAGACGCCCGTGTCGCCCCCGGCCAGTCCGGCGGCGCTGCCGCCGGGGTTGAAGTAGCCGGGCACGGCGAACTCGCCGGCCGGGCGGCCATCGAGGTGCATGCGGCGCATGGTCGGGTTCTGCATGCCGCCGGCCACGCGCTGGCCTTCGTTGGCCCAGTAGATCAGGTGGCGGCGCGTGTCCAGGCGCAGGCTCTCGGGGTCGACCTGGTTGCGGCCGAAGGGCTGGCCGTCCGCGTCCAGCATGGTGGTCATGTTGACCCAGCCGACGCCGGCATCGCCCGGCGTGGCGCTGCGGCGGAACTTGGACAGGTCCAGCGTGAACTCGTAGAAGCGCGCCGGGCCACGGTCGCTGCGGTCGTCGCAGATGGCCAGGTAGCGGCCGGTGGCGGGCACGTAGTCGATGCTGGACAGGCCGCCCAGCGGCAGGCCGCGGAAGCTTGCGCCGGTGGGGACGATCTGCTGGCCCAGGTAGGTCAGGGTCTGGGCGAGGGTGGGCAGGGTGGCCAGCGCCAGGGTGGCGGCAAGGGCGACCCGGGCGACGGGGGCGAACAACTTCATCGAAATCCTTGGGCCGCGGCTCGTGGCCGCAGCGGGGCGCGCAGTCTAGCTGGGTCGTGTGTCAGGCCGCCCGCCGCAGGGCGCCGCGCAAGGTGTCGATGATGCGGGCGATGTGCTCGCTCTCGATGATGAGCGGCGGCGACAGCGCGACGGTGTCGCCGGTCGTGCGGATCAGCAGGCCCTTGTCCCAGCAGTCCAGGAACACGTTGAACGCGCGCTTGGCGGGCTGGCCGTCCAGCGGTTTCAGCTCGATGCCACCCACGAGACCGATGTTGCGCACGTCGATGACATTGGGCTCATCGCGCAGCGAGTGCAGCGCCTTGGCGAACTCGTCCTGCATGCGCGCGGCGCGGGTCAGCAGCTCGTCGTCGGCATAGGTGTCCAGCGTCGCGATGCCGGCCGCGCAGGCCAGCGGGTGGGCCGAGTAGGTGTAGCCGTGGAAGAACTCGATCAGGTGCTCGGGCCCGGTCATGAAGGCGTCGTGGATCTACTGCTTCACGCCCACCGCGCCCATCGGCACGCAGCCGTTGGTCAGGCCCTTGGCCATCACGATCAGGTCCGGCGTCACGCCGAAGGTCTGCGCCGCGAAGGCGTTGCCGGTGCGGCCGAAGCCGGTGATGACCTCGTCGAAGATCAGCAGGATGCCGTGCCTGTCGCAGATGTCGCGCAGGCGTTGCAGATAGCCCTGGGGCGGGATCAGCACGCCGGTGGAGCCGGCCACGGGCTCGACGATGACGGCGGCGATGGTGGACGCGTCGTGCAGCTGCACCAGGCGCTCCAGGTCGTCGGCGAACTCGGCGCCATGCTGCGGGATGCCCACCGAGAACGCATTGCGCGCCGGGTCGTGCGTGTGGCGGATGTGGTCCACGCCGGCCAGCAGGCTGCCGAACATCTTGCGGTTGGCGACCATGCCGCCCACCGAGATGCCGCCGAAATTGACGCCGTGGTAGCCGCGTTCGCGGCCGATGAGCCGGGTGCGGGCGCCTTCGCCGCGCACGCGGTGGTAGGCGATGGCCATCTTCAGCGCCGTGTCCACCGACTCGGAGCCCGAGTTGGTGAAGAACACGCGGTTCATGCCCGCGGGCGCGATCTGCGCCAGCCGCTCGGCCAGCTCGAAGGCCTTGGGGTGGCCCATCTGGAAGGGCGGCGCGAAGTCCAGCTCGGCGGCCTGGTCCTGGATGGCCTTGACGATCTTGGGCCGGTTGTGGCCGGCGTTGACGCACCACAGGCCCGCGATGCCGTCCAGCACCTCGCGGCCCTTGTCGTCTCGGAAGAACATGCCGTCGGCCTGGGTCAGCAGGCGCGGCGCCTGCTTGAACTGGCGGTTGGCCGTGAACGGCATCCAGTACGCGTCTAGCTTGGAAACGTCAGCGCTCATGCGGGGCTCCTCTGCAGCACCGCAAAGTCTATGGGCTAATTTGACGGGGTTGTCAGAATTTGCCGACGCCTCAGGGTTCCCACCAGCGGCAGCAGCTGCACCAGCAGGATGCACGCCAGCATCAGCCCGCAGCCGACGAGGCCGGCGTCGTCCAGCCGTTCACCCAGCAGCACGAAGCCGAAGGCGGCGGCGAACAGCGTCTCGGACGACAGGATGATGGCCGCATCCGCCGCATGGGCGTAGCGCTGCGCGACGACCTGGGCCGTGAACGCGATGCCCACCGACAGCACGCCGGTGTAGACGATGGGCCAGGCGGCGGCCACGAGACCGGTCCAGCGCACCGGCTCCATGGCGAAGGCCGCGACCAGTGACAGCACGCCGCAGACGGCGAACTGGCCGCAGGCGACGAGGAAGGGCGCGCCCATGCGGTCGGCCCAGCGGCCCACCATCAGCACGTGCACCGCCCACGGGATGGCCGAGCCGGCCACCCACAGGTCGCCCAGGCCGACGTTCAGCTCGTGCGCGCCCGACAGCAGAAAGGCGCCCGCCAGGCAGCCCGCCGCGGCCGGCCACACCGACCAGTGCGCGACCTGGCGCAGCAGCAGCCAGGCCAGCACCGGCACCAGCGGCACGTAGATGGCGGTCAGGAAGCCGGCATTGGTGACGCTGGTGAACTGGATGCCGACCTGCTGCATGACCGCGCCCAGCGTCATCAGCAGGCCCAGGCCGGCGATGTGGGCGCCGTCCAGCGGCGTCAGCGGCCGGCCATCGCACCCGAGGCGGCGCCACTCCAGCATGGCCAGCGGCAGCACCACCAGCGCGCCGATCAGGAAGCGCACGCCGGTGAACAGCAGCGGGCCGACGTCGGCCATGCCACGGCTCTGTGCGACGAAGGCCGAGCCCCAGATCAGCGCGACGAGGGTCAGCAGCAGGTTGGCCTGGATGCGCGTCATTGCTGCAGCGCTGCCAGTTCGGCTTCGTCGAAGCCGGCGGCGCGGCGCGCTTCGAGGTTGAAGGGCGAGCGCAGCTTGGGCGCCTGATGGCGCGCGGCCAGCTCGGCGTAGGTCGCCAGCGGCTGCAGACCGCGCTGCTCGCACAGGAAGCGGAACCAGCGGTTGCCGGCGGCGACGTGGCCGATCTCGTCGCGCAGGATGACGTCCAGGATCTCGCCCGCGCGGTGGTCGCCCGCGCCGACCAGCTTGGCGCGGACGGCCGGCGACGCGTCCAGCCCGCGCGCCTCCAGCGTGCGCGGCACCAGCGCGATGCGCGCCAGCACGTCGTGCTTGGTGCGCTCGGCCATGTCCCACAGCGCGTTGTGCGCGTCGTAGTCGCCGTAGTCGAAACCCAGCGTCAGCAGGTGCTCGCGCAGCAGCGTGAAATGCGTGGCCTCCTCCTGCGCGATGCGCAGCCAGTCGCGGTAGAAGGCCTCGGGCATGCCGGGGAAGCGCCAGCAGGCATCCAGCGCCAGGTCGATAGTTTTTAATGAAGTTTCATCGGGCGCAGGTGCATTGCAGCTCATCGATTGACGATCTTGATTAAAAACTGACTTGATGGTTTTTAATGAAGATTCAAAGAGCATGGTGGCCTATTAGCCGCCGGTGCCCATCAGAGCTTGCAGTTCAGCGTCGTCAAACCCTGCTGCTCGACGTGCTTCCAGGTTGAAAGGGGCACGCAGGCGAGGGGCGTCGTACCTGTCGACGAGTTCTGCGTAGGTGCTGATAGGGTCCAGACCACGCTGCTCGCACAAGTACCTGTACCAACGATTGCCGCAGGCCACATGTCCAATCTCGTCGCGGAGGATGACATCAAGAATTTCGCCAGCACGGTGGTCGCCCGCACCAACCAGCTTGCGCTTGACAGCCGGCGAGGCGTCCAAGCCGCGAGCCTCCAGCGTGCGAGGCACCAGCGCGACGCGAGCAAGGATGTCGTCCTTCGTGCGCTCTGCCATCTCCCACAAAGCGTTGTGAGCATCAAACGAGCCATAGTCGAAACCCATGGACACGAGGTGTTCACGTAGAAAGGTGAAATGCTGCGCTTCTTCCTTGGCAATCACAACCCAGTCCCTGTAGAACTGGTCTGGCATCCCGGCGAAACGCCAGCAGATGTCCGCGGCCAAATCGACGGCATTCAGCTCAATGTGTGCGATGGAATGCACGAGGGCTGCCCGCCCCTCAACGGTACGAAGCGAGCCGTGTGAAAGCCCCATGTGAGACACCAGTTTGGGCCTTGACGGCCGGCCCGGAATTCCTTGCGGCTCATCGAGTATGGCGGTTGCCGCGACGCTGGCGTCCACGTCAAGCGCCAACGTAAGGCGGATTTTCTCTAGTGCGTCTTGCTCCAGCAGCGGAGCCAGTACCGCTGATCTTAGGGAACTCATTGTTGGATTTTAAGGATGCCGAGCCCGGTGTTGCACCGGCTGCCGCCAGGCTGAACCGCCGGTAGATTTTCCCGGCTGAAGCCGGTCCTGCAGGGATGCTGGTGCCGTACAGTTTGCCAATATCATGAAGTCATGAAACAACGGGCGATGCGCATGTCAATCGATTCTTCGAGGAAGGCGGCTGGGCCGGACAGCGCTGCTGCCGGCAAGGACGTGTCGCTTCAAGTCATGGTGCCCATGCACATCAAGAGGGAGGTGAGTTTGCGAGCAGCCCAAGAAGGTGCAACACAGCGAACCGTCATCCTCCGTGCGCTGAAGGCAATCGGTTTCGTCGTGAAGGACGATGAGTTATGTGACAAGCGGAAGCAGCGCTGATGGCCACAACGAGCAAACCTGCTGACGATGCTGTGACGCTGCCCTTCCGGCCGCGTGCGCGGCTGTTGCAACTTCTAGGCGATCAGCTCATTGGCAGTCCGCGCCTCGCCGTGTTCGAACTCGTCAAGAACGCCTACGACGCGGATGCTGAGACTGTCACCGTCACCCTTAAAGGATTGCAGACTGCCAATCCAACCATCGTTGTGGAAGACGACGGGGATGGGATGGCGTTGACCACCATCAGAGATATCTGGCTAGTGCCAGCACATGACCACCGCGAGGTGCAGCGCAAGGCGCTGAAAAGAACACGGCTGAACCGACTTCCCCTTGGAGAGAAAGGGCTCGGCCGTTTCGCGGTTCACAAGCTCGGCGACTACATCGAATTGGTTACCAGGGCGAAGGGCCAGTCGGAGTGTGTGGTTCGCATCGACTGGTCCGTGCTGATGGAAAAGCAATTCCTCTCCGAAGCAAAAGTCGGCGTGAAGACGAGAACACCGGAGGTATTCAAGGGCACCAAGACTGGAACCCGCTTGACCATCAGCAAGCTGCGGGAAGCGACGTGGACACGTGGCGAGGTGCGGCGCCTGCTTCGGCAAATCACCTCTATCGCGTCACCATTCACCCATCGCTCAGACCGGTTCGAGACCGAGTTGAAAGTGCCTGATCACCCTGACTGGGTTTCAGGAATTCCCGATGTTGACGTGCTTCTGAAGCGTGCCCCCTGGTACTTCCACTTCTCATTGGAAGGTGCTGTCCTTGACTGGACCTACGAGTTTCGAGGGGTCACGGGCATCAAGCTGGCCCCACGAAAGATTGTCAAAAAGGCCGCGACGTTGCAGATAGCACAAGAGCGAGATACAGACATATACGGCACTGATCAAGGGACGAAGTCGGCGAAGCCCAAGAAGGTCACGGCGGATGAGGCCCACTCCAATGGGATAGGTACCGTCACGGGCGAGTTCTACGTCTTCGACCGCGATCAGGACATCCTGACCAAGCTGGGAGATAGCCAGTTGGTCCAGAACTTTCTTGACGAGAGCGGGGGCGTCCGCGTCTACCGGGACAGCATTCGCGTCTACAACTATGGAGAGCCCGGCGACGACTGGCTCGGGTTGGATCTCCGCCGCGTCAATACGCCCACGCGAAACATCAGCAGGAACATCGTGATCGGTGCGATTGACCTGTCGCTTGAGCATAGCCACAAGCTCACTGAGAAGACTAATCGCGAGGGTTTCGTTGAGAACGACGCCTACAGACGTCTCCGCCAGATCGTGCTCGGCGCTCTTGCAGTGCTCGAAGTCGAGCGCAAGATTGACAAGGACAACATTCGCGCGTTGACCGGCAAAGGCCATGACCCGGAAACGGCAAATATCACGCAGCCTCTGCAGGCGTTGAGAGATGCGGCCAAGAAGCACCACATCTCCAAAGAGCTTGACCCGCTGATCAACAAGGCCGAGAAGAACTACAACGAGATGCGGGACACGATGCTCCGTGCCGGCTTGTCGGGCATGGGTTTGGCTATCGTGTTTCACGAGATAGAACAGGGGGTTCGTGTTCTGCATGACGCTATCGAGGCCGGCCGCAGCCTTGATTCCGTGCAGGTTCAGGCACGAGAACTGGTGCGGATCCTCGACGGTTTCAGCGAACTGCTGCGCAAAGGTGAGCAGCGGCCGAACAGCGTCAAGCAGCTGATCAAGCGAGCCCGCGACATCAATCGCGTGAGGTTCCGCAACCACGAAGTCAAACTTGTCTGTCCTGCCCTGGAAGACTCCGCCCCGGACGTTGAAAGGAGCTTTGCGTTCGGACTCCTCCTTGGGGCGTTGAACAATCTTCTGGACAACGCGTTCTATTGGCTGCAGGTGCGCTGGCCTGAAGGGCGGAGTGCATCTCGGCGCAAGCTGTATATCAATGTTGAGATGGATTTCGCGGGCGGTCCCGCGATCATCGTTGCCGACAATGGCCCCGGATTTCAGGATGATCCGGAACGGCTGCGACGTCCCTTCTTCAGTCGTCGGCCTGATGGCATGGGGGTCGGTCTCTACTACACCAACATGGTGATGGAGCTGAATGGCGGGCGCCTAGTCTTCCCTGACGCGGAGGAAGCCAATGTCCCAGATGGATTCGATGGTGCAGTGCTCGCCCTGGTATTCGGACAAGGAGGAAAGTCTTGATCTTCTCGGCACCACGCTTCGTCGTCGTGGACGACAGGGAGCACCATCTCCAGGCAATTACGAGGACATTCCAGCGTCTCGGCACACCATGCATGGGAGTTCGTTACGACCCATCCACCGAACTGAATCACGAACACTTTCGTGGCGTCCGCTGCCTCTTCATGGATCTCCATCTGGTGGACGGTCAGGCAAGCACGGATCAACGACGCCACTATGCGCTCATTGCGTCAATTCTCGAAGACAACATCAACAGGAACGGCGGGCCGTTCATCCTGGTGGTCTGGACCGCGCACGAGCATTTGAGCAACGAGCTACGGGACTACCTGGATCAGAGCATTGACGCAGAAAAACCCCATGCCCGCCCCCTTGCAGTGCTCAGCCTTGCCAAGGAGAAATTCATCAGCGTGGATGACGGAACTATCCACAACCCCGAAGAACTTCGCCAAGCGGTGCAACAGTCGATCATGGCCAATCCGCAGTTGGCTGCACTTCTTGGTTGGGAGTCTGGTGTGCTCGCGGCGGCTGGCGATACGCTGGCTTCGCTGCTCAATCTGGTTCCGCCAGCACGACGAACAAGTCCCGAATTTCCGGCGGCGCTCGACACCATCCTCAGCAGGTTGACAAGGGAGACCGTCGGCCGGAGCCATGTGGATGTGAACCCGCGTGCTGCTATTACTTCGGCACTCGCGCCGATTCTGGCTGACCGCATTCTTAATCAGGACATCTCCGACGAGACACGAGAAACCTGGAAAAGCGCGGTCACCCGGCATGAGGACAAGACCCTGGAAGACGCGTCCCCCACGGAGGCCGGTGAAATCAATCGCATGCTTCACTTGGCTGTACCGGGGTCCGAGACTCTGCTGCCAACCGACTGGGGTGCTGTCGTTGCATGGCCCTTTACATGGAACGACGATGAGCTGCGTCGGCTCACGGGACTGACGATGAAGCAGATGCTGTGCGAGGAGTTCCGTCTGCGCAGCAACGCCATGGGTTCATGCAGGCCGATTCTGGTCAGAGTCGGAGCAGCGTGTGACTATGCACAGAACAATCGTGGCCCAATTTCCTTCTTGTTTGGCGTAGACATCCCGGAGAGTGCTGAACGGCAGAAGACTGGTGACGGCCAACCAATCAAGCTGTCAGATGCGATCTGGAGGTCGCCCGTTTTTCTCATGCCAGGTGCGGCCGAGCCATCACGCCTGCACGTGCACATCCGCTTCCCGCAGACGCATCTCCAGGATGCATGCGCTCCTTGGACGTCAGTCTGTCGGCTGCGCGAGCAGCTGCTGATGCACCTGATCAGCTCGGCCAGCAACTATGTTGCCCGGCCTGGCATCGTCCAGTTGCCGGCGAAGTGAAGCTCGGCATGGATATCCTGGCGCCAGAGCAGCGATCCCGCCTGATGTCTCGGATTCGAGGCAAGGACACCCGTCCAGAGCTGAGAGTCCGTCAGGTGACATACGCGCTCGGCTTTCGGTTTCGCCTGCATCGCCGCGACCTGCCCGGAAGCCCGGACTTAGTCTTCGCCTCCCGACGCAAGGCCATCTTCGTGCATGGCTGTTACTGGCATCGACACGCTGGATGCCGATATGCCTATTCACCAAAGTCCAACGCTGAGTTCTGGCAAGCGAAGTTCGCCGCCAACGTTGCCAGGGATCAGATCGCGACCAACGCGCTGAGGGAATTGGGGTGGCAGGTGCTTGTGATCTGGGAGTGCGAAACGCGCAATGCTGAAGCCTTGCAAAGTCGTTTGGCGGATTTCTTGAATAACAACATGGCGAGGAGCACCGCTCGTGACAACTGATCAACGATTAGCTCGACGCAAACTCGAACGGCTTGCTGCCGGCGCTGTGCCCAAGGTACTTGAGCTGTGTTCAGGTTGTGGCGGACTCTCGCTTGGTTTGAAGACTGCAGGTTTCGAGCTTGCAGCGCATGTCGAGGCGAATGAAGAGGCCAATGCGACTTATGCGTTGAACTTCGCGCCTGACGATGCCGCTCTGGCGAAGCAGTGGGCTCGTTCTCGGGACATGGTCGCGCAGCCGATCAATGATCTGATCGCGGATTTCGGACTGGTAGGAGAGTCGCGCGAAGTCTTCGATGTTCTCGCTGCTGGTCTGCCATGTCAGGCATTCGCCCGTATTGGTAGATCGAAATTGCGATCCGTCACGGGCGATGACGACGCATTCAAGAATGACCCGCGCGCATCGCTCTACAGGCGTTTTCTGCAGATCGTCGACGAAACCCGTCCTCTCGCGATCATGGTGGAGAACGTTCCCGACATCATGAACTTTGGAGGGCACAACGTACCTGAGGAAATCGCCGAAGGGTTGAGGGGGCGTGGGTATGTCACTCGTTACACGCTCCTCAACGCGGCGTTCTACGGGGTTCCGCAGTTGCGGGAAAGGCTGTTCCTGATCGCCGTTGATGCGTCTTTGAACGTGACGCCACAATTTCCTGTACCAAGCCACTTCATGACGCTCCCCCGAGGGTATGAAGGCAGTCGAGCAGTAGCCTTGAAGCACGTCAAGGAAGCAGGCTCGCACTTTTCGCCAATTCCTGTCCCTGGTGTCACTCTTCCTCGATCCGTGAGTGTCGAATCAGCGCTGGCGGACCTTCCCTTCATTTCCGACCATCTGCGAGACACGGAAGTCATTCGAAAGCGAAAAGTCGCGGACCGCTTGGCGTATCGAGAGATTGATCCGCTGTCCGACTACGCCGCCTTGATGCGCGACTGGGATGGTTTCTCCACCCGGGCAGATGTGAGCGGCCATGTCGTGAGACTAACGACGCGTGACTTCCCGATCTTTGGTCGCATGCCCCGGGGAGGAGACTATCCCGTGGCATTGGAAATCGCCGAACAACTATTGAAAGAGAAGCTCGACGCTGAAGATGTCCCCCCTCGACCTGGGACCGTCAGGTACGAAGCGTTGAAGAAAGCGACGATCCCACCTTATGACGCGAGCAAGTTTCCCAACAAGTGGTGGAAGCTCGATCCCGACGCGCCGTCCCGAACATTGACGGCGCATCTTGGCAAGGATACTTACTCGCATATCCACTTCGATGGGCGACAAAGGCGAATGATCTCGGTTCGTGAGGCTGCGCGTCTTCAATCCTTTCCGGATGGATTCGAGTTTGCAGGAGCCATGAGTGCGTCTTTTCGCCAGATCGGGAATGCCGTTCCCCCATTGTTGGGGCTCGCCGTTGGAAATTCACTGATGACGACGCTGGAACAAGCCATCGCCAATATGGTTGTTGGTGAGCGGAAAGTGGCTTGAACGATTTCTCGTTGGATTTTTTCTTGTCATCTTCTGTCTGGAAGATGTCAAGCCTAAACAGGCTTCGAGTTGGTTCAGTATTGCGACTTAAGCCGGCTTGGATGTTTACTATCTACATCCATGCCATTCCGTAAGCTTCCCTGTCAAGTAGACAGTCGATTACTGGAATCAGCGGCGGTGGTTA
>CAMLKW010000102.1 GCA_946480605.1 uncultured Roseateles sp. | reverse complement strand
CCCGGCGCCTGGCGGCCGGTCGGGAAGGCGGCCTCCAGCACGTTGTCGGCGCCGCCCACACGGTGCTCCAGCGTGACGGCCACCCGCTGCACGGCCTCCACCAGCAGCTGGGCCGACAGCGTGTCCACCGTGTCCCGACCGGTGCGCCAGGACAGGGCGCCCATCAGCAGCGCCAGGGTCAGCACCAGCACCGCATAGGGCAGGGTCAGCAGGCGACGCAGGCTCAGGCGATCGGTCAGCCTTTTTTGCAAGAGGTGCTCCTGGGCGGGGCGGGCGGCACAGGTTAGCAGCGTGGCGGGCCGCGTTGGCCGAGTTGTCGCCGCTCGGACGGGGTGGCTGCGGGGCAGCACTAGAATTCAAGGTTGCTTTGCGGCGGCGTCAGCCGCGCTTCACTGCCAGGAAACCAACGTGTTCATCTCCAACGCCTACGCACAGGCCGCTCCGGCCGCCGCTTCCCCCGAATCCGGTCTCCTCGGCATGCTGCCGCTGGTGCTGATGTTCGTGGTGCTCTACTTCGTCATGATCCGGCCGCAGATGAAGCGCCAGAAGGAGCACAAGGCCATGATCGAGGCGGTCGCCAAGGGCGACGAGGTGGTCACGGCCGGCGGCATCGTCGGCAAGATCAGCAAGCTGGGCGACAACTTCATCCACCTCGAAGTGGCCAACGGCGTCGAGCTGCAGATCCAGCGCAGCGCCATCACCCAGGTTCTCCCTAAGGGCTCCGTGAAGGCAGCTTGAAGTAAGCCGGTCCGCCGCCACCTCCGGCGGCGCTGACAAGGAAGTCTCATGAACCGCTATCCGCTCTGGAAGTACGCGATCCTGCTCGTCGCGCTGCTGATCAGTACGCTCTACACCCTGCCCAATCTGTTCGGCGAAGCACCGGCGGTGCAGGTGTCCAGCGCCAAGGTCACCGTCAAGGTCGACGCTGCGCTGAAGCAGCGCATCGAGTCCGTGCTGCAGCAGGCCGGCATCCAGCCGGACTACGTCCAGTTCGACGGCAGCTCCGTCAAGGCCCGCTTTGGTGACACCGATACGCAGCTCAAGGCCAAGGACGTCATCGGCAAGGCGCTGAACACCGATGCGGCCGAGCCGGCCTACATCGTCGCGCTGAACCTGCTGTCGCGGTCGCCGCAGTGGCTGTCCAGCCTGCATGCCAACCCCATGTACCTGGGCCTGGACCTGCGCGGCGGCGTGCACTTCCTGATGCAGGTCGACATGAAGGCCGCGCTGACCAAGAAGGCGGAATCGCTGACCGGCGATGTGCGCTCCATGCTGCGCGAGAAGAACATCCGCCACGCCGGCATCTCCCGCGACGGCAACACGGTGCTGGTGGCCTTCCGCGAGGCGCCGCTGCGCCAGGCCGCGCTGGACGTGCTGCGCACCCAACTGCCGGACATCGTCTGGACCCCGCAGGGCGAGGGCAGCGAGCTGCGCCTGGCGGGCAGCCTGTCGCCCAAGGCCCAGGTGGCCACGCAGGATGCAGCCATCAAGCAGAACATCACGACGCTGCACAACCGCGTCAACGAGCTGGGCGTGGCCGAGCCGGTCATCCAGCAGCAGGGCCTGGACCGCGTGGTCGTGCAGCTGCCCGGCGTGCAGGACACGGCCAAGGCCAAGGACATCATCGGCCGCACCGCCACGCTGGAACTGCGCATGGTGGACGACAGCGCCGAGGCCCAGGAGGCGCTGCGCGGCAACGGCCCCGTGCCCTTCGGCACGGAGCGCTTCATCGACCGCGGCTTCGGGCCCATCATCGTCAAGCGCCAGGTCATCCTGACCGGCGACAGCCTGAACGATGCCCAGTCCGGCTTCGACGACAAGCAGCAGCCAGCCGTGCACCTGACCGTGGACGCCAAGGGTGCCCGCATCATGAAGGAGGTCTCGCGCGAGAACATCGGCAAGCGCATGGCCATCCTGATCTTCGAGAAGGGCAAGGGCGAGGTCGTCACGGCGCCGAGCATCAACGGCGAGCTGGGCAGCCGCTTCCAGATCTCGGGCGCCATGACCACGCAGGAAGCCGCCGACACCGCGCTGCTGCTGCGCGCCGGCTCGCTGGCCGCACCGATGGAGATCATCGAGGAGCGCACCATCGGCCCCAGCCTGGGCAAGGAGAACATCGAGAAGGGCATCGCCAGCGTGACCTGGGGCTTCGTCGCGGTGGCGATCTTCATGTGCGTCTACTACCTGCTGTTCGGCGTGTTCTCGTCGCTGGCGCTGGGCTTCAACGTGCTGCTGCTGGTCGCCGTGCTGTCAATGATGCAGGCCACGCTGAGCCTGCCCGGCATCGCCGCCATGGCGCTGGCGCTGGGCATGGCCATCGACTCCAACGTGCTGATCAACGAGCGCGTGCGCGAGGAGCTGCGCAACGGCGCAGCGCCCCAGCAGGCCATCCACCTCGGCTACAGGCATGCCTGGGACACCATCCTGGACTCCAACGTGACGACGCTGATCGCCGGCGTGGCGCTGCTGGTATTCGGCTCCGGCCCCATCAAGGGCTTCGCCGTCGTGCACTGTCTGGGCATCCTGACGTCCATGTTCTCGTCCGTCGTGTTCTCGCGCGGCCTCGTGAACCTCTGGTACGGCCGCCAGAAGAAGCTCAAGAGCGTCTCCATCGGCCAGGTCTGGAAGCCCCAGACCGACCCCGCGACGGCTGACGTCGCGATCGACGACGCCGGCAAGGCCTGAGGAAAACGCCATGGAACTCTTCCGCATCAAACGGGACATCCCGTTCATGAAGCATGCGTTGATCCTCAACGCCGTCAGCTTCATCACCTTTGCCGCCGCTGTGTTCTTCCTGGTCACGCGTGGCCTGCATTTCTCCATCGAGTTCACCGGCGGCACCGTCGTCGAAGTGGCCTACCCGCAGGCGGCCGAGATCGAGAAGACCCGCCTCACCATCGAGAAGATGGGCTACGGCGAAGTCCAGGTGCAGAACTTCGGCTCCTCGCGCGACGTGATGATCCGCCTGCCCGTGCGCCCCGGCGAGAAACAGACCGAGGTGGTCGGCAAGGTCTTCGCGGAGCTGTGCAAGGCCGAGGCCGGCACGGTCAGCGAGCATCAGGAGGTCACGCCCCAGGGCGAGCAGGTCAGCAAGCAGATCTGCGCCAAGGCCGATGGCGCGGAGCCCATCAAGCTGTCGCGCTCCGAGGTCGTGGGGCCCGCGGTGGGCGCCGAGCTGGCCGTGGACGCCGCCAAGGCGCTGGCCATGACGGTGGTGGGCATCATGATCTACCTGGCCATCCGCTTCGAATGGAAGTTCGCGGTCGCCGGCATCATCGCCAACCTGCACGACGTGGTCATCATCCTGGGCTTCTTTGCCTTCTTCCAGTGGGAGTTCTCGCTGGCGGTGCTGGCGGCCATCCTGGCGGTGCTGGGCTACTCGGTGAACGAGTCCGTCGTCATCTTCGACCGGGTGCGCGAGGCCTTCCGCAAGTACCGCAAGCTGAACACGCACGAGGTCATCGACCACGCCATCACGTCGACGATGAGTCGCACCATCATCACTCACGGCTCCACGCAGCTGATGGTGGTGTCCATGCTGCTGTTCGGCGGCCCCACGCTGCATTACTTCGCGGTCGCGCTGACCATCGGCATCCTGTTCGGCATCTACTCGTCCGTCTTCGTGGCTGCGGCCATCGCGATGTGGCTGGGCGTGAAGCGGGAGGACCTGGTCAAGGTCGCGGCGAATCGTGACGATCCGAACGACCCGAACGCCGGAGCCGTCGTGTAGAGTGACCGAGACCTCCAACTCTCACCGCACAGCCATCCTTCCCCCATGAGCGCCGCCCGCAACCAGGCCCTGGCCACCCAGGCACGGCGCGTCTACCTCGAAGCCCTGGTGCGCGGCATGACGCCGCTGGTCGCGGCGGTCGGCCAGGGGGCGACCAATCTGCTGTCGCAGGCGGCGGCGCATGCCGTCATGCAGGCACGCCGCGATGCCGTGCAGGCCTGGCAGAGGCTGGGCCCGAACTGGCAGATGGCCGTCGTGGGCGCCTTGCGCCACGCGGCCCAGCATGGCGTGTCCGACACCGGCCGCGAGCACGAGCCCACCGTCGCGCATCAGTCGCAGAAGATGAGCCTGGTCGACGACCAGACCATCGAGCGTGAGATCACCAGTTCGCGCCTGGCGCTGGTCATGATGGACCGTGCCACCTGGGAGTTCACCGACCTGCGCACGCGCATGCAGGCGCTGGAGGCGCACGACGACCTGGACGCGCTGGACCTGCTGCGCGGCCACGTGGTCGCCCGCATCGCGCTGGACGCCTGGAGCCGCGTGGGGCTGGACGCCAACATCTGGCAGTTGCTGCACCACGAGCTGCACGAGGAATTCGCCCAACTCATCAGCGAGGCCTATCACGAGACCAACCGCTGGCTGATCGCGCAGAAGGTGCTGCCCGAAGTCGACCTGCGGCCCTTCATCCGCCGCACCGCCCAGGCCGCCACGGCCGCCACGGCGGCGGCGTCCGGCGTGCCCGCGCCGGTGGCACCGCCGTCGTCGCCGGCCTCGGGCCTGGCGCCGCTGGCGCTGCCCTCGGGCAACGGCGATCTGCCGCGCAGCCGCGCCACCGCGCAGGCCGACGAGGTCATGGCCCAGTTGCAGCGCGTGCTGGCCCGCAACGTGCCGGGCTTCCCCGTCACCCGCAGCCAGGTGCCGGCCCGGCCTGGTGCCGGCAAGCCCAGCCTGGCCGGACTGGGTGGCGGCGAGGCCCATTCCGCCGGCCAGGCCAAGCCCGCGCTGGCGGATGCGCCGGTCGTTGCGCCTGCACCGTCGCCGCGGCTGATGGGCGCCATCAAGCACGCCCAGGAATCGCTGCAGCGCCGGCCCGGCGTGGGCGGCGGCGCCGCAGACACGGGCGGCGGGCACCAGAGCGCGCCGCGCGCGCTGGAGGAGATCGGCGCCCGCAACCAGGCTTTCAAGCAGGTCCTGAAGCAGGCCGCCAGCACGCCGGCCGAGCGCGCCACCATCGAGATCGTGGCGATGATGTTCCAGAGCATCCTGACCGAGGAGCGCATCCCGGCCACGGTGCGGGTCTGGTTCGCGCGGCTGCAGATGCCGGTGCTGCGCGTGGCGGTCAGCGAACCCGATTTCTTCGCCGCCGCCGACCATCCGGCGCGCCGCCTCATCGACCGCATGGGCGCCTGCGTGATGGGCTTCAACACGGCCCAGGCCAGCAGCCCCGGTGCCGAGCGCGCCAGCAACGACGCGCTGGAGCGCGAGATCAAGCGCATCGTGCAGGTCGTCGAGGCCTACCCGGACACCGGCCGGCGCGTCTTCTCCACCGTGCTGACCGAGTTCGAGAAGTTCCTCGATCACTACTTCGAGAACGAGAACCAGGCCTCGCGCCGCGGCGTGTCGCTGGCGCAGCAGGTCGAGCAGCGCGAGACGCTGGCCATCCAGTACACCATCGAGCTGCGCAAGATGCTGTCCGAGGTGCCGGTGCAGGACGGCGTGCGCGACTTCCTGTTCCACGTCTGGGCCGACGTGCTGGCCGTCACCGCGGTCCGTTCCGGTGCGCAGGCCGACGTCACCAAGGCCATGAAGCGCGCCGCGGCCGACCTGATCTGGAGCGCCAGCGCCAAGTCGTCCCGCGAGGAGCGCGCCGATGTCATCCGCCGTCTGCCGCCGCTGCTGAAAACGCTGCGCGACGGCATGAGCCACGCCGGCCTGCCGATCGAGAAACAGGACGAGCATGTGCGCCAGCTGAACAACGCGCTGGCCGCGGCGTTCACGGCCAAGACGGCGGCCATCCCGCGCGAGCGCCTGGACGAGTTGATGGACCAGCTGGAGACGCTGGAGGCCATGCTGCCCGAGGACGTCGAGGGCGACAACCATGTCGACGAGATGCTGGTGCGCGACCTGTCGGGCCACGAGTCCGAGGGCATGGAGGTCGTCGCCGAAGGTGGCTCGGCGCCCACGCCGGCCATGGTGGCCTGGGCGCGCGAGCTGCAGGTGGGCGGCTGGTTCATGCTGGACTACCGCGGCCGCAACGAGCAGGTGCAGCTGGCCTGGCGCGGCCTGCGCAAGCAGCTGGCGCTGTTCGTGACGCCCAAGGGCCGCGGCGTGCTGTTCTCGCTGAACCGCATGGCGGCCTTCTTGCAGGCCGGCCTGCTGCTGCCGGCCCAGGACGAGGCGTTGACCGTGCAGGCCACGCGCAAGGCGCTGGCCAAGCTGGACGCCGATCCCGACCAACTTCTCAAGTAATTGCGGGTCAGACCTGGGCGCGCAGCGCACTGCTCTGACCCCAACTGACTCAGGGATTGAAAACGGCGCCTGGGGCGCCGTTTTGCCGGGTGACCGCAGGGTCAGTGGATCAGTCGATCCTCGGGGTCGACGAACAACTCGTCCAGGATCAGCGCGTCGGGTTCCTCGCCCAGGCTCCAGAACACCATCAGCACGATGATCTTCAGGTCCTCCAGGTCCATGGGGTTGCCGCCGATGGCCATGGCACGGTCGATGACCATCTCGCGCATGGGGCCGGGCAGCACGCCGGCGGATTCGAGGAAGCTGATGAAACTGATGGAGGCTTCGCCCAGGTGCTCCGTCTCGGCGCCCGAGTAGACGCGCATGGCGTACTTGCTCTGCTCGCCGTGGTAGGCGTCACCGGCTGCGGCGAGGCCGTCCAGCCAGTTCAAGGCCTCCTGGATCTCGTCGGTCTCGAAGCCCACCGCCGAGAGCTTGCGCGTCAGCTGCGCATGGTCGGGGCAGGCGTCCGGGCGCCAGTAGGTCTCGTAGAGATAAACCAGGACATCGAACATCGTGAGGGGATGATAGCCCAGCGTTTCGGCCGGCCCGGCTGCGAATAACCCCTCGGATCGGGCTCTGATGTCCGCGGTTAAGCTCCTCAGCCCCGTCCACGCCGCTGGTACAGCTGCCCCGCCAGCCGGGCGACCTGGCCGTCCAGTTCCAGCTCCAGTAGTGCTGCGCTCAGCTCGGCCGCCGGCCAGCCGCTGCGGGCCATCAGGGCGTCCAGGCTGACCGGGTCGAAGCCCATCGTGTCCAGCAGCGCCTGCTGCTCGTGTGGTGCCTCGGCCATCACCGGCGCGGCAGGCGCCGTCTGGCCCGACAACTCTTCCAGCACGTCCTCGGCCGACTCCACCAGCTTGGCGCCCTGGCGTATCAGCGCATGGCAGCCGCGCGACTGCGGCGAGTGGATGGAGCCGGGAATGGCGAAGACCTCGCGTCCGGCTTCGCTGGCCAGCCGGGCCGTGATCAGCGAGCCCGACTGCACGGCGGCCTCGACGACCAGGCAGCCCTGGGCCAGCCCGGCAATGATGCGGTTGCGCCTGGGGAAGTTGGCCTGCAGCACCGGCATGCCCAGCGCGTACTCGCTGACGATGAGGCCGCCGCCGGCCAGCAGCCTGGCGGCGAGTTTTTCGTTGCGCCGAGGGTAGACCTGATCCAGCCCGGTGCCGACGACGGCGATGGTGGCACCGCCTGCGTCCAGCGCGCCTTCGTGGGCCGCGGCGTCAACGCCCAGTGCCAGGCCGGAGACGATGGTGTAGCCGTCTCGCGCCAGTGCGCGGGCGAAGGCGCGGGCGTTGTCGGCGCCCTGGGCGGTGGGGTTGCGGCTGCCCACGATGGCCAGCGACGGCGTCGCCAGCAGCTCGCGCCGGCCTTGCAGCCACAGCAGCAGCGGCGGATCGGCGGTGGCCAGCAGCTGTGGCGGGTAGTCCGGGTCGCCCAGCGTCAGCAGCGCGTGGCCGGGCTCGGCCAGCCAGGGGCCGGCCTTGGCGATGAGCTCGGGCAGGTGGTCGGGCGGCCGGTTGAAGGCCTCCCGCTGCTTGGGTGCCAGCGCCTGGTCCAGCGCGATGGCCGGCAGATCGAACACCGCCTCGGCGCCGCCCGCCATCGCCAGCAGGCGTCGGGCGGCGGCGGGGCCGAGGCTTTCGGTCAGCCGCAGCCAGGCGGCCAGCTCGGCCGGCGCCAGCATCTCAGGGTTCGGTGAACCGGTCGCCGGGCTTGACCGGCTCTTTCACCGAGATGATCAGCGCGTAGGACACGCGCTCGTAGACCTCGAAGACGAACAGCACGCCGTGGCGTTCGTCGGGCAGCTTGATGGCTTCGGGCTTGCCGGCCGTCTTGTCGGTGACGCGCTCG
The DNA here is from genome assembly GCA_946480605.1 of uncultured Roseateles sp. Next base: position 6,713 of record CAMLKW010000102.1, on the reverse strand, counting down.
CCGTCGCGCCACAGCGCGAACACGTGCCCGCGCTCCATGCCGTCGCGCTTGCCGCGGTTCAGCGCGACGATCTGGTTCTGGCCCGCGTTCAGCGCCTCGCCGTAGACGGACACGATCTGGCCCGTCATGGGCCGGTCGGGTGCGTGGGGCACATAGCGCTCCAGGTTGCGCTGCGGTGCCGGGGCCAGGCGGTCGCCGATGCCCACTTCCTGCTTGACCTGCTTGATCTGCAGCGTGGCCGGCACGACCTCGGTCTTGCCATTGGCGAGCTTGCGATCCTCGCCGGCACGGATCAGGTCGGCCGTGCCGACGTAGGGCGCTTCGTAGCCGAGGATCTGCTGCGTGGCCGGGTCCTTCAGAGGGCGGGCGTTGCGGAAGATGCGGAAGTCCGTTGCGCCCGCGAAGTCACCGCGCGCATAGGCCAGGTCGCCCCGGCCCAACAGCACATGGCCCTCCTGGGCCGCCACGATGCGCGGCGCCGTCGCGAGCTGGTCGGTGTCGAACACGACGGCATCGGTCAGGAAGGGTTGGATCAGGTGCAGCGGGATGGTGGGGATGGGGTTGCTGTCCAGCGGCGATACGCGCATCTGCGGGCTCAGCTTGACCGTGTCGCCGGCGCCGCCGCCCACGCGCTGGCCGACCTGCAGCCGGGCGCGGCCGTCGGCCTTGACCAGGAACAGCACCTGGCCCGGGTAGATCAGGTGGGGGTTGCGGATCTGGTCGAGGTTCATGCCCCACAGCTCGGGCCAGCGCCACGGGCTCTTCAGGAACAGGCCGGAGATGTCCCACAGCGTGTCGCCGGCCTTTACCGTGTGGCTGTCGGGCGCGTTGGACGCCAGCTCGGACAGCGGCACGCCGGCACTGGCGACCTGTTCGGCCACACGGCGCTGGTCGGCCGTGATGGGCAGCGAACTGGTCTGGGCCCAGGCCGAGGTCAGCGCGAGGGTCAGGCAGGCCGCAACAATGTGGGCGGGGCGGGCAGCGGGCATCGGGCGCGGTCTCCGAGGGGATTGCCGGATCGGCGAAAATCCGGGTCATTCTGCCCGCATTCAACCCGGCCGGCTTCCGCTTGCGAGTGCTTACAAAGCGCCCGCCGTGGCCGCGGCCCCACAACTCATGGCCCAGCTCAACATCCTCCGCTTCCCCGACCCGCGCCTGCACACCGTCGCCAAGCCCGTGGCCGAGGTGGACGCCCGCATCCGCCAACTCGTCGACGACATGCTGGAGACCATGTACGCCGCCGACGGCGTGGGCCTGGCCGCCACGCAGGTGGACGTGCACGAGCGCGTGGTCGTCATCGACACCTCGCAGGACCGCGACACGCCGCGCGTGCTGATCAACCCCGAGATCATCAAGCGCAGCGAACGCCTGGTGGACGGCGAGGAGGGCTGCCTGTCCGTGCCCACCATCTATGACAAGGTGCAGCGCCATGCCGAGGTCACGGTGCGCGCCACCAACCGCGACGGCGAGGTCTACGAGTTCGACGCCGACGGCCTGCTGGCCGTGTGCGTGCAGCACGAGCTGGACCACCTGCTGGGCAAGGTGTTCGTCGAGTACCTGAGCCCGCTCAAGCGCGACCGCATCAAGACCAAGATGATCAAGAAGACGCGCGAGGACGAGGCCGAGGCCAAGAAGCGCAGCCAGAGGTTCTGATGCGGGTCGTCTTTGCCGGCACGCCGGAGTTCGCCGCCGTCGCGCTGGATGCGTTGCTGGCCGCCGGTTTCACGGTGCCGCTGGTGCTGACCCAGCCCGACCGCCCCGCCGGACGCGGCATGAAGCTGCAGGCCTCGGCGGTCAAGCAGCGCGCCGTGGCGGCCGGCATCCCGGTGGCGCAGCCGCAGGGTCTGAAGCTGGACGGCAAGTACGCCACCGACGCCGCAGCGGCGCGCGAGGCGCTGCTGGCGGCCGACGCGGACGTGATGGTCGTCGCCGCCTACGGCCTCATCCTGCCGCAGTGGGTGCTGGACCTGCCCCGGCGTGGCTGCCTGAACATCCATGCCTCGCTGCTGCCGCGCTGGCGCGGCGCGGCGCCCATCCACCGCGCCATCGAGGCGGGCGACGCCGTGACCGGCATCACCATCATGCAGATGGACGCGGGCCTGGACACCGGCGACATGCTGCTCATCGGCCGCGAGCCCATCCGCGCCGACGACACGACCGCCGTTTTGCACGACCGCCTGGCCGACATGGGCGGCCGGCTCATCGTGGCGGCGCTGCAGGCCGAGTCGCTGACGCGCACCGTGCAGCCGGCCGACGGCGTCACCTACGCCCACAAGATCGAGAAGGCCGAGAGCAGCATCGACTGGACCCAGCCGGCCGCCGTCATCGAGCGCCGCCTGCGCGCCTTCGACCCCTTCCCGGGCGGCGTGGCGACGCTGGCATGCGAGGCGGTCAAGGTCTGGCGTGCCGAGCTGGCCGAGGGCAGCGGCGCGCCGGGCGAGGTCATCGCGCCGGGTCCGGTCGTTGCCTGCGGCGAAGGTGCGCTGCTGCTCACCGAGCTGCAGCGGGCCGGCGGCAAGCGCGGGCCGGCGGCGGCCTTCCTGCAGGCGCGACCTGTTTCGATCGGCGAGCGCTTCGACACCGCTTGAAATCCGGCCGACATGGCACCATCTGCCACGTCGTTGTCCACTCACCCACCGGAGTTCGTTGCAATGTTCAACCTCGTGAAGACCGCCATCCTGATGGCCGCCATCACGGCGCTGTTCATGGCCGTCGGCGCCATGATCGGCGGCCAGACCGGCATGCTGATCGCGCTGCTGGTGGCCGTCGGCATGAACTTCTTCAGCTACTGGTTCTCCGCGGACATGGTGCTGAAAATGTACAACGCCCGCGAGGTGGATGCCTCGTCGGCGCCGCAGTTCTACGGCATGGTGGCCGAGCTGGCGCAGCGTGCCAACCTGCCGATGCCGCGCGTCTATCTCATCGATGAGCAGGCGCCCAATGCCTTCGCCACCGGCCGCAACCCCGAGAACGCCGCCGTCGCCGCGACCACCGGCATCCTGCGCGTGCTGTCCGAGCGCGAGCTGCGCGGCGTCATGGCGCACGAGCTGGCCCACGTGGCGCACCGTGACATCCTGATCAGCACCATCAGCGCGACCATGGCCGGTGCGATCTCCATGCTGGCCAACTTCGCGGCCTTCTTCGGTGGTCGTGACGAACACGGCCGCCCGACCAACCCCATCGCCGGCATCGCCGTGGCCATCCTGGCGCCGCTGGCGGCCAGCCTGATCCAGATGGCCATCAGTCGCGCCCGCGAGTTCGAGGCCGACCGCGGCGGCGCCGAGATCTCCGGCGACCCGGCAGCGCTGGCCTCGGCGCTGGACAAGATCCACCGCTACGCCCAGGGCATCCCGATGGCGCCGGCCGAGGCCCACCCGGAGACGGCGCAGATGATGATCATGAATCCACTGTCCGGCGGCGGCCTGCGCGGGCTGTTTTCCACCCACCCGGCCACCGAGGAGCGCGTGGCGCGCCTGATGGAGATGGCCCGGCAGGGCGGTGGCCGGCGCTGATTCAAGTTCCCGCCCGCGCCGCCGATACCTGAGCCATGAAGCGCGTTCTTCTTGCCCTGCCCCTGCTCGCGGCCCTGTCGGCCTGCGAGCAGTTGGGCATTGAGGACCCCGTCAAGACCGCGGCGGCCAAGGAGGCCGAGGGCAAGGCCATCGGCAGCGCCTGCCGGCATGCGATGCGCGCCATCGAGGACTGCTATGTGCTGAATCCCAAGGCACAGAAGGCGGCCGTCTATACCGGCTGGCGCGAGATGGACGAGTACATGCGCGAGAACAAGCTGGAAGGCGTGGCCCCCGTGGTGCCGCGCCCAGGCAGCGTGAAGCCGCCGGTCGAAGAAGAGGAGGAGGCCCGACCGGCCGCCAAGACCGCGGAGAAGGCCTCGCCCGCCAAGGCGCTCTGACCAGCGCCTCCAGCTGCATTTCATGCCCGCCATCCTGCGCATCGTCGCGCGGGCCTGGGGCCGGGCGGGGCGGGTCGGCAAGATGCAGCCATCGCAATCTTGATGGAGCCCGACATGCACACCTCCCGCCGTCTCTTCGCCCTTGGTCTCGTCAGCGCCGCCGTCCTCTGCGGCTCGGCCCAGGCCTGGAGCTGGAACAACAAGGGTGAGCGCATCACCGGCAACGGCGACATCGCCACCGAGGCGCGCAACACGGGCAGCTTCGACGGTGTGTCGCTCAGCGGCGGCTTCAACGTGGTCATCCGCCAAGGCGCGGGCAACAAGCTTGAGCTCAAGGCCGATCGCAACCTGCTGCCCTACATCGAGACCGAGCTGGACGGCCGCACGCTGCGCATCCAGCCCAAGAAGGGCTACAACCTGTCGACGAGCACGTCGCCCAGCTTCACCATCGAGATGCCGGCGCTGCGCGCCGTGGCGGTGGCGGGTTCCGGCACCATCAAGGTCGAGGCGATGAAGACGGGGGGCGTCGAAGCCGCCATCGCCGGCTCCGGCGACATCCGCTTCGCCAACCTGGACGCCGAGCGCCTGGCCATGAAGGTCAGCGGCAGCGGTGACCTGGTCGTGGCGGGTCGTGCGGCCAGTGCGTCGGTCAGCATCGCCGGCAGCGGCGACGTGAAGGCCGCCGACTTCGCCGCCGAGGAGGTCAAGGTCAGCATCGCCGGCAGCGGCGACGCGCAGGTGCAGGCCATCAAGACCCTGAAGGTCTCCATCGCCGGCAGTGGCGACGTGAAGTACGTCGGCTCGCCGGAGATCAGTTCCTCCATCGCCGGTAGCGGCAAAGTCCGTCGCCTCGAGAAGTAAAAGCCATCCCGCCGACAATGGCGGGATGCAGTTGATCGACAAACTGCGCGCGCTGGCAGCGGATGACGACTTCCGCCAGGGCGTGCGCGACATGGCCTCCCCATCGCTGGGGCTGGCGGCCTGGGGTCTGGTGACGGGCATCACGATGGTCAAGAGCGGCCTCAGCCTGCCGCTGGCCATGGGCATGTCGCTGCTGGTGTTCGCCGGCAGCGCGCAGCTGACGGCGCTGCCGCTGATCGCTGCGGGTGCGCCGCTGTGGGTGCTGCTGGCCACGGCCTTCTGCGTGAACCTGCGCTTCGTCATCTTCAGCGCGCAGTGGCGCCACTACTTCGGCCACCTGCCGCGCGCCAAGCGACTGTCGCTGACCTACTTCGCGGCCGACCTGAATTTCGTCTACTTCGTGAAGCGCTACCCTGACCCGCAACCGGCGCCGGGCCAGCAGCTCTACTTTCTGGGAGGCGTGGCCGTGAACTGGCCCACCTGGCAGGCAGCCTCCTTCACCGGCATCTTGCTGGCCGACCGCATCCCGCCGCATTGGGGCATAGGCTTTGCCGGCGTGATGGCACTGCTGGGCCTGTCGTACTCGCTGCTGACCGAGCGCATGCTGTGGTGGGTGGCCGTCACGGCAGGCTTCGTGTCCATCGCGACCTATTCGCTGCCGCTGAAGCTCAACATCCTGTGCGCCATCGTCGCGGCGGGCGCCGTGGGTTGGTGGCTGGATGCGCGCAAGGGGCGATCATGACGGAGTGGATGACCTGGATCGCGCTGGTGGGCCTGGGCGCCATTACCGTGGTGACGCGTGGCTTCTTCATGATCGGCAGCCAGCCGCTGCCCACGCCCGACTGGCTTCGCGAGTTGTTGAAGGTGGCTCCGCTGGCGGCGTTGGTGGCGGTCGTCGCGCCGGAGGTCTTCATGACGCAAGGCCAGGTCATCACGACCTGGCAGGACGCCCGCTGGCCTGCAGCGCTGGCTGCGACGGCCTACTACTTCTGGCGTCGCGGCCTGCTGGGCACCATCGTCGTGGGCATGGCGGTGATGCTGCCGCTGAAGCTGGGCCTTGGCTGGTAACCGTGCCGGAACGGCGGGCGGCGAGAATCGCGCCAGTTTTCTCAACGGACCCGCCCGACCATGAACGTCATCCGCTTCTCCGACCTGATCGCCGCCGGCAAGGTGGCCGGCCAGCGTGTCTTCATCCGTGCCGACCTGAACGTGCCGCAGGACGACAACGGCAAGATCACCGAGGACACCCGCATCCGCGCGTCGCTGCCCGCCATCAAGATGGCGCTGGACGCCGGCGCGGCCGTCATGGTCACGTCCCACCTGGGCCGCCCGACCGAGGGCGAGTTCAAGCCCGAGGATTCGCTGGCGCCCGTGGCCGCGCGCATGGCCGAGCTGCTGGGCCGGCCCGTGCCGCTGAAGGGCGGCTGGGTCGACGGCGTGGACGTGGCCCCGGGCGAGCTGGTGCTGCTGGAGAACTGCCGCGTCAACAAGGGCGAGAAGAAGTGCAGCGAGGAGCTGTCGCGCAAGCTCGCGGCGCTCTGCGACATCTTCGTGCACGACGCCTTCGGCACCGCCCACCGCGCCGAGGCCACCACCTACGGCATCGCCAAGTTCGCCAAGATCGCCTGCGCCGGCCCGCTGCTGGCGGCCGAGATCGACGCCATCTCCAAGGCGCTGGCATCCCCGAAGCGCCCGCTGGTCGCGATCGTGGCAGGCTCCAAGGTCTCGACCAAGCTGACCATCCTGCAGGCGCTTTCAGCCAAGGTGGACGGCCTCATCGTCGGCGGCGGCATTGCCAACACCTTCATGCTGGCGGCGGGCCTCAAGATCGGCAAGTCGCTGGCCGAGCCGGACTTGGTGGACCAGGCCAAGGCCGTCATCGCCGCGATGGCCGCGCGCGGCGCCGCCGTGCCCATCCCTGAAGACGTCGTCTGCGCGAAGA
>CAMLKW010000101.1 GCA_946480605.1 uncultured Roseateles sp. | reverse complement strand
ACGAGGCGCAGAACCTGACGCCCAAGCAGATGAAGACCTTGATCACCCGCGCCGGTCCCGGCACCAAGATCGTCTGCCTGGGCAACCTGGCACAGATCGACACGCCCTACCTGACCGAAGGCAGCTCGGGCCTGACCTTCGCGGTGGACCGCTTCAAGGGCTGGGCCCACAGCGGCCACGTGACGCTGGCGCGCGGCGAGCGCTCGCGGCTCGCGGATTTCGCATCCGAGGTGTTGTGACGCACAGCCCGCAAGGGCTTGCTGTTCGCGCTACCATTTGATCACCGCGCGCCCTGCCGGCGCGCGGTTTTCTTTTGAGACCGCACATGATCTACCGCCCCCTCGGCCGCACCGGCTGGAACGTCTCTGCAATCGGTTTCGGCGCCTGGGCCATCGGCGGCACCTGGGGCGACACCGACGACACGGCCGCGATGGCCGCGCTGCACCGCGCGCTGGACCGCGGCGTGAACTTCTTCGACACGGCCGACGTCTATGGCGACGGCCACAGCGAGCGCCTGCTGGCCCGGCTGCGCAAGGAGCGCCCCAGCGACGCCTTCCACGTCGCCACCAAGGCCGGCCGCCGGCTGAACCCGCATGTGGCCGACGGCTACAAGGACCTGCGCCCCTTCATCGAACGCAGTCTGCAGAACCTGGACACCGACGCCATCGAGCTGCTGCAGCTGCACTGCCCGCCCACGGCCGTCTACACCATGCCCGAGGTCTTCGGCGCGCTGGACGACCTGGTGAAGGCCGGCAAGCTGCGTCACTACGGCGTCAGCGTCGAGCGCATCGACGAGGCGATGGCGGCGCTCAAGTTCCCCGGCGTGCAGTCGGTGCAGATCATCTTCAACCTGTTCCGCCAGCGGCCGGCCGAGGTCTTCCTGCCCGCCGCGCAGGCGGCCCGGGTCGGCGTGCTGGCGCGGCTGCCGCTGTCCAGCGGCATGCTCAGCGGCAAGTTCACGCGCGACAGCACCTTCGCCGCCGACGACCACCGCGGCTTCAACCGCCAGGGCGAGGCCTTCGACAAGGGCGAGACCTTCTCGGGCGTGGACTACGAGCAGGGCCTGGCCGCCGTCGAGGAGTTGCGCAAGCTGCTGCCCGAGGGCGTGAGCATGGCCAGGCTGGCGCTGCGCTGGATCGTCATGCACGAGGCCGTCACGACCGCCATCCCCGGCGGCCGCACACCGGCCCAGGTGGACGAGAACGTCAGCGCCGCCGACCTCGCCGCCCTGCCCGCGCCGCTGATGGACGCACTGGCCGATCTCTACCGGCGCCGCATCGCACCGCAAGTCCACGGCCTGTGGTGATCACTCCCCGCGCTGCACGGCCGCTGAGAAGCGCTTGACCGTCGCATCCGCCGCTGCCGCCTCACGGCCGGCGGCGATCAGCCGGTCGATCTGCTCCGGCGGCAGCTTGAGCCGTGTCGGGATGCCGTTGAGCGCCTGCTCTTCCGCCTCGGACAGGTCGGCGAAGCTGATCTGCGTGACGCTGAACTTGATGTCCTCGCAGCGCCAGTCCGGGATCAGCGCGCGCAGCGCCGCCTTGCGCTCGTCGCTGAGGCTGCAGCGCCACGTCACCAGATCGCGCTCCCAGTTGCGCACCATGGGCAGGAAGCTCGCGTAGCTCATGCGCATCGTGCTCTCGATGGCCGTGTCGACCGCACCGGACGCGATGTCCACGCCCGACGGGCCGGCCATCTCGCGCGCCCAGTCGGCGCTGGGGCCCTGGCCGGCGTCCACGACGACGAACAGCATGCGCCGCATCGTCGCCGCGTCGTTCTCGGGCAGCGGACCGTAGGGCGTGTTCAGCAGCACGCGGCTCTGCAGGATGGCCACCAGGCCCAGGTTGTCGGTCAGCCCGCCGTCCACCAGCTTCAGGTAGCGGCCGGCCTTGGGGTCCAGGTTGTCGCGGAACAGCCGCCCCAGCGCCAGGCGCAGGCGGTACTGGTCGTCCCGGTCGTCGCGGCGGCCGACCAGCCCCGGCGGCGTCTTCAGCTCGCACTGCCCCGGGAAACGCTCCAGCACCACCGGCGCGAAGAACAGCGGCACCGCCATCGACGCCGCCACCGCTTCCGACACCGGATAGCTGGCCAGGTCGCTGCACAGCGCGTCGAAGGCGCGCTCGTGGAACGGGAAGGCCAGCCGGTACTGCACGTTGCTCGCACTGATCCAGACGACCGGCCTCGAGCGCTTGAACATGTCGGCGAACGTGGCGCCCTTGAACACATCCTTCTCCAGCCAATCGTTGAAGTCGCTGCGGTCGTTCAACCCGCCCGCGAACAGCCGGCGCAGATTGTTGGGGTTCAGCAGGCTGAAGCGCAGCCCGGCCTCGCCGTCACGCATCAGCACCTTGTCGCGGAACTCGCGCAGCCCCTCGGCGCCGTGCAGCCCGAAGTAGGCCGCCGTCAGCGAGCCGCCCGACACGCTGGTGATGAAGCTGACCTCGTCCAGCAGGTTGCGCCCCGATGCGGACGCCTGCCCGCGCAGCCCCTCCAGCACGCCGTAGGAAAACGCCGCCGCGCGTAGCCCGCCACCCGAGAAGCTCAACGCGACGAAGGTGTCCGCTTCCAGCGGCATGGGCTCGCGCTGCATGGTCTGCGCCGCAGCCGGCTTGTTGCGCGGCGGGTTCATGGGCGCGCTGGCGCAGGCGCTCAGGGCCAGGCAGATGCAAAACAGCAGGGCGCGCATCGGGCTTCTTTCGTCGAACAAGGTGGGCGGCCGACGCATTCTGACGATGCTGCCAGCACCTGGCATCCCTCCACCGGACAATCCAGGCCATGCAGTTGCCCGAGCGCTGGATCGCCCACCTCGACATGGACGCCTTCTACGCGTCCGTCGAGCTGCTGCGCTATCCGCAGCTCAAGGGCCAGGCCGTCGTCATCGGCGGGCGGCGGGCCGACGCGCCGCGCCAGCTGGAAGACGGCAGCTGGGTCTACTCCAAGCTGCGCGACTACACCGGCCGCGGCGTCGTCACCACGTCCACCTACGCCGCGCGCGACCTGGGCGTGTTCTCGGCCATGGGGCTGATGAAGGCCGCACTCCGCGCCCCCGACGCTATCCTGCTGCCGGCCGACTTCGACAGCTACCGCAAGTATTCGCGCCTCTTCAAGGCCGCCGTGGCCGAGGTCGCGCCGGTCATCGAGGACCGCGGCATCGACGAGATCTACATCGACCTGACCGACGTGCCCGGCGTGCGCGACGCCGTGGGCCACGACCCGCTGGGCGGCGTGAAGGCCGTCGCACGCGAGATCAAGAACTCGGTGGGCCGCGCCACCGGCCTGACCTGCTCCATCGGCGTCACGCCCAACAAGCTGCTCAGCAAGATCGCCAGCGAACTGGACAAGCCTGACGGCATCAGCGTGCTGACCATGGACGACCTGCCCACACGCGTGTGGCCGCTGGGCGTGCGCAAGATCAACGGCATCGGCCCCAAGGCCAGCGAAAAGCTCATCAAGCTGGGGCTGGAGACCGTGGGCGACATCGCCGCCGCCTCGCCGGCCTGGCTCGTCGAGCAGTTCGGCGACAGCTACGGCCAGTGGCTGCACAACGCCTCGCACGGCCGCGACAACCGCCCGGTCGTCACCTTCAGCGAGCCCGTGTCCATCAGCCGCGAGACCACCTTCGAGCGCGACCTCAGCGCGGTGCACGATCGCGCGCTGCTGGGCCAGATCATGGACGAGCTGTGCGAGAGCCTGGCCCGCGACCTGGAACGCAAGCGCTACGCGGGCAAGACCGTGGGCATCAAGTTGCGCTTCGAGGGCTTCGTCACCGTCACGCGCGACCAGACCGTCAAGGCCGCGATCAGCAGCGCTGCCGACATCCGCCACGCGGTGGGCCTGTGCCTGAAGCGCGTCAAGTTCGACAAGCGGCTGCGGCTGATGGGCGTGCGCATCGGCAACCTGGTGCATGCCAGCGAGGTGCAGCCGGCTGCGCCCGCGAAGGAGCGCGCCACGGAGCCGGCAAGAGAGAACCTCACGCTGTTCTAGGAGGGAGAGAGCGAACCCGACATGCCCGCCTTGCCGCGCCAAACCGCCCCACTCGTCGTTGCAAATGCTCGCCGTAGCTCGAGCTACGGCTTCGCTTTGCGCCTAGATTGGGCCGCCTTGGCACGCCCTTTCGGGCACGCCGGATTCGCTCTCTCCCTCCATGGCTGACTGGACCTACACCGTCTCCGTCCGCAGCCTGTGCGAGTTCACCGCCAAGCAGGGCAGCCTGGACCGGCGCTTCACGCCGTCCGCCACCGCGCTGGAAGGCCAGGCCATGCAGCTGGCCGTGCTAGCGCGGCGCTCGCCGGGCTATGAGATCGAGCTGCCGCTGGAAGGCCAGGTGGGCAACCTGCGCGTGCGCGGCCGCGCCGACGGCTACGAGGCCGACGTGAACCGGCTGGAGGAGATCAAGACCATTCGCGGCCCGGTGGACCTGATCCCCGAGAACCGCCGCGCGCTGCACTGGGCGCAGCTGGAGACCTATGGCGCGCTGATCGCCGCCGACCGCGGGCTGGAGGAGCTGGAGCTGGCGCTGGTCTATGTGGACGCCGACACTCAGCACGAGACCGTGCTGCGCGACAAGCTCACCGCAGCCGCGCTGCAGGCCGCGTTCGAGGCGCGCTGCCGCGCCTTCGAGGCCTGGGCCGCGCAGGAGGCCGCTCACCGCAGCGCGCGCGACGCGGCGCTGGCCGCGCTGCCCTTCCCCAAGGGCGAGTTGCGGCCGGGCCAGCGCCTGCTGGCCGAGGCCGTCTACCGCGTGGCGGTGAACGGCCGCCACCTGCTGGCGCAGGCGCCCACCGGCATCGGCAAGACGCTGGGCACGCTGTACCCGCTGCTGCGCGCCATGCCGCAGCAGCAGCTCGACAAGATCGGCTACATGACCTGCAAGGGCACGGGCCGCTTCATGGCGCAGGAGGCCTTGCAGGCGCTGCGCGAGGCCATGCCGAGCAAGCACCTGCGCATGCTGACGCTGGTGGCCAAGGAGCAGGCCTGCGAGCATCCGACCAAGGCCTGCCATGGCGACGCCTGCCCGCTGGCCAACGGCTTCTACGACCGGCTGCCCCTCGCCCGCGCCGAGGCCGTGCAGGCGCAGTGGCTGGACGCGCCGGCACAGCGCCGCATCGCGCTGACGCACGGCGTCTGCCCCTACTACCTGGGCCAGGAACTGCTGCGCTGGGCCGACGTGGTGGTGGGCGACGTGCACCACGCCTTCGACCCCTACGGCCAGCTCTACGGCCTGTCGCAGTCGCAGGGCTGGAAGCTGGCGCTGCTGGTGGACGAGGCGCACAACCTCATCGACCGCGCGCGCGACATGTACAGCGTCGGCCTCAGCCTGGCCCGCGTGCGCGAGGCCGTGGCCGCCGCGCCCAAGGCCTTGCAGCCGGCGCTGCGCCGCCTGGCCGGCGAACTGGCCCGGCTGGGCCGCGACCAGGTGGAGGACTACCAGCCGCTGCCCCAGCTGCCCGAGCCGCTGGCCGAGGCGCTGCAGCGCGTCAGCGTCGCTTTAGGCGAACACGTGCAGAACCACCCGCTGGAAGTGGGCGCGACGCTGGACTTCTACTTCGAGGTGCTGGCCCTGCAGCGGCTGCTGGACCGCCTGGACACGCACTCGCTGTGCGACCTGCAGTGCACGGCCGGCCGCGTCGCGGTGCAGGACGCGCCGCTGAACCTGTCGCTGCTGGAGGACGCCGAACCCGTCGACACCGGCGAGGTCCGCGACGTGCTGCTGTCGGTGCGCAACATCGTGCCGGGCCACTTCCTGAAGGAGCGCTTCGAGGGGTTCAGCAGCGTCACGCTGTTCTCGGCCACGCTGGGCCCGCCCGACTACCCGCGCGACCTGCTGGGCCTGCCGGACGACACCGTGTGGATCGACGTGCCCGCGCCCTTCCCGCCCGAGCACCTGACGGTGCAGGTGGCCAACCTGTCCACGCGCTACGAGCACCGCGAGAAGTCGCTGGACGCGCTGGTGGACGTGCTCGCCACGCAGTACGCCCAGCACCCCGGCAACTACCTCGCGTTCTTCAGCAGCTTCGACTACCTGGACAAGGCCGCCGCGCGGCTGGCGCTGCGCCACCCCCACGTGCCGCAATGGAGCCAGGCCCGCAGCATGGGCGACGCCGCTCGCCGCGCTTTCCTGGACCGATTCGTTCCCGACGGCCGCGGCATCGGCTTCGCCGTGCTGGGCGGCGCGTTTGCCGAGGGCGTGGACCTGCCCGGCACCCGCCTCATCGGCGCCTTCATCGCCACGCTGGGCCTGCCGCCCGTGTCGCCGCTGCAGGACCAGATCCGCGAGCGGCTGGACACGATGTTCGGCGCCGACCACGGCTACGCCGACCTCGTGCCCGGCCTGCAGAAGGTCGTGCAGGCCGCCGGCCGCGTGCTGCGCTCGGTGGACGACGAGGGCTATGTCTGGCTGCTGGACCAGCGCTTTCGCCGGCCCGAGGTGCGGGCGCTGCTGCCGGCGTGGTGGCAGCTCTGAACATTTTTTGCGCCGGCTGAATCCAAACCGTGCCGCCCGGCGCTCCAAGGAAGCACCATCCCATCGCTTCCCGGAGCCCGCATGTTCTACGAGACCTTCCAGACCCTCGGCCCGCTGATGATCCCCATCCTGTCGCTGCTGATCCCCATCATCGCCATCCTGGCGCACTACATCAGCAAGACCCACAGCGAACGCCAGCGCCACGAAACCATCCGCGAGATCGTGCGCGCCGGCCAACCCATCCCGCCCGAGCTGCTGGACGCCCCCGAGAGCGACTGGCAGCGCGCCCGCCGCGAGCAGGGCAACCCCAACCGCATCCTCATCCCCGCCATCATCAACGTGGCCATCGGCCTGGGCCTGGTGGGCATGTTCTCGGCCATGAGCCCCGACTCCTGGCTGTGGAGCATCGGCCTGCTGCCCGCCTTCCTGGGCCTGGGGCTGGCGCTGTACTGGGCCGTCGAACGCAAGCAGCCGCGCCAGCAACCGTGACCCCCGAGCAGGAAAGCCGGCTCCTGGCCCGCGCCGCCGCCGGTGACCGCAGCGCCTTCGCCGCTCTCGTGCAGGCCCACCAGGGCTATCTGCGCAAGCTGCTGGGCCGCGCCTGCCGCGGCGACCAGGCCCGCGCCGACGACCTCGCGCAGGACGCCTTCGTGCGCGCCTGGCGCGCGCTGCCCAAGTTCCGCGGCGAGTCGCGCTTTCGCACCTGGCTGACACGGCTGGCCTGGTCCGCGCTGTCAGCCGAGCGCCCCGCGCTGCCCCGCGCGGATGACGCCGAGCCCGACGAGGCCGCCACCGACGACTTCGCTCCAGACGCTGACTGGCGCATCGACCTGGACCGCGCCATGGCCACCCTGAGCGACGCGCAGCGCCATGCGCTGCTGCTGTGCTACGGCGCCGACCTCAGCCACGCCGAGGCCGCCCAGGTGCTGGGCTGGCCGCTGGGCACGCTGAAGACCCAGGTGCTGCGCGCCAAGGCCTGCCTGCGCGCCCAACTGCAAGCATGGGAACCCACACCATGACCGACGACGACCTCGACACCCGGCTGCACCGGCAACTGCAAGACGAGCCCGAGCCCGATGACGCCGGCTTCAGCCTGCGCGTGATGGCCGCGCTGCCGCCGCCCGTGGCGGCCGACCAGCGCCGCTGGGCGCGCGCCGTCCGCTACGTGCAGTGGACGGCCGCCAGCCTGGCCGCCTGCGGCGCCACCGCGCTGCTGTCCGGCGCCTACCCGCTGGACCTGGCCCACACGACGGCCGCCTCGGTGCTGCTGGTGCTGCTGACCTTCTGGGTCATCCCCAGCCGCTGGAGCCGGGGCTGAAATCCGTTTTGGGGATGTTGCCGTGCCGGGTGTGGGCGAACACGGCTTGCCGCGGCATCGAGCCAGGCCGCATCGCAGCCCATGCGGGCACGCCGTATCGGACGGGCTGAACGCAGAACGCCGGGATGTCGCGCCTAGCGCACGAAGAACAGCGCGATGCAGGCCGCCAGCCCGGCGGTCCAGCACAGCGAGCGTGGCGTCGCCTGGTCGGCCAGGTAGAACCCGATGAAGCCGACACGTGCCGCGATGAAGACCATGGACAAGGCGTCCACCGTCGCCTGCACGGCGCCATGCTGGTCGGCGACCAACTGTGCCGCGACGAAGATCGGCAGCGCCTCCCAGCTGTTGGACTGCGCCGCGTTGGCGCGCGCATGCCAGCCATCCAGCGTGGCCAGCCAGGCGCGCGGGTTGTGGTTGTCGAAACCACCCTCGCGGCGCGGCTTGCCCAGGCCCTTGGACTTGGCCAGGCCCGTGCAGGCCAGCGGCAGCAAACAAGCCAGCAGCAGGCAGATCTGCGCGATGGTCATTGCCGTCTCCTCCGTCTAGCGTCGATCGGAAAGCGCATGGGCGATGGTGCCCAGGTCCACGTACTCCAGCTCACTGCCCACCGGCACGCCGCGCGCCAGCCGCGTGGACTTGATGCCACGTGCACGCAGCGCCTCCGCCAGCACATGGGCCGTGGCCTCACCCTCGGCCGTGAAGCTGGTGGCCAGGATGACCTCCTCCACGCCATCCTCGGCCGCACGCGCCAGCAGCTCGGCGGCGCCGATTTCGCGCGTGCCCACGCCATCCAGCGGGCTCAGCCGGCCCAGCAGCACGAAGTAGTAGCCGCGGTAGGAGCCGGTGCGCTCCAGCGCGGCCTGGTCGGCCGGCGTCTCGACGACGCACAGCAGCCGCGCGTCGCGCTCGGCATCGGCGCAGACGCCGCACAACGCCGCCTCGCTGAAGGTGTGGCAGCGCTCGCAGTGCTTGATGCGCTCGCCCGCCGCCGTCAGCGCCTCGGCCAGCCGCGGCATGGCCAGGCGGTCATGCTGCAGCAGGTGGTAGGCCATGCGCTGGGCCGACTTCTGGCCCACGCCGGGCAGGCGCTTGAGCGCCTCGATGAGGGTATCGAGTGCGTTCAAGTGGCGGTCAGGCTCAGAACGGGAACTTCATGCCGGGGGGCATGGGCATGCCGGCGGTCAGCTTGCCCATCTTCTCGGACGAGGTCGCCTCGGCGCGGCGCACCGCATCGTTGAAGGCCGCGGCCACCAGGTCTTCCAGCATGTCCTTGTCGTCCGCCAGCAGGCTGGGGTCGATGGTCACGCGGCGAACTTCGTTCTTGCACGTCATGACGACCTTCACAAGGCCGGCGCCGCTCTGGCCCTCGACCTCGATGGTGGCGAGTTCCTCCTGCGCCTTCTTCAGGTTGTCCTGCATCGCCTGGGCTTGCTTCATCAAGCCGGCGAGTTGGCCTTTCATCATGATCGTGTCCTTGTCAGTGAGTGATCGGCGCGACGGATCCGGGCAGGATGCGCGCCGAGGGGAATTGGGAAAGCAGCGTGCGCGTCATCGGGTGCGCCGCTGCCAGATCTTCGGCCGCACGCTGCTGCGCCTCGACGCGGGCCGTGTTGCGCAACGAGATGGTGTCTTCGGCCACGCCAGCCTCGACATCCAGCTTGGCGTCCAACGCCGCCTCGAGCTTGGCCACCAGGGCCGGCGCGCGCAGCGACTCGCGCTCCACGCGCAGGCGCCAGACCTCGCGGCCGTCCACCCGCTCGCAGCCCAGCGCCTGGGCCTGGCGGGCCAGCTCGCCGGTCATGCCGACGAGGTTGGCCGCGGCAATGCGTTCGGCCCACTGTGCGCCTTCGGGCGTCTCGCGCAATTCGACGCGGCGCGGTGCGTCCGGCTCCTGAGCAAAGGGGGAATTCGTCGGTGCAGCGAGCGACGTGCCGGCGGACGGCGCATCGTCGGCGTCCATCCACGGCGGCGGCGCATCGTCGGGCGGCGGACCGTCGAAACCCTGGGCGTCCTCGTCAGCCGCCACCTGCTCGACGGGTCGTGGGCGCAAGCGGTCGCTGAAGCTCGGCGCCGCCGGCTCCGCGACCTTCAGCGCTGGCGCCGGTAACGGCACCGGTGCAGGCGCCCGAGCCGCTGCCTCGACCACCGGCGCGGGCGCGGCCACCACAGGTGCGGGTGGCACCGGCGCCGCAGCAACAGGCGGTGCCGCCTTGGGCAGCGGCACGGCCACGACGGCCTTGGCCACCGCCGGCGGGCGCACCAACGCCGCGGCCTTCACGGGCCGGGCTTGCGTGCCCGCAGGGCGAAAGGCCAGCATGCGCAGCAGCACCATCAGCAGGCCGGCGTACTCGTCGGGCGCCAGATGCAGCTCGGCGCGGCCATGCAGCGCCATGCTGTACATCAGCTGGATCTCGTCCGCCGGCAGCAGCGCGGCCAGGCGGCGGATCTCGGCGGTCTCGTTGTCGGCGTCGTCCAGCGCCGTCGGTGCGGCCTGGGCCAGTGCCATCTGCTGGAACAGCGAGGCCAGGTCCTCCAGCGTGCCGGCGGCCGACAGGCCCGCGCCGCGCAGCGCATCGGCCTGGGCCACGACGGCCTCGCCGCTGGCCGCGGCCAGCGCGTCGACGATGGCCACGACATGGCCACGGTCCACGCTGCCCAGCATCTGGCGCACGCCGGCTTCGCTCAAGGACCCGGCGCCGAAGGCGATGGCCTGGTCGGTCAGCGACAGCGCGTCACGCATGGAGCCGCGTGCCGCGCGCGACAGCAGCCGCAGCGCGCCGGGCTCGGCCGGCACGCTCTCGGCGCCCAGCACATTGCCCAGGTGCATCTGCACGTCGGCCGCGGCCATCGGGCGCAAGTTGAACTGCAGGCAGCGCGACAGCACGGTGACCGGCACCTTCTGCGGGTCGGTCGTCGCGAGCACGAACTTCAGGTACTCGGGCGGCTCCTCCAGCGTCTTCAGCATCGCGTTGAAGGCGGTGTTCGAGAGCATGTGCACTTCGTCGATCATGTAGACCTTGAAGCGCCCGACCACCGGCTTGTAGACCGCCTGGTCCAGCAACTGCGAGATCTCCTCGACGCCGCGGTTGGACGCCGCGTCCAGCTCCACGTAGTCGACGAAGCGGCCCGAATCGATGTCCCGGCAGGCCGGGCACACGCCGCAGGGCTGGGCCGTGATGCCCCCGGTGCCGTCCGGCCCGGTGCAATTCAGGCTCTTCGCGAGGATGCGCGACACCGTCGTCTTGCCGACTCCGCGCGTGCCGGTGAACAAATAGGCGTGGTGCAACCGGCCCTGCGTCAGCGCGTTGGCCAGCGCCTGCACGACATGCTCCTGGCCGACGAGCTGCTCGAAACTCTGCGGACGGTATTTGCGGGCCAGGACCTGATAGCTCATGGAGGCGAATTCTATGGGCGGGGCCAGCGGGGATAATCCCGGCCCATGACCTCGCAAGCTCCCCTCACCTACGACCAGGCCGGCGTCAACTACGACCTGATCGATCCGCTCAAGATCACCGCCCAGCGCGCCGCCGCGGCCACCGCCTCCCACCTGGCCGGCCATGGCTTCAGCGAGGTCAAGGCCTCGCGCGGGGAGTCCGCCTATGTCGTGGACGTGGGCCCGTTCTATCTCGCCTCCATCGTCGAATGCCTGGGCACCAAGACCCTGGTGGCCGACGAGATGGCCAGGCTGACGGGCAAGAGCTTCTTCGCCGGCATCGCCCAGGACACCATCGCGATGGCGGTCAACGACCTGATCACCGTCGGCGCGACGCCGCTGGTCGTGCAGGCCTACTGGGCCGCCGGCGGCAGCGACTGGTTCGGCGACGCGCAGCGCGCCCAGGCGCTCGTGGCCGGCTGGAAGGCCGCCTGCGACACCTGCCAGGTCGCCTGGGGTGGCGGCGAGACGCCGGCGCTGGCCGGCATCGTCGAAGACGGTCGCATCGACCTGGCCGCGTCCTGCACCGGCCTCATCAACCCCAAGGAGCGCCTGTCGGTGGGCGACAAGCTGGGTGCCGGCGACGCCATCGTGCTGCTGGCCTCCAGCGGCATCCACGCCAACGGTCTGTCGCTGGCCCGCAAGCTGGCCGAGCGCCTGCCCGACGGCTACCTGACCGAGATCGAACCGGGCCTGAGCTACGGCGAGGCGCTGCTGGCGCCGACCGCGCTGTACTCGCCCGTGACCGAGGCGCTGTGGAAGGCCGGCATCGCGCCGCACTACTGCGCCAACATCACCGGCCACGGCTGGCGCAAGCTGCTGCGCCACCCCAGCGCGCTGACCTACCGCATCCACACGGTGCCGCCCAAGACGCCGGTGCTGGCCTTCATCCAGAGCCAAGCCGGCCAGGACGACCGCGAGGCCTACTCGACGCTGAACATGGGCGCCGGCTTCGCCATCTTCGTCAAGGCCGAGGACGCCGAGCGCACCGCTCAGGTCGCGCGCGACTGCGGCATAGCCGCGTGGGTGGCCGGCACGGTCGAGGCCGGCGAGAAGCAGTTGCTGATCGAGCCGCTGAACATCCGCTTCAGCGAAGACGACCTGGCGCTTCGCTGACCACGGCGCGGAGCCAGCCATGACCTGGTTCTACACCGAGATGGTCCAGTGGCATGTGCTGCTGGCCTGGTGCAGCGTGGCCCTGTTCTTCACGCGCGGCCTGCTGTTCCAGTTCGGCACGCCGCAATTGCAGGCCATCGCCAAGGACGTGCGGCTGATGGTGCTTGTGTTTGGCGTCAACGCCTGCCTGGTCGTCACCGGGTTGAGCCTGTGGAACCTCATCGGCTACAACCCGATGCGCGACATGTGGCTGGCGATCAAGTTGCTGGCGCTGGTGGGCTACGCGGTCTGCGGCCACTGGGCGATGAGCCAGGACCGTCTGCACCTGCTGGGCTATCTCACCGCACTCTCGCTGCTGGCCCTGGCGATGGATCTCTCCTTCAGCCGAAGCTTCTTCGGCATCGCCTAGAATGGCAACCGACGGGCCTCCCCGCATGGAAGCGCGCCCAACCGGGTCAGGTGGGGAACCAAGCAGCCCTAAGCGTTGCAACCAGTGCCGGGGGTAAGGCTCGTCACCCTCCTCCTTCCTTCAAGCCGCTGGGCTCCTTGGCGGGCCGAGCGCCGGGCCGCCCCAAGCCGGCACGCGCTGGCGATGTGCGTGGCGGTCGAGCCGCCATGCATCGCCGTCCCCTCGGGGGACTGCCAAAGGCAGAGCCTTTGGCGAGGGGCACAACGTTAGTCAGCCCCCCGGCTGCTTCGGGATGTCGGTCGAGCGCACGGTCAGCGTCGTCAGCTGGCTGCCCACCACCATGCCTTCGTGCACGCGGCGCTCACACATCTCGCGGTCTTCCGGCGGCTGGGCCTGGCAGTGCTTGAGCGCGTTGGCGGCCCACTGCTCATGCCCGTCCGCCCGCGAGGTCGGCCGCCCCTGGCGGGCCTGCGCGTAGGCTGCAGCGGCTTCCTTCAGGCAGGCGTTGCGCGGCTGCGGGGTCTTGCCGATCAGGCAGTCGGCCTTGTCGCGCTCGTACTGCAGGCGCAGCGGGTCGATGGTCTTGCCGGCATGGGCCGTACCACTCAGCGCGAGCAGCACGGCGGCCAGCCAGGCAGCGGTGTGATGTCGGCGATGGTTCATGGCGATCTCCTTCAACCGCGGGCGCGAACCGGCTGGTTGTCGTTCGAGATGTAGACCTCCACGCGGCGGTTCAGCGCGCGGTCCGACGTGCTGGCATTGCTGGCCACGGGGTAGGCCTCGCCGTAGCCGCGGGTGGCAATGCGGGCGGGGTCCACGCCGCGGGCACGCAGCGCATCGGCCACGGCCTGCGAGCGGCGCTGCGACAGCGTCAGGTTGGCCGCATCGCTGCCCACGCTGTCGGTGAAGCCCTCGATCAGCACGCGGCGGTCGGCATGCTGGTTCAGGTACTGGGCCAGCTTGTTCATCGCGTCGTGCGCGCCCGGCTTGATCTCGGCACGACCGAACTCGAACAGCACATCGCCCAGCGTCACCAGCATGCCGCGGTCGGTCTGCTTGGCCTGCAGCTCGGCCAGCGCGCGTTGCAGGTCGGCCGCCTGCGCCTGGGCCACGGCGGCATCGGCCTGCGCCGCGGCCGCCTGCTGGCGCGCGGCGTTGGCGTCGGCGCTGGCATGGGCCGCGGCCATCTGCGCATTCGCGGCCTGGGCCTGGGCGACGTTGGCAAGGCGTGCATTGGCATCGGCGCGGGCACGCTCGCGGTCGGCCTCGGCGGCCTTGATGGCCTCTTCCTCGGTCGCGGCCTTGGCCAGCGCCATCGCGGTGCGGGCCTGGGTGGCGGCGATGTAGGCGGCCGAGTCGATGTCGGCCGGCGCCTCGCGCCCGGCGCTCAGCTGCTCGGCGCGCTTCAACGAGTCGGCGGCCTTCTTCACGTCCAGGGACGCGTACTTCAGCGCAGCCGGATCGGCTTCGGCGGCGCGCACGTTGCTGCGCGCCTCCTGCAGCGCGGGCGTCACGGTGGGCGCGCTGGCGCAGGCGGCCAGCAAGGCGGCGGCGGCCAGGGCGGTCAGGGAAGAAGCAAGTCGGGTGGTGTTCATGGGTCTTCCTTTCAAGCGATCAGGACCGGTTGAGCTGGGCCTGCAGCTGCTGGATGCTTTCGCGCACCTCGGCCAGCGCGCGGCTGGAGCGGGCGGTGCGCGCCTGGGCCTGCGCCAGGGCCGCATCGGCGGCGGCCTGCTCGGCCAGCTGGCGGGCGGCCACATAGTCCTTGCGGGCCATCGCGGCATTCGCGCGGGCCAGCTTGTCGCGGGCGGCGGACAGCTCGGCTGGCGCCTCGGCGGCGTTGCCGGTGGCGGCCTCCACGGCCGCGTTGGCGACGGCCATCTGCTCCTTGGGCTCAGGCACCGAGGCGCAGGCCGCCAGCGCGAGGCCGGCAGCAGCAACGAGCATGGCCCGGCCGTTCTTCATGGCTTGCGGATTCATACGGACTCCTGGTGGTTGGGCGGCCCGGCAGGCTCGATGGCCCACCGGCTCGGGTTCCTTCGGGAACGCCAATCCAGTATTCGCGACGGGCGTCGCGTCACCAGTCAGCCTGCGGCGGCAGGCGCTGTGGGAATGGCCCTACAGGCCGTCCAGCGCCTAGGGTGCCGCCTGCCGGAAGGCCATCACGGCCTGGTTGCGCAAGGTGCGCAGCAGCGACAGCTGCTTGTCGTCCAGCTGCACGGCGCCGGCCTGGGCATGGTCGGCGTAGATCAGGCCCAGCGGCGCGCCCTTGA
>CAMLKW010000100.1 GCA_946480605.1 uncultured Roseateles sp. | reverse complement strand
GCCGGCCGAGACGCTGGACGACCTCGGCCGCCGCGCCGGCGAGCTGCTGAGCCGGCGCCTGGGAACGACTGTCGAGGTGGTGTTCGACGCTGACTCCGCGCCCGCGCTGCCGCGCCTGAACTGCCGGCGCGCGCCGTGGCGGCTGGCGCTGGAGGGCTGGGCCGCCGCGCCACCCGGCCAGCGCCACCTGGCCGAGCTGTTCGGCAGCCTGGTGCTGGAGGCCGCGCTGCGCGTGGAGCAGGCCCAGCAGCTCGCAGCCCGTGAGCGCGAGCGCCAGCTGCAGGCGCGGCTGGCCGAGCTGGGCGCGCTGGCCGCCACGGTGGCGCACGATATCCGCAACCCGTTGAACATCATCTCCATGGCAGTCGCCACCGCAGACCACGACACCCGGCGCGAGGTGGCGGACCAGGTGGACCGCATCGCCCACCTGACGCGCGACCTGCTGGACTACGCCAAGCCCTGGAAGCTGGCGCCCGCCGAGGTTGATGTGGCCGAGCTGGTGAGCCGCGTGGCGCGTCGCCAGCACGAAGTCGAACTGGGCGACGGCCTGCAGCAGCCGCTGCCGGCCGTGCTGGACGCGCGCCGTGTCGAGCAGGCCCTCGTCAACCTGATCGAGAACGCCCGCACGGCCAGCACCGGTGCCATCCGCATCGACGCCGAACGCGACGGGGCGGCGCTGCGGCTGCACGTCTGCGATAACGGCCCTGGCGTGCCCGAGGCACTGCGGGAGCGGCTGTTCGAGCCCTTTGCCTCGCGCAGCCCGGGCGGCACGGGACTGGGCCTGGCCATCGTCGCGCGCGTGATGGCCGCCCACGGCGGCACGGCCACGCTGACCGAACGCGCCGGCTGGCGCACCTGCTTCACGCTGAGCTTCCCCCATGAACCCAACCACCCCTGAGACCGGCCGCGTGCTGCTCGTCGACGACGAGGCCGCCTTCCAGCGCCTGGGCGGCGGCTTCCTGCGCAGCCTCGGGCACGAGGTGGACATCGCCGGCGACGGCGATGCCGCGCTGGCCCGCTTCGCCGAGCGGCGGCCCGAGCTGGTGCTGCTGGACCTGGCCATGCCGCCGCACATGGACCCCGAACGGGGCCTGGAGCTGATCCCGCGGCTGGCGGGCGTGCCCGTCATCGTGCTGACCGGCCACGGCGAGCACGAGCTGGCACTGCGCGCGGCCGAGCTGGGCGCCTGGGACTTCATCACCAAGCCCATCGACCCCGACCTGCTGCGCTTTGTGGTGGCCCGCGCGCTGCGCAAGTCGCGGCTGGAGGGCGAGCTGTCGCGTCTGCGCGCGGGGCAGGGCGCGGACGATCTGGGCCTGGTGGGCCAGACGCCGCCCATGCAGCAACTGCGAGCGATGGTCAGGCGCGTGGCACCCACGCGCGTCAGCGTGCTGGTGCTGGGGCCCACGGGCACCGGCAAGGAACTGGTGGCGCGGGCGCTCCACGACGGCAGCCCGCGCCGCGACGCGCCCTTCGTCGTCGTGCACTGTGGCGCCCTGTCCGCCGAGCTGCTGGAGAGCGAGCTGTTCGGCCACTTGAAGGGCAGCTTCACCGGCGCCTACCGCGACCAGCCTGGCCTGGTCGAGGCGGCCCACGGTGGCACGCTGTTCCTGGACGAGGTCGGCGAGATGCCGCCGGCCATGCAGGTCAAGCTGCTGCGCTTTTTGCAGGAGGGCACGTTCGTGCCGGTGGGCGGGCGGGTACAGAAGCAGGCCGACGCGCGCGTGGTCGCCGCCACGCACCGTGACCTGGAGGCCATGGTGCGCGACGGCAGCTTCCGCGAGGACTTGTACTACCGCCTGAAGGGCGTGGTGCTGCGCACGCCGGGGCTGGCCGAGCGCACGGCCGACGTGCCGCTGCTGGCCGCACGCTTCCTGCAGCGCGTCGCGCCGCAGGCGCGCTTCTCCGCCGGCGCGATGGCGTGGGTCGCGGCGCGCGACTGGCCCGGCAATGTGCGCGAGTTGAAGGCCATCGTCGAATCGGCGGGCGCCTTGCTGCTGCCCGAGCAGCAGGAGGTGGACATCGAGCTGTTGCGGCTGGCCGCCGGCGATGCAGCGGAGGCGCCGCGCGGCGCCGCCGAGCCGGCGGCCGGGGCCGGCGTGCTGGAGGCGGCGCTGCACGAGTTGGAGCGCCGGTTGATCCAGGACGCCATGAGCGCCGCGGGCGGCAACCAGTCCGAGGCGGCGCGACAACTGGGCGTGTCGCGCGTGGGCCTCATCAAGAAGCTCGCGCGGCTGGGCCTGCGTTAGCGCCGGCTCAGCACCACCAGCCCCAGGCCCCCCAGGCCTGCGAACAGCAGGCCGCTCCAGACCTCGTAGGGCAGGCCCAGCAGCTGGTAGGCCGCGGCCTCGGCGCAGTTGGCGGTGATCATGAACATCGCCGGCCAGGCCTCTTCCAGCCCCAGTGCGGTGACGATCTTGTCGGCCAGGCCCATCGAGCAGCTGGCGCTCTCGGCGGCCACCTCGTGCTGGAACACGGCGGCTGTCAGGCCCGCGGCGCACAGCATCAGCACGACGACCAGCACCGCCTGGCGCAGCGGGCGCTTGGCACTCACCAGCCAGCCCAGCAGAGACAGCGTGCCGATGGCCAGGTAGATGGCCCGTTGCAGCACGCACCAGGGGCAGGGCTTGACGCCGAACTGGTGCTGCGCGATGAAGGCGATGGCCACGCCGGCGAAGCTGGCCACGGCCATGGCCAGCAGGGCGCGGGCCGGCAGCTTGGAGGGGGCGCGGAACATCAGTCGCGCACTTCGGCGATCAGATCAATCTCGACGCAGGCGCCCATCGGCACCTGCGCCACGCCGAACGCGCTGCGGGCATGCTTGCCGGCGTCGCCCAGCACCGCGGCCAGCAGCTCGGAGCAGCCGTTGGTGACCAGGTGCTGCTCGGTGAAGTCGGCCGTGCTGTTGACCAGGCTCATGACCTTGACGATGCGCACGATCTGCCCCAAGTCACCGGTGGCGGCCTGCAGCGTGCCCAGCAGGTCGATGGCGATCGCGCGTGCGGCCTGCTGGCCGGTGGCGGTGTCCATGTCCTTGCCCAGCTGACCGACCCAGGGCTTGCCGTCCTTCTTGGCGATGTGGCCGGACAGGAAGACCAGGTTGCCCGTGCGCGTGAACGGCAGGTAGGCCGCGGCGGGGATGGCAACGGGCGGCAGCGTGATGCCGAGTTCGGCCAGCTTGGCCTGGATGGCAGAGGTGCTCATGCGGGGAAGCGCGGTGGCGCGAGAGAAAAACGGCGGCATGCTACACCCCGGTGCGGACGCAGGGAGAGCGTGGGTGCAGAGGCCTTGGGGCGCGCGGGAACTCGTCGCGATGGGCCTGGCCTGGCTGGCCGGGCTGGCGCTGCTGCACCGCTGCGAAAGCCTGCCGCCCGCGGGCGCACTGCTGGCGCTGGCGGCCGCGGCGGTGCTGCTGACCACGCTGTGCCGCCGGCACTGGCTGGCGCTGGCCGCCGCGGTGGCGGCGCTGGCGTTCGCACAGGCGGCGTTGCGTGCCGAGTGGCGGCTGGCGGACGAGCTGCATCCGGCCTGGGAGGGGCGTGACCTGGTGTTGACGGGCCGCGTCGGTTCGCTGCCGATTGCCGTCACCGGCCAGGGCGGCGTGCCGGGCTGGCGCTTCGCCTTCGCGGTGGAGGCGGTCGGCCCGGCGGGCGCCGCGCTGCCGCCCGAGGTGCCGCGGCGGCTGATGCTGCTGGCCTACGACGGCCCGGCCATCACGGCCGGCGAGCGCTGGCGCTTCACCGTGCGCTTGAAGCGCGCCCACGGGCTCAGCAATCCTGGCGGCTTCGACGCCGAGCTGTGGCTGTTCGAGCAAGGCCTGCGCGCCAGCGGTGTCGTGCGTGCGGCCGAGCGGCTGCAGGCCGCGCCATGGTGGGGGCTGGACGCGGCCCGGCAGCGGCTGCGCAGCGCCATCCACGAGCGCGTGGCGGACCCCGGCCTGGCCGGCGTGCTGGCGGCGCTGAGCCTGGGCGACCAGAACGCGATCGCGTCCGGCGACTGGGCGCTGTTCCGCGATTCCGGCACGGGGCACCTGGTCAGCATCTCGGGCCTGCACGTCACGCTGCTCGCCTGGCTGGCCGCCGCGCTGGCCGCGCCGTTGTGGCGGCGCAGCGCGTGGCTGTGCCTGCGCATGCCCGCGACGACGGCGGCGCGCTGGATCGGCGTCGCCGCGGCGCTGGCCTATGCGCTGTTCGCCGGCTGGGGCGTGCCTGCGCAGCGCACCGTGCTGATGCTGGCCACGGTGGCGGGCCTGCAGACGCTGGGCCTGCGCTGGCCCTGGCCGGTCGTGCTGCTGGCGGCGGCGGTGGCCGTCACGGCGGCCGACCCCTGGGCGCTGCTGCAGCCGGGCTTCTGGCTGTCCTTCGGTGCCGTGGGGCTGCTGATGGCTGCCGGCGGCGATCCCGCCGAGGGCTGGCGCGCACGCCTGAAAGCCGCGCTGTGCACTCAGCTCATCGCCACCGTGGGCCTGGCGCCGCTGAGCCTGGTGTGCTTCGGCCAGTTGTCGGCGGTGGGCCTGCTGGCCAACCTGTTGGCCATCCCGTTGATCAGCTTCGTCATCACGCCGCTGGCGTTGCTGGGCGGTGTGGCCGCGCCGCTGTGGAGCCTGGCCGCGCTGCTGACGCAGGCCTTGATGGCGTGGTTGAAGTGGCTGGTCGCCTGGCCCGGGGCGGTCTGGTGGCTGCCGGCCGCGCCGGCCTGGGCGCAGGCGCTCGCGCTGCTGGGCGCCGTGCTGATGGCGCTGCGCCTGCCGTGGCGGCTGCGGCTGGCGGGCGCGGCCATGCTGCTGCCGCTGCTGTGGCCGGCCTTACCGCGTCCGCCGCCGGGCGAGTTCGAGCTGCTGGCACCGGACGTCGGGCAGGGCAATGCCGTGCTGCTGCGCACCGCGGGCCATGCGCTGCTGTTCGACGCCGGCCCGGCCTACGCGCCCGGCGCCGATGCCGGCGAGCGCGTGCTGCTGCCGCTGCTGCGCGGTCTGGGCGTGCGGCGGCTGGACCTGCTGGTGCTGAGCCACCGCGACATCGACCACGTGGGCGGCGCGGCGACGCTGCTGCAAGGCCTGCCCGTCGGCGAACTGCGCAGTTCACTGGAGCCCGGTCACCCGCTGCTGCGCGCCGGCCCGCGCGCGACGCGCTGCGAGGCCGGCCAGCACTGGCGCTGGGACGGCGTGTTCTTCGACGTGCTGCATCCGCTGCCCGCGCACTACGAGGCGGGGCTGAAGTCCAACGACCTGTCGTGCGTGCTGCGCATCACGGCCGCCTCGGGCCGGCGCGCGCTGCTGCTGGGCGACCTGGAGGCCGGGCAGGAGCGGGCGCTTGTCGGCCGGGAGCCCGACCTGCGTGCCGATGTGCTGCTGGTGCCGCACCACGGCAGCAAGACCTCGTCCAGCGCCGAGCTGCTGGCTGCCGCGCAGCCGCGCGTGGCATTGGTGCAGGCGGGCTACCGCAGCCGCTTCGGGCATCCGGCGCTGCCGGTGCTGACGCGCTATCAAGCGGCGGGTGTCGACGTGGTGAACAGCCCGACCTGCGGCGCGTGGCGCTGGTACAGCGCGACGGACCAGTCCGGCTGCGAGCGCGACGAACGGCGGCGCTACTGGAGCGACCGGGTGTTGCCGGCCATCAACCCGGAGCCGACGGGGCCTTGGCCTGCGGAGGATCTGCCCTGATACGCTGCAGCTTGTCATCAAGTTAGCACATGAAGATCAAGCAGTCTCATTTCAGCGCCGCCGTGCTGCTGCCCACCGCCGTGCTGGCCACGCCCTTCCTTGCATGGGATCTGGCGCTGCGCCCGCCGCTGATGCCCGTGTTCTGGACGCTGGCCCTCGTGTCGCTCTACCTGGCGGTGACCTGGCCGTTGCGCCTGGCAGTGGGGCACTGGCTGGTGAGGACGCTGGCGGCGCTGGTGCTGCTGTGCGTGGGCGGTCTGATGGCGGCTGTCTTGATGCTGGCCACACTGGCCAGCCAAACGGGCGAATCCCTGCCGCTGGCGGATGGCTGCCGGGTGGAGATCGACGTGGTGGGCGGCTTCGGCGACACCGATCACCATGTGCTGCACCGCTGCACGGTCGCGGGGCTCTGGGAGCGTGCCATGCCGCTGCTGTCGGACACCGAGGCGGTACTGTGGCGGCTGCGTGCGGCAGTGCCTGCGGCCGATGGTGCGATGCAGGTTGCCGTCACGCGGGCGGTCTACGGCCAGCCGGACGAGCAGCGACTGCTGCGCATCCCGCCGCGCTGAGCCGCGTCAGCGCGCGGCCAGCCGACGCGCCTTGACCGCCCGTCCCAGCTCGATGACCGCCAGCGCGTAGTAGGCCGACCAGTTGTAGCGCGTGACCACCCAGAAATTCTCCGTGCCCAGCAGCACGGTGGTGGGTTTCTTCGGACCGTTCTGCAGCTCGATGACGGCCATCGGTCCCGTGTGGTCGCGCGCTGCCTCGGAGGGCAGGGCTCCGGCGGCCAGCAGCTCGGCCGCGTTGAACGTGGGCTTGATGTCGGGTGCCAGCAGCCGCGCGCGCTGCTGGCGGTCGGGCGGCAGCGTCACGCTGTAGTGCGTGGCCTGGCCGGGCTTCCAGCCGTACTGCGACAGGTAGTGCGCCACGCTGCCGATGGCGTCCACCGGGCTGCTCATCAGGTCGATGTGGCCGTCGCCGTCGAAGTCCACCGCGTGCTGGCGCCAGCTGCCGGGCATGAACTGCGGCAGGCCCATGGCGCCCGCGTAGCTGCCGCGCACGGCGGCGGCATCCAGCCCGTTCTCGCGGCTGAGCTTCAGGAACTCGGCCAGCTCCTTGCGGAAGAAGGCCTGGCGCTCGGCGGCGCGCGGGTGGGCGGCGGGGAAGTCGAAGGCCAGCGTGGCCAGCGCATCCAGCACCTTGAAGCCGCCCATGATGCGGCCGTAGAAGGTCTCCACGCCGATGATGCCCACGACGATCTCGGCCGGCACGCCGTACTGGTTCTCGGCGCGTGTCAGCGCCGCCTCGTGCTCGGCCCAGAAGGCCAGGCCGGCGTCCAGCCGTTTCGGCTCGATGAAGCGGTCGCGGTAGGCCGTCCAGTTCTTGGCCGTGCCGACGGCGGCGGGCAGGATGAGCTGCTTCACGCGCGGCAGGTCCAGCGCCTGCGTCAGCTGCTCGCGCAGCGCGGCGGCGTCCCAGCCCTGGGCGGCGGCGAGGTCGTCGGCAAAGGCCAGCAGCTCGGTGCGCGGCCCCAGCGGCTGGGGCGCCTCGGCCTTGGGCGGCGGGTGTTTGGCTTTCTTGGCCGCCAGGGCGGCCGGCGAGGCCAGCACGAACAGGCTGGCCAGCAGGGGCAGGAGTCGGGACTTCACGTGCGCAGCATACGGGCGGGCAGCACCTTGCCTGCGTTCATTCGGCCTTGAACTTGAACTCCTGCTCGAAGACGTGGTCGCCCTCGCAGCGATAGGCGCTCAGCGCTTGCAGGATCGCGGCGCGGAGCGCATCCGAAGCGAATGCCTCGGCAGGGGCGAAAGTCCCTTCGAAGTCTGCTGCCTCGACGACGCCGGCCCGTGTGGCGGCGATCACCTTGATCGTCATTTCGCCGCTCCAGTTGACGAGGGGAAACTTTGGCGGACGCATGGCGCAATGAACGCCTTCGACCTGAACGGCCCCCTTTTGATGCGCTACGTGCTGGCGGGGGGCGCCTTCGCGGATGAAACGCATGGCCCTGGGGGGCTTGGCGGGGATGTCGTTGACGCTCGCGCTCGCCGCCTTGTTGAACTCGGCTTGCCGCGCTATGGCGTGGTTGACCAGTGTGTGCATCAGGGAGCCATGGGCCAGTGCCTGACGCAGTTCGGGCGAGGTGTTGGGGCAGCGGACCAGCCAGGCCCGCTTGCCCGCTTCGGGGGCGGCCTCGGCGCCAGCCGCTTCCAGCATGCGGATGCTGGCCCCGACCGCCACGCCCTTGTTCTTCAGCAGGTGGCTCATGCGGCGCAGATACGGGTGCAGCAGTGCATAGCGCTCGCGCGTGAGGGTGCCGGGCTGGCAGGCCGCCAGCGTCAGGGCGGGCGCGAAGCTCGCCTTCATCCAGGCAGTCTCGCCGGCTGCATCCTGCGCATTGAGCGTCTGCTTCACACCGGCGTCGGCCAGCAGCGCTTCGACGACCTGGGCATAGCCGTCACTGGCAGCCTGCATCAGCGGCGTGCGACCCCGTTCGTCAGCTTCCGTCAGCGAGGCGTGGCCGGGCGTGCCGGCAGACAGCGCCGCGATGTGGTCGGCCACAGCGCGCTCCAGGTCTTCCGGCGTCTTGCCGGCCTTGGGGTCTTCCAAGGCCTGGCGAACCTCGACGCCGAGTCGGTCGATCAGTTGGCGTGGCGTGAGCGCCGGCTCTGCGTGGGCGGGTTGCAGCGCCAAGGAAAGCGCCATCTGGAGGATGAACTTCAAGACAGGTGCCGGTGCGTGGAGGGGACCGAAGTGTCCGCGACCTCAGCTCCGCAGCATGCGCGCTGCCAGGTGAAATTCCCGCCACGCCGGCACCGGTGCGCCGGCCGCATAGCGCGAGCGCTCCAGCCGTTCCAGCCATTGCGCGGCCGGCTCGGCCTTCTGGCCATGCTGGCGGCGCAAGGCGCGCGCCCAGGCGGCCGGGCTCTCGTGGGCCGGCAGCGCCACGCCGGCCCGCGCCAGCTGCGCCAGGATGCGCATGCGCTGCCGGCTCCAGGCGTCGTGCGGGCGGCTGCTCCAGCGTATCCAGGCCCAGCCGGCCAGCGCGAACGCGAGGATGGCGCCGGCGATGGCCTGACCCAGACCAGTCCAGTCGGCGCGGTCGAAGCCCATCTTCTTCAGCAGGTCGAACTGGTTCTCGCGCGAGTAGTTCAGCACCAGCTGCTGCCAGCGGTTGTTGAGCGTCTCCCAGCCGTTGCGCAGGGCGCGCCACAAAGTCGGGTTGATCTGCCCGATGACGCCCGGCTGCGGCTGCAGCGCCAGGCCCTGGATGACGCGGTTGGGCGCCACCGCCGCGGTCGGGTCGCTGCGCACCCAGCCGCGGCCCTCCACCCAGAACTCGGCCCAGGCGTGCGCGTTGGCGTTGCGCACGACGTAGTAGCCGTCCTGCGGCTCGGCGTCCCAGCCCTGGAAGCCGGTGACGATGCGCGCCGGCACGTCCATCGCGCGCATCAGCACGACGAAGGCGGACGCGAAGTGCTCGCAGAAGCCCAGCCGGCGGTCCAGCCAGAACTCGTCGATGACGTGGGGCGAGTCCTCGCCGTAGCGGCCGGGCGCCAGCGTGTAGGTGAAGTCGTTGCGGCGCACGTGTTCCAGCAGCGCCGCGGCCAGCGCCTCGGCGCGCGCACCCGGCGCCAGCGTCGCGAAGCGGGGCTGCTGCGCCAGCTGGCGCGCCCAGGCGACGGCGCGAGGGTTGCCCCCGGACGGCAGCTCCAGGTCGCGGGCCTGGTTCAGCCGGTTGCGCGCCGCGCCGGCCTGCCAGTCCAGGTGGGCGGCGGCACGCAGCCGCAGCCGCTCGGTGATGGGGCGGGGCGACAGCCATTGCAGCTCGGGGCCGCGCGTGACGGTCAGATCGGTCAGCTGCAGGTCGGTGCCCACGCGCTCGGCGCCCATCTCCAGCAGCGGCAGCACCGGGATGCGCAGCGGCTCCAGCGTCATCTCGTAGCGCAGCGCGGGGCCGGCGGTGACGACCTCGTCGCGGCCACGCAGCCAGGTCTGGCTGGCGCGCGGGTCGGGGGCGCGCCAGGTCTTGCCGTCGAAGCGGGTCAGCACCGGGCCGCGGAAGTAGCGCTGGTCGGGCGGCGGCACGGGGCCGTCGAAGCGCAGCCGCATCG
The DNA here is from genome assembly GCA_946480605.1 of uncultured Roseateles sp. The sequence continues at coordinate 5,353 of CAMLKW010000100.1, read as the reverse complement.
CGATGCCGTCGTCGTTGGCGATCTCGTTCATCGCGCCGAACTCCAGCTGGTTGGACAGCCCGGTCTTGCCTATGGCCTCGGTGGGCACGCCCCACAGCGGCGCGATGCGCGGGAACAGCACGAACAGCAGCACCATGACCGGCAGGCCCAGTGCCGTCGTGCTCGCCGCGCGCCGCGCCGCGATGGCGATGCTGGGCACGCCCGTGGGCATCTGTGCCAGCACCACGGCGGCCAGCAGCCCCCACAGCGACAGCAGCGACCACACGGCGGTCAGCAGCGACTGCGAGTACAGGAACTGCGTCAGCACCAGGAAGAAGCCGAGGAAGAACACGACGAAGGCGTCGCGGCGGGCGCGCAGCTCCAGCGTCTTCAGCGCCATCAGCACCGCCAGCAGCGTGATGCCGGCCTCGCGGCCGATCAGCGTGCGGAAGGTCAGCCAGGTCATCAGCGCATAGACCGCCGCAATGCCGATCAGCCACCAGCGGCTGGGCAGCGGGCGCTGGCGCCACGCGATCTGGGCGCGCCACAGCAGCACCAGGCCGGTCAGCGCCGAGGCCCACAGCGGCAGGTGGCCCGCATGTGGCGCCATGACGGCGCTGATGACGCCCAGCAGGAAGAAGCTGTCGCGCGTGTCGCGCGGCAGGCGGGCCCAGCCCTCGCCGATGGCGCTCATGCCCCGAACCCCGCCAGCAGCTCCAGGCAGGCCTGCCGGTGCGTCGCGCCCAGCGACGGCGCCAGCTCGCGGCCGGCCAGCCGCAGGCCATAGGGCTGGCCAGCGCGCTCGGCGGCCAGCACCCAGGCCGTCAGGCGCGACAGGCGTGCCTCCACGTCGCGGCCGGTGGTGTCGCGCCAGTCCAGCCACAGGTCGCGGGCCAGCGGCGCCTCGGTCTCGCGCACCCACAGCGGCAGGCCCTGGTCCAGCGCCAGCGCTGACTTGCGCCACAGGATCTGCTTCATCGAGTCGCCGCGGCGGTAGCTGCGCACGCCGGAGAAGTCGGTGCCGGCCTGCGACTGGCGCGTCGATGCGGCCTCGCCCGAGCCGGCCTCGGACTGCGCGGGGAAGGGCGCCAGCACCTCCTCGGCGCGCGGATAGATCCAGACCCTGGCCGCCGGCCGCCAATAGCTCCAGGCGCGGAAGAAGCCCAGCGGGAAGCGCGTGGAGATGACCAGCCGGGGCAGCTCGCGCAGGCCGCGCTGCGGCGCCGGCAGCCGCAGCCGCAGCACCGCATGGCCTTGCGCCGGCACGTCCACCCAGGCGGGTTCGGTCAGGCCGCTGGCGAGCTGGGCGCTGACGGCGATGCCGAAGCGCGCGCGGCCCGGGTTGTGCAGCCGCAGCTCCAGCGTGAACTCGTCGCCCGCGTGCACGCCCTCGGGCGCGCGCAGGTCCATCTGCAGGCCGCGCAGGTTGCCGTGCGTCGTGTGCATGGAGGCCAGCCCCGCGCCGGTCAGCGCGAAGGTCAGCGCATAGCCCAGGCTCAGCTGCTCGTTGATGCTGGCCAGCAGCAGCACGCCCAGCGTGCCGCAGAAGGCCAGGCCCGCCGCCGTGGGCAGGATGTAGGTGTTGCGCTGGTGGGTGGCATGCGTGTCGGCCTGGGGCTGGCGGGCCATCCACCAGGCTTGCCAGCGGGAGCGCAGGGCGTGAGGAAGGGGCAGGGCGGCCATGGTCGCAGGATACGTGCGCCCGGGCAACCCTCAGGCGCTCAGGGGTGCGCCGGCCTGGCGGCGCCGCCAGGTGGCCGGCGGCATGCCGTACTCGCGCCGGAAGGCGCGGCTGAAGGCGGTGTCGGTCTGGTAGCCCACCTCCTCGGCAATGTGCGACAGCGGCGCGTTGCTGCGCGTGAGCAGGTTGGACGCCAGCAGCATGCGCCACTGCGCCAGGTATTGCATGGGCGACTGGCCCACCAACTGCTGGAAGCGCTCGGCCAGCACCGAGCGCGAGCTGCCGGCGGCGTGCGCCAGCGCCTCCAGCGTCCAGGGCCGGGCGGGCTCGGCATGCAGGGCGCGCAGCGCGGCGCCCACGATGCGGTCGTTGACGCCGGCCAGCCAGCCGGTGCGCCCGCCGGCCTGCTCGTTCATGTAGATGCGCAGCACCTCGATGAACAAGACCTCGGCCAGCTTGGCCAGCAGGCCCTGGCCGCCCGGGCGCGGCGAGCGCGCCTCGGCCAGCGCATAGCGCACCGAGCTCTCCAGCCACAGGCCGGCGTCCGAGCCGCGCACGCTGACCCGGATGACCGGCGGCAGCCCGGCCAGCAGCATGCGCGCCAGGCGCGCGTCGCAGGCCAGGTAGCCGCAGACCAGCTTGGTCGTGGCGCCGCCGCCGCCGTAGGCCAGCAGGCGCGGGCGGCGCGCCAGCACCTCGTGCAGCCGCGCGCCGGTGGCCGGCGGCAGGCCCGGCTGCGAGCCCATGCGGTGCGGGTCGCCCTGGGGGAACACCACCACGTCGCCCGCCGCCAGGCGCAGCGGCGGCGCGTCGCCCAGCTCCACCCAGCATTCGCCCTCGGTGATCATGTGGAAGATGACGACGCGCTCCGCGGTCGGCTCCAGGTAGGGCGCCGCGGCGTCGGCGCGCGGCGCCTGGTAGCACCAGGGCGCGGTGAAGCGGCCGTGCAGGAAGATGGCGCCCACCAGGCGCACCACGCGCAGCGTCTGCGACAGCGCGTCCATTCAGTCCGCCAGCTCGACCTGCAGGGCCACCGGCAGCGCCCGCTCGACGGCGCTGCTCATCGGCGAGCTGGCCGCCGCCAGCGCCACCAGCGCGCGCAGCCGTTCGGCGGGCACGCCGGGCGCGGCGATGCGCACATGCAACGCCACCGCCAGCGGTCCGGCGGGCACCGGGCGGCCGTCGGGCTCGGGGATGGCCAGCATGCCGCGCAGGTCGGAGCGGCTGGTGGCGCGCACCTCCAGCGTGCTCAGCGTGATGCCTTCGGTGGCGGCGAGCATCGCGATGCGCGTCGCCGAGCAGGACGCCAGGCCGGCACGGAACAGCCAGCCCGGCGACGGGGCGCCGTCCTCGCCGCCGATCTCGGCGGGCATGTCGGTCTGCGCCACATGGCCCTTGTCGCTGGACACCTGGGTGCGCAGCCCGCCGCACCAGCGCGCGGTGGCCGCGGAGTCGTCGCTGACGCCGGCCTGGGGCTTGCGGCGCAGCACGGCGCCCACTCTCTCCAACGACGCGGCGATGCGTTCCAGGCTCATGGCGTGTTCCTCAGCGGCAGGTGGGGCGATTCTGCGACCGGGCCGGCGGTGTCACCAGGGGGCGCGGCCCCGTGCGGACGCTGGGGCAGGAGATGCCGACGAATGGTCAGGACGCCGCCTGCCTGCCGCACCGACAGTGGTGGCCCGCAACCCACCGGAGCAGGCCATGAATGCACCCGTCGATTTCGCCGCCATCAAGACCCGCCAGCAGGCTGCCTGGGGCAGTGGCGACTACGCCGTCATCGGCACCACGCTGCAGCTGGTCGGCGAGCTGCTGGCCGAGGCAGCCGACCTGAGGACGGACGAGCGCGTGCTGGACGTCGCCGCCGGCAACGGCAATGCGACGCTGGCCGCCGCGCGCCGCGGCTGCATCGTCACCTCGACGGACTATGTCGGCGCGCTGCTGGAGCGCGGCGCCGAGCGCGCCCGCGCCGAGCGGCTGGACGTGCAGTTTCAGACCGCCGACGCCGAGGCGCTGCCCTTTGCGGACGCCAGCTTCGACGCCGTGCTCTCCAGTTTTGGCGTCATGTTCACGCCCGACCACGCGACGGCAGCCCGCGAGCTGGCCCGCGTGGTGCGCCCGGGCGGTCGCATCGCGTTGGCGAACTGGACGCCCGACAGCCTGATTGGCCGCGTGTTCAAGCTGATCGGCCGCTACCTGCCGCCACCGGCCGGCGTGCAGCCGCCGTCGCTGTGGGGCACGGAGGCCCACCTGCGCACGCTGTTCGGCGGCGCCGCGGCGGACTTGCAGATCACGCCGCGCGACCACGTGTTCCGCTACCGCTCGGCCGCGCATTGGGTGGAGGTGTTCCGCACCTGGTACGGCCCCGTCAACAAGGCGTTCGCGGCGCAGACGCCCGAGCAGGCCGAGGCGCTGGCGGGCGAGCTGATGGCGCTGCTCGACAGCCAGAACCGCGCCGGCGGGGCCTCGCTGGTCGTGCCCTCGCAGTACCTCGAGGTCGTCGTCACGCGGGCCTGAGTATGGCGATCGATGACCGCCTGCAGCGCCGCATCCAGCGCTACGGCTGGGACCGCGCCGTGGACGCCTACGCTCGCCATTGGCAGGGGCCGCTGGCCGGGCTGCAGCACGAACTGCTGGCGCTGGCCGCGCCGGCCCCGGGCGAGGCCGTGCTGGACCTGGCCTGCGGCCCCGGCGCGCTCACGGCCGCAGCGGCCCGGGCGGTGGGGCCGACCGGGCGCGTGCTGGGCGTGGACTTGTCCGAGGGCATGGTGCAGGCCGCGCGGCAGCGGGCGCACGAGCTGGGTCTGGCGCAGGCCGGGTTTGCGCGCATGGATGCAGAGCGGCTGGCGCTGCCGGACGGAGGCTTCGACCTCGGCCTGTGCTCGCTGGGCCTGATGTATGCGCCCGACCCCGATGCGGCGCTGCGCGAACTGCGGCGCGTGCTGCGGCCGGGCGGCAGGGCGGCGCTGGCCGTGTGGGGCGAACGCCCGCGCTGCGGCTGGGCGCCGCTGCTCGGCATCGTCGATGCCGAGGTGGCCAGCGAGGTCTGCCCGCTGTTCTTCGGCCTGGGTCAGGGCGACGCGCTGGCGCGCCGCTGCGCGCAGGCGGGCTTGCGGATCGCCGAACAGCGGCGGCGCAGCGACTGGCTGGACTACGCCGATGCCGACGCGGCCTGCGCCGCGGCGTTCGCGGGCGGGCCGGTCGCGCTGGCCTGGTCGCGCTTCGACGCGCGGGTGAGGGCGCGGGTGCAGCAGCGCTACCTGGAGGCCATCGCCGTCTGGCGCGACGACCGCGGCGGCTACCGGCTGCCGGCGGAGTACGTCATCGTCGGCGTGCAGCGGCCACCGGGCTGAGCACTCGGGGCCGGCCCAGCGGGATGCCGTGGACGATGTCGGCCCGCCGGGCCTCGGGGGCGGGAAAGCCGTCCAGCCATTGAACCCGCGTCGGCGTCGTGATCAGGGAAGCGGGACCGCCTCGATCATCGCCCGCACCTGCTCCCGCGCCCCGCGGCCCGCGCCCGCCCGCGGCTGCAGCCGGTGCGCGATGGTCTGCGGCAGGATGGCCTGCACGTCGTCGGGCGAGACATAGTCCCGCCCCTGCAGCAGCGCCCGCGCCCGTGACGCGCGAAGCACGGCCAGGCCGGCGCGCGGCGACAGGCCTTCGACGAACCACTGGCCCGAGCGCGTCGCGGCGATC
>CAMLKW010000099.1 GCA_946480605.1 uncultured Roseateles sp. | reverse complement strand
AGCCACTTGGCGACCTTGAACGGCGCGCCGGCATTGGCCCAGGGCTCGCAGAAGCTGACCGAGATCTGCGCGCCGTTGGCGAAGCTGGTCTCCAGCGCCGCATCGGGCTGGCGGTCGACGACGATGACGTCGTGTCCCTCGTCGAGCAGGTACCAGGCCGTGGTGACGCCGATGATGCCGGCACCGAGAACGACGATCTTCATGGCGGCCCTTTTGTTCCTAGAGTGGTTGCAGGAGAAGTTGTAAACCCAGGCCACTCATCAGCAAAGCGACCAGCGCGTCGATGACCCGCCAGGTGTGGGCGCTGCGCAGCCACGGCGCCGCCGCCGCCGCGCCAAAGCCCAGCAGGCCGAACCACATCGCGGACGCCACGCAGGCGCCGGCCGCGAAGGCCGCGCGCAACTCGGCCGGCTGGCGCGCGCCCAGTCCGCCCAGCAGCACGACCGTGTCCAGGTAGACGTGCGGGTTCAAGTACGTCATGGCCAGGGCCGCGGACAGCGTTGCGCCGAGGCTGCCGGTCGATCCCTGGCTGTCCAGGCCCGCGGCCGGTCGCCAGGCGCGCCTGGCCGCCAGCATCGCGTAGCCCAGCAGGAAGGCGGCGCCGCCGAAGCGGAAGAACTCCAGCAGCAGCGGGTTGCCCTGGATGAGCGCCCCCAGGCCGAACACGCCCAGCGCGATCAATAGCCAGTCGGACAGCGTGCACACCGCGACGACCGTGCCCACGTGCTCCCGCCTCAGCCCCTGACGCAGCACCAGCGCATTCTGCGCACCGATCGCCAGGATGAGACCGGCGCCCATGACCCAGCCCTGCGCAAAGACGGCGGGTGCGGGGCTGGCGACGAGGTCGGCGGGCATCAGGCCATTCTCGGCAGCGGCGCGGGATTCAAGAAGTTGGATTCATATTCTTCGCCATACATTAGCAAGTCTTATGAATGAGTTTGATCCTGCCGCCTTGCATTGCCTGGCCGCACTGGCCGACGAGCAGGGCTTCGAGCGCGCGGCGCAGCGCCTTGCCATCACGCAAAGCGCCGTCTCGCAACGCCTGCGCACGCTGGAGGCGCAGGTCGGCCAGCCGCTGGTCGTGCGCTCGCGGCCACTGCGGCTGACCGAGGCCGGCAAGGTGCTGCTGCGCTTCGCACGCCAGCTGCAGGCCCTGCGGGTGGACGTGGCGCGGGAACTGGGCGAGCGCGTCGCGCCGCAGTCGCGCCTGGCCATCGCCGTCAACGCCGACAGCCTCGCGACCTGGGTGCTGCCGGCGCTGGATGCGGTCGTGCAGCAGGGATTGCGCGAGGGCTACGGGCTGGAACTGGTCGTCGACGACCAGGACTTCACCCACGACAGCCTGCGCCAGGGTGCGGTGCTGGGTTGCGTGACGACGGTGGCCGAGGCCTTGCAGGGCTGCCGGGTTCAGCCGCTTGGGGTCATGCGCTACGTGGCCGTGGCCAGCCCGGGATTCGCGGCGGCGCAGTTGCCGGACGGGCTGCACATGGGCAACTTCGTCGAGGTGCCGTTCCTCGTCTTCAACCGCAAGGACGACAGCCAGGCGCAGTGGGTGTCCCAGGCCCTGGGCATCAAGGCGCCACGGCTGCGCGAGCGCTTCGTGCCCTCCAGCGAGGCCTACGTGAACGCGGCGGTCATGGGTTGGGGCGTCGGCGTGGCACCGGAAATCCAGGTGCGGCCCTTCGTCGAGGCGGGGTGGCTCATTGTGCTGCGGCCCGAAGTCGGTGTCGACGTGGCGCTCTACTGGCACCAATGGCAGCTGCAGGGGCGTGGAGCCCTGCTGGATCAGATTGGTCAGGCGCTGGCGGACGGCGCCAGGCAGGCCCTGGGTTGATGGTTCAGTGGGCGGCCGGCGCCGAGGCGCTGGCCGCCGGTGCCGCTGCGGCCGTGGCCACCAGCACCGAAGTGGGGTGCGCGGAACCCGGTTGCACCGCTTGAGCAATCCACAGCGTGCTGGCCACAACCAGGCCAATCACGCCGTTGGCGATCCATTTCAAGACAGCAGAACTCATACGGGAAAGCCCGGGGGGATGAGGGAGCGCGCAGCTTACGCGCATCCACACGCTTTTCATTGCTCAGGCGCGGGGAAGTTTGTGCTCATTTGCAATCAAGCAACGCTCACGCCTTGATGCAAAACGGCAACAAACCCGATGGCTAAAGGCGGGTCGACCCACCCTGAACGTGTGGTATTTCCAGTAGGGGCAATATTTACTCACAGATGGGGGGTTCTCTTGTCATACAGATCCCGCACACTGACTGCACTCAAGCCGATACCGTCGTCGGCCTAGACAGTAGTGAGGTCTGCCATGCGATTCGTTCCAGCGCTGCGTTTGTTCCGCCGTGACGCTGCCGTTCGCAGCGAGCCTGATCCTGCTGACCTGGGCACGGCCTTCGGCCTTGACGCCTGCCTCGATGGCAGTGCCGTCAGCGAGTATCGCAAGCAGCCCGCCAGCGATTTTCTCGAATCGCAATCCGGTCGCGGCGAGGTGCAGGATTCGCCGCTGAGTTGGTTGTCACGCCGCACGGCCTGAATCAGCGGATGCGTTTGGCTCACTGTCAGTGAGCCGCACAGCACGCAACCATGCCCGCGCAGGCGTTGCCCACGGTGAACCCGTCGGCGAGGCGGGAGTTCGCGGATCATGGAAAGCGGCTTGGGTTGACCCGTGGTGGGCCCCCAAGTTCAGGCCTGTGCCGGCGCTTGCGGCGCAGGCCGTGCCCGCATCCAGGCCTTGCGGGCCAGGTGCTGCAGCAGCAGGCCGGTGGGCATGCGCAGCCAGTGTGAGCGCACGTACAGCGCGAGGCGGGCGCTGGCGGTGAAGGCATGGTTGCAACTCGGGTGATTGGGCATGAGCGCGCGGTCGTAGCAGGCGTCCAGCAAGCCCTGGAACGCCGGCGCATCGGTCGCAGCGGCCTGCAGGACGTCGGCCGGCACCGGTGTGCCGAGCCAGCGCACCGTGTAGCGCAGTGCAAGGAACAGCGGCCAGCCCAGGCCCAGTGCCCGGGCGCGCGGCACCAGTGCCACCCAGAAGGCCGGATCGCGCCCGAAATCCCGCAGTAGCGCGTCGAGGTCGAACAGGTCGCGTAGGCCTTTGTCGAGTTCGCCCTCGTGGAACAGGTGGGTCGCGCTGTGCAGCACCATCGTCACCGGCGCCAGCACGCGGACGCCCGGCTGGCCGGGCAGTTCGCGCGTGTCCTCGAACAGTGCCGCCGTGTCGACCTGGATGCGCGCCGATGGCGGCAGGATAGTGTGGTGGACGTCCAGGCTGCTGCCGCGGTCCCTGTGCGTCAGTGGCGGGATCTCGTGCATCCACTCGCGGTAGTAGCGCTCATCGTAAGCGTCGAGATCGTCCGGAAACTGCCAGCCGTTCGCGAGCAAGGCCGCCTCGATCTCCCCGATTTGCGCCTTGGGTACGAGGACGTCCACGTCGCCGAACACCCGGCCCTCGCTCGCTGGAAGACCGGCCATCAAGTAGGCCGTGCCTTTCAGCAGGATGGGCTCCACGCTCAGCGGCGCGAGCGCGGCGTGGATGCGGCTGACCTCCCAATGCGTCAGCTTGGCCTGCCGCGCGGCCGTCAGCAGCGCGGCCTTCAGGTGATGGCGGGGGCCGGCTGGCACCTGGTCCAGCATCGGCTTCAGCAGCACGGCCAGCTTGGCCAGCAGCAGGCCGCGTCGCGCCTGGCGCAGCAGCAGGTCCCAGTCCAGCGGGCGCAGCGCCAGCGCCGAGGCCGGGTCGCGCAGGGTTCGCAGCAGCAGCGGGCTCATCGGGTCAGCTCGGCGATGCACTCGACGGCGTCGTCCAGCGCCGAGTAGGTGAACTCCAGGCATTCGCAGCTCTCGACCAGATCGGCCGTGGCCTCGAAGCCTTGGCGGCCGTGGATGTCGTAGTTGAATGCCTGCTCCGCCAGTAGCAGCAGCATGCTCGCCCTGGGCAGCGGGCTCAGCGCCGGTGCGGCGCCGGGCGTGTAGCGCGGCACGACGATCCACGCCGGCAGCGCCGGTTCCAGCACGCGCACCACGCTGTCGCCGGGCGCTTTCATCAGCGCGAGCGTGCCCTTGGTCGTGTCCGGCACCGGTCGCGTCAGTTCGGCCTGTGGCGCAAAGCTGCGGATCAGGTCGATGGAGACGTTCTTCAGGTTCACCGGCCGGCCCATGCCTCGCACCTGCCGGCTGTCGATGTCATACAGCGTGATCTCGTCCGACATGAGCCTCCAACCGCGATGCGCCAGCGCGGCGCTCAGCGTGCTCTTGCCCGAGCCGGGTGGCGCCGGCATCACCAGTGCCCGACCGTCCCGCTCCAGCGCCGCCGCGTGGTAGGACAGATAGGGATGCGCCATCGTGCTGACGGCCCAGTTCAGCCCCCACTCGACCATGTGGAAGCCCTGCTCCGCCGGCAGCGCGCTGAACGCTGGCTCACCGTCGGCGAAGAAACGAGCCATGGGCTTGTACCAGCGCTGCAGCCCGTGCTCGCGCAGCACTTCCAGGTGGAAATCCGCGAAATCCTCCGGCGTGCCTAATTCGAAATCCGCATACAGCCGCTGCAGGTCCTCGGCCACGCGGTCCACGTCGGAGCGCAGGCGGAAGACGAAGGGCGGAGCGCACAGCACCAGCTCGCCCCGCGCCAGCCTGCGGCGCACGTCGCGCGGCGACAACTCACGGACTTTCATGCGGGCACGGCGACCTGTTCGACCAAGCCCAGTTCCCGCAGCGATTGCAACTGACGCTCCAGAAAGGTATGAGCGACCTCTGCGTTCATATCGTCGGGGAGGGCGTCGGCAAGTATTTCGATCAATTGCCGGATGGACAGCGACTGTCGCAGCAACAATTCCAGCAATTCCACCGCCAGCGCATCCAATACGTGCGTATCGCCAGAGCCATCGTCATAGACCGCGCTCAGCGCGTCGTCCCAATCACGCCAAGAAATATCAGCCGGGCGGCCGACCATCCACAGGATTTCGGGCATCGGGACTCAAGTGCTGACAAAAAGAAACCCGCCCGAAGCGGCGGGTGTTCGAGCGGGCTGACGTATGAGAGGGTCAGTTGATGTTGCCAATCTTGCAGTTCTGCAGGTAATTGAAAACAGCAGTCTTGGTCCACGTCTTGCCATCAGGCCCCGTGCCGCCATTGGGAACGCAGTTGCCCAGGCTCGTGAGCTGGTTCTTCAGATACGTGTCAAGCACGCAGGTTTCGGTATTGGTGATGGTCGTGATCTGGCAATTCAGCCAAGCTACGATGACGGCCTGCTGTTCCGGGCTGTAGGGGGTGTCGCTTTTCACCACATCCCAGCACTTGACGGATCCACCGATGCCGGCCGTGCCGTTCGGGTTGCCACATACCTGGCCGACGGTGTAGTTCTTAATCGTGTCCAGCTTCTTGTCTGCACAGCTGATCTTGTTGGTCGTCCATCCGTCGCAGGTGACGTAAGTGACATCTTTGTAGTTGACTCTTTTAATCTCCGTCTTGCACCAAACGGATTTGGAATAACAACTCACGGTCGTCGATCGACCGCCATTAACTAGGCGCGTGTATTGGCTGTTGTTCACCGACAGCCCTTGGAGCGAACCCCAGGCCGACGCGGAGAAGCACTGCCCATTGCTGTTGGTCGTGGCCAGCACCGGCCGGCTGTTCAACGTCAGGGCCACCGGAATGAGCCCCGCTCCACCCTTGATGAAACGGCGGCGGCGCGCGGAGGCGAGCGCGCCTGCGGACACGGCCGGCGTGTCGGGCGTGGAAGTGGTCGGGTGGTCGCTCATGGCGGTATCCTTCTTCAAGGCGGTTCTGCGCGGGAGTGTTCCACACAAAGCCGGCGCCGACCATCTGCGCCCCCGCGACTGGGTGGATTCAAACGGCGGCTGACGAAAAGGTGTCACACGCCTTCAGCTCACCTGTTTCCACCCCCCGCTTGAACCACCGTACCCGTTGCGCGCTGCTGCCATGGGTGAAGCTCTCGGGCACCACGGCGCCCCGTGAGCGTTTCTGCAGCGTGTCGTCGCCGATTTGGGCGGCGGCATTCAGGGCCTCCTCAATGTCGCCCTGTTCCAGCCAGCCCTTGCCGCGCTGGGACAGATGGGCCCAGACACCCGCAAAGCAGTCGGCCTGCAATTCCAGCTTGACGCTCAGCGCGTTGTATTCGCGCTCGGAGGCGCGGCCGCGGGCGCGCGCCAGCTTCTCGGTCGTGCCCATCAGGTTCTGCAGGTGGTGGCCCACCTCGTGGGCGATGACGTAGGCTTGCGCGAAGTCGCCCGGCGCACCCAGGCGCTGGCGCAAGGTGTCGTAGAAGCTCAGGTCGATGTAGACCTTGCGGTCTGCCGGGCAGTAGAAAGGGCCCATGGCCGCTTCGCCACGGCCGCAGGCGGTGGGGTACTGGCCGCGGAAGATGACCAGCTGCGGGGCCGGGTACTGCTGCCCGCTGCGCTGGAAATAGGTGCCCCAGACGTCTTCGGTGTCCGCCAGCACTACGCTGACGAAGCGGCCCGCTGCGTCCTGCGGGCGCGGCGATGCGGGCGCCTGCTGCGGCAGGGCCGCCCCGCCACCGCCATCCAGCAGCCCCAGCACCGTCAGCGGGTTGACGCCCAGCACCCAGGAGGCCAGCAGCGCCACCACGATGCCGCCCAGCCCCAGGCCGCGCCCGCCGATGGGCAGGCCCCGGCCGCCGCCGCTGCTGCCGCGGACATCCTCGACGTTCTCGCTCTCGCGCTGGCCTTCCCATTTCATGGTGGTCTCCTGCTGGTCGGGCCATCCTACGGCCGATGCCCACCGGGCTGCATTCCGTCGCGTCCCGCGCGCCGGGCGCTGCGGGGCTCGCCACACTGGCCAGCCATCGCCGCACCGGAGTTCCCTCATGAAGCGTCTCGCCCTGCTGATCCTGGCCACCTGTTTCGCCGTCGGCACCGCGCTGGCCGCCGACGTGGACTGGCGGCTGCGCGTCAAGAAGGAGGCCGACGGCTGGTCGGCCAGCCTCAGCGGCCCCAGCGAGTACGGCAGCGGCAGGCACCGCATCAAGGGTTCGGGCGTGCGGGTCGAGAAGACCCGGGCGCTGCCGGCGTTCAGCAAGCTGCGCATGGAGGGCCCCTTCGACGTCCGGCTGGTCCAGGCCGACAGCGACCAGGCCGTCGTGCTGGCCGACGACAACGTCGAGCCGCTGATCGAGACGGTGGTGGAGGGCGACAGCCTGGTGCTGCGCCTGAAGCGCGACGCCGGCTTCAGCACGCGCTCGACGCCGCTGGTGCGGGTGGACGCGCGCGCGTTGCAGGGCGTGCTGGTGAACGGCTCGGGCGACCTGACCGTGGAGCAGTTCAAGGGCGATGCGCTGCAGGTTCACGTGATGGGCTCCGGCGACGTGCATTTCGGTCTGGTCGAGCTGAAGGACCTGAACGTCAACATCAGCGGCTCGGGCGACGTGCGGCTGGCCGGCCGCGCGGATCAGCAGAACTGGAACGTCAGCGGTTCCGGCGACGTGGACGCGCGGGCGTTGTCGGGCCGGGCGGCCAAGGCGGTGCTGAGCGGCTCGGGTGATGTGTCGCTGGGCGTCACCGAGCAGCTGGACGTGCGTCTGAGCGGTTCCGGTGACCTGAGCTACGCGGGCCGGCCGCAGTTGCGCCAAAGCGTCAGCGGCTCGGGCGAGATCTTGCGCCGCTGAGTTCCAATCGCTGGGTGAACCCTAGCGATCTCTGGTGGCAATCGCTGGCCGACGGGCCGGTGCTGCTGGCCTTGTTCGACGCCGACGGACGGCTGCGGCTGGCCAATGCGGCGTTTCGTGCGGCCTGGGCCCTGGCGCCGCAGGACGCGCCCACGCGGGCCGAGATGGCCGAGGCGGCGGGTGCCGCCGGCGTGGGGCCGGTGGATGCGCCCGGCGAGCGGCGTGGCGCCCTGCGTGCCGGCTATGAGCAATCCTGGCGCGATGGCCGGCGCTACTGGTGGGTGGAGTTGCCGACGGCCGATGGCGGCTGCAGCTGCACAGGCGTGGATATCAGCGGGCTGCACGGCACGCGGGCGCCGGCCGGCCAGCTGCTGGGGCCGCAGGCCGGGGTGGAGCTGCTGCAGTCTTTGCTGAGCGACTCGCGCGCCTGGCCGCTGTGCGTCGCGACGACTCCGCCCGGCGCCGACCCGCAGGCCTTGCTGACACGCATCCGTGGCGAGGACGGTTGCGCGCGGCTGGACGACGGCCGTTTGCTGCTGATGCTGCCGTCTACCGCGCCGGCGCAGGCGGCGGCGCTGGTGGAGAGGCTGGGCGGGCTGGCGCTGACCGAGGCGCAGTGGGGCGAGTCGGCGACCGAACTGCTGCTCAGGGCTTGAGGCCCAAATCCCGGCCCTGTGCCTGGGCCGGCGCCGGCAGGCCGGCCACCGCGGCCAGCGTGGGTGCCAGGTCGGCCACCTCGGCGCGCGCCTGCACCTCGCCCTGGCCCACATAGCCCGGGCCCCAGAACAGCAGCGGCACATGGGTGTCGTACTCGTAGGGGCTGCCGTGCGTGCTGCCGCCCACGCGGTAGCTGAAGATCCAGTGCGGCTTCAGCACGATCTGCAACTGGGCGGCGCGTGCCGGGTCGAAGGACTTGCGCATGGCGTCCAGGTGCGGCGTGCTCTTGTCGCTGCCCAGCAGTTGCTCGCGCGTGAACACGGCGGACACGCCGGGCAACTTCAGCAGCTCGTCGCGGGCGACGGCTTGCACGGTGGCGAAGTCCAGGCCGCGCTCGGCGGCCAGCTTCTCGTTCAGCAGCAGGCCGGAGGCCGAGAAGCTGCGGGCCAGCTTGTCCACGCCGAGGCGCGCCGCCAGCGCGCCGTTCACGGCGGCCAGCGCCGGGGCGTTGTTGAAGCGGCCGGCGTCGCGGCCCTGCGACGCGGCCCATTCAGGCGTGTCGGTGAAGCCGTGGTCGGCCGTCAGCGCCAGCACGTAGTTGCCGGCGCCCACGGTCTGGTCCAGGAACTGGAAAAAGGCCTGCAGGTGGCGGTCCAGGTGCAGCGTGTGGTCGTGCGACAGCCGCGACTCGGGGCCGAAGGCGTGGTTGATGTAGTCGTGGCTGGACAGGCTGACCGACAGCAGGTCCTGCACGCCACGCTGGCCCAGCTTCTCGTTCGTGACGGCGGCGCGGGCGAAGGCCAGCGTCAGCTCGTCGCCGAACGGCGAGGCCAGCAGGTTGCCGTAGAAGCGCGGGCCCGGCGCGTCCATCTTGTCGCCCAGGATGGCGGGCAGGCGGTTGCCATTGCCGCTGGCGACCTGCCAGGTCTGGCCGTCCGGCACCGAGCGGCCGTAGGCGGCTTCGGGCAGCAGAGGCGACCAGGTCTTCCTGAAGAACGCGTCGGCCGGCTTGGCCGCGTTGAAGTCCGTCACCCACTGCGGCAGGGCCGGCATGTAGTAGCTGCTGGACGTGAAACGGCCGGTCTCGGTCATGTACATGTAGGCCGTGCCCTTGTGGCCGGCCGGCAGGATGGCGCCGCGGTCCTTGCCCGAGATGCCGATGACCTTGGACTGCGGCGAGCGCGTGCGCAGCACGTCGCCCAGCGTCTCGACCTTGAGGTTGCGCGGGCTGGTGCCGGCCAGCGGCGCGGTCGGGTTGTCGAGGTACTGGTAGGCGGCGTCGCCGGTGTTGTAGACCGGGTCGCCGGTGGCCGGGTCGCGCCACTCATTGCTGATGATGCCGGTGCGCTGCGGATAGGCGCCGGTCAGCATCACCGCGTGGCCGGCCGCCGTGACCGTGTGGCCGTGGCCGTAGTGGGCGTTGGCAAACCAGCGGCCGCGGTCCAGGAAGCGGGCGAAGCCGTCGGGCGCCAGCTGGTCGCGGTAGCCGGTGACCTGGCGCATGGGCAGGCCGTCGATGACCACCATGACCAGCAGTTTGGGGGCGGGCTGCGATGTCGCGGTGGGCGCAGGCGTCGTGCTGCAGGCGGACAGGGCTGCGGCGGCGATGGCCAGGCTCAGCAGACGACGGCGGGTATGGATCATGACGTTTTGATGACGACGACAGGGGCGCGAGCTTACGCCGTCAGGCCGCCGGAGGTGGCGGGCCGGGTTTGCCGCCATCGCTGCTAGGGGGCTGCTGCGGGCCGGCACGGCGCCCGGCGCCTGGACAATCACCGCCAGCAGCCATGGCCCCGCCCGACGACTTCGACCCCACCCACGTCCTGGACGGCTGGAGCGCGCCCGCGCCCGCACCGCTGGAGGACCTGGAGCTGGGCGCGCTGCTGAAGGTCGGCGGCGCCAGCCTGGACGCGGCCAAGAAGGTCCGCATGAGGGCGCGCGGCTTCGACGTCGACGACGTGCAGGACATCGAGCCGCGCCCGCAGCCGACCGCTGCCCCGCCCCCCGCCGAGGCACCTTTGCTGGACCTGCGCTTCATGCGCGCACCCACCGACCGCCGCGTGCTGCCGCAATGGCAGCCGCGGGCCTGGATCGCCTTCGCGCGGCGCGTGCGCGGTGCCAGCGCCGAGGTCGTCCAGTCGCCGGGCGGGCCCGTGGTCGTCGAGAACCATGGGCCGCAATGGCTGTGTGCGCTGTGGCCGCCGCAGCGCGTCGATGCCCCGCTGCTGGGCCGCTGGCCGGACCTGGCCGTGCTGGTCGGCGCGGACACCTTGCACGGCGCGCTGCACCAGCTGCTGGCCGAGCTGCCGCCGGACGCGACGCTGTGGCCCGCCATGCTGGACGTGGACTGGGCGCTGCTGGCCGAGCTGGTCCTGCACCACGACGCCAGCCTGCGCCCCGCCCAGGTGCAGGCGCTGCGCGAGCTGGTCGAGGCCGAGCGCCAGGCCAGCTTCGCGCGCGTCAACGATGGCTACACACGCCGCGGCCGCCTGGCCCTGCGGCAAACCCAGGGGCCGCGGCGGTGAGCGGCCAGGCGCCGCTGCTGGAAGTCTGCGACGGCGTGGCGCGCATCACGCTGCGCCGGCCGCGCCAGGCCAACCGGCTGGCCGTCGAAGACCTGGACACGCTGCGCGGCTTCATCGCCACCGTGAATGCCGATGCCGCCGTGCGCGTGCTGGTGCTGGCCGGCGAGGGGCGGCATTTCTGCAGCGGCTTCGACCTGAGCGCGCTGGGCGCCGTCGACGCCGGCGCGCGCTTCGGCGAAATGGCCGACGCGCTGGAGGCGGCGCGGCCCATCACCATCGCGCGGCTGCACGGCGGCGTCTACGGCGGCGCGGCCGACCTGGCGCTGGCCTGCGACTTCCGCTTGGGCGGGCCGGCCGTCGAGATGTTCGTGCCCGCTGCGCGCATCGGCCTGCACTTCTATGCCGGCGGCTTGCAGCGCTTCGTCAACCGCCTGGGGCTGGCGACCGCCAAGCAGGTGCTGCTGGCCGGCCGCACGCTGGATGCGCCGGCGCTGCTGGGCTGCGGCTACCTGGACCAACTGCTGGTGGACGTGGCCACGCTGGACGCGGCACTGGCCGCGCTGACGGAACAACTGCTGGCCATGGCGCCGCTGGCCCTGCTGCCGATGAAGCAGCACCTGAACGCGATCGCCGCCGGCCGGCTCGACGAACGGCGCCTGGCGGCCGACATCGTCAAGGCGCGCGATTCGGCCGATCTGGCCGAGGGCCAGGCCGCCTGGGCAGGCAAAAGGCCGGCCCAATTCAAGGGGTGTTGAAAGCCCTAGGCCGGGGTTTTCGCACATGGTGGAAAATACGAGGCCCGCGCGCCTGCCCGGCGCCACCCCTTTTTACAACTCTTCGACAGGACCAGCGTGGCCAAAGAAACCACCAAGACCACCATCGAAGCGGATGGTCTGCGCTACCGCTCCAAAGCTCCCGGCTCGCCATTCGCGGCCACTTCGTCCTTCGGGGCCGCGACGATGTCGTGCTTCCTCTGCGGCAAGCACCGCCCGCGTGCGATGCTGAAATCGAAGAAGCTGCTGGGCAAGTCCCAGCCTGTGTGTTCGCCCTCCTGCAAGGAGCTGGACGCACAAATCGCCGCCAAGTAAGGCGGCGCAGCCCCGCATCCGGCGGGGCCCGAATTCACTGCCGCCCCGCCCTCGGGGCGGTGTCGTTTCTGCCGGGCGCCTCAGCCCTGGCGGAAGCAGCGGCCGCAAACCGACCGGTAGCGCGCATTGCCGCCGATCTCGACCTGGGCGCCCTCGGTGACCTTGCGGTTGTTTGCATCGACGCGCATGTTCATCGTCGCCTTGCGGCCGCAGTCACAGATGGTCTTCATCTCGTCCATCTCGTCGGCCAGCGCCAGCAGCGTGGCCGAGCCGGGGAACAGCTCGCCCTGGAAGTCCGTGCGCAGGCCGTAGCAGATGGCCGGCAGGTTGCGCAGGTGGGCCAGTTCGTGCAGCTGCTGCACCTGGCGCTTGGTCAGGAACTGCGCCTCGTCTACCAAGATGCAGGCAATGCCCGGGGTGTCGCCCATCAGCGAGATGAAGTCCGTGTCGGCGTCGAACTGCTCCACCTCGCGCTGCGGGCCGAGCCGTGACGTGACGAAGCCGCGGCCATAGCGGTCGTCCAGCCGTGCGGTGAAGATGCGCACGCGATGGCCGCGCTCCTCGTAGTTGTGCGCCACCTGCAGCAGGGCGGTGGATTTGCCCGCGTTCATCGCGGCGTAACGAAAGAAGAGCTTGGCCATGGGGTTCTGGGCGACGGACGCCTATTGTCCCCGGCGGCAGACCCCGCGGATGCGGGTAGGGGAAGCCCGCGGTTTGGGGCGCTTCGGGCCGGACCCTGGGGTCAGCGAGATGGCGCTGTCATGTTTCGTGTGCGTCAATCCTTCTTTCGTCCTCACCCGCACGAAGCATGAGCAAAGACACCGTGACCGCGGTTCGCCAAGACGGCCTGCGCTACCAGTCGAAAGTGGGCGGTTCGCCCTTCCTCGGCAGCGGCCACACCCGCTCCTGCTTCAAGTGCGGCAAGCACCGCGCGCCGGCCAGCCTGCAGTCCATCCGGCTGCTGGGCCGCAACGAGGTGGTCTGCAAGCCCAACTGCAAGACGCTGCCGTAGCACGGCGCCGTCAGCCGCCCGCGAGCCTGACCGGCGCCGGCGCCCAGCCGCCGCCCAGCGCGCGGATCAGCCCCACTGTGGCCTGATATTGCGCCGAACGCACCTGCAGCGCGGCGCGCTTGTTCGCCAACTCGCTGCGGCGGGCGTCCAGCAGCTCCAGCTGGCTGACGAAGCCGTTGCGGTAGCGCGCGTCCGACAGCCTCAGCGCCTGGCCGGCGGCCGACACGGCGCGCGCACTGGCCTGCTCCTGCGCCTGCAGCAGCGTGATGGCGCCGAGCTGGTCTTCCACGTCCTTCAGCGCCAGCAGGAACTGCTCGCGGAAGGCGATGGCCGAGCCGTCGAGCTGCGCCTTCGCCGCGTTGACGCCGGCCTCGCGACGACCGCCATCGAAGATAGGCAGCGCGCCCAGCAGGCCGATGCCCCAGGTGCTGGCGCCACTCCTTAGCAGGTCGGACACCTCGCTGGAGACGCCGCCGCCCTGCGCGGTCAGCGACAGGCTAGGCCACCAGGCCGCGCGGGCCACGCCTACGCGGGCCTGCGCGGCTTCAAGCTGGCTGCGCGCGGCGGCCAGGTCGGGGCGGCGCTGCAGCAGTTCGCTGGGCAGGCCGGCGGGCACGGCGGGCAGCGCGGTGGTCCAGGGTGAGGGCTTCAGGCTGAAGCTGGACGCGGGCTCGCCCAGCAGCACGGCCAGCGCCGTTTCCAGCTCGACGCGGCGGCGGTCCAGCGCCAGCGCCTCGGCCTCGTTGGCGGCCAGTTCGGCACGCACGCGGGCCAGGTCCAGATCGGCCACGTCGCCGGCGCGGGCGCGCTTCTCGGTCAGCGACAGTGTTTCGCCGTAGGCGGCCACGGTGTCGCGCACGATGCCGCGCTCGGTGTCCAGCGCGCGCAGTGCCAGGTAGCCGCGCGCCACGTTGGCCTGCACCAGCAGGCGGGCGTCGGCCAGCAGTTGCTCGCGGGCCTGCACGTCCAGCGCGGCGGCGTTGCGCTCGTGCAGCAGGCGGCCGCCGAGGTCCAGCTCATAGGCCAGGTTCAGGCCGGCGCTGTACTGCGGGGTGGCCGAAGCGCCGGGAGCGGCGCCGCGGTTGGCACCGGCCGACGCGCCCACCTGCGGCAGGCGGGCCGACTGGGCCGAGCCAAGCACGGCGCGCGCCTGGGCCAGCCGGTTGGCGGCGGACTGCACCGTGGTGTTGGCGGCCATCGCGCGGGTGACGAGGTCGTCCAGCACGGGGTCGGCAAAGGGCTGCCACCAAGCGGCGGTCAGTGCGGTGGCGTCGTTCGCCGAAGCGGCCTTGTAGGCCGTGGGCGCCTGCGGCAGCTGCGACGGTTCGACCGTGCCGACCGAGGCGCAGCCGGCCAGCAGCAGCGCGGCAAAGAGCGAAGTCAATTGGGTTTTCATGATTACTTTCCTCGTTGCGGCAGCGCGTCGATCACGGGCGACGAAGCGGGCTGCGCGGGAACTTCGGGCGCCGCGGGCGCGGCCACCTGCCCACCGTGGTGGCGCAGCGGCGCGTTGCCGGTGAGGCGGCGCACGATGACGTAGAACAGCGGCGTCAGGAACAGGCCGAACAGCGTCACGCCGATCATTCCGGCGAACACCGCCACGCCCATGGCCTGGCGCATCTCGGCGCCGGCGCCGGTGCTGAGCACCAGCGGCAGCACACCCATGACGAAGGCCAGCGACGTCATCAGGATGGGCCGCAGCCGCAGGCGCGCCGCCTCCAGCGCCGCCTGCACCGGCGTGCGGCCGGCGAACTCCAGCTCGCGGGCGAACTCGACGATCAGGATGGCGTTCTTGGCAGACAACCCGACCAGCACGATCAAACCGATCTGCGTGAACACGTTGTTGTCACCACCGTCCAGCCAGACGCCGGTCATCGCGGCGAGCAGGCCCATGGGCACGATCAGCAGGATGGCGATGGGCAGCGTCAGGCTTTCGTACTGCGCGGCCAGCACCAGGAACACCAGCAGGATGGCCAGCGGGAACACCCACAGCGCCGAGTTGCCGGCCAGGATCTCCTGGTAGGTGAGCTCGGTCCACTCGTAGCCGATGCCCGAGGGCAGCGTTTCGGCGGCGATGCGCTCGATGGCGGCCTGGGCCTGGCCCGAGGAGAAGCCGGGCGCGGGCCCGCCGTTGATGTCGGCCGAGAGGTAGCCGTTGTAGCGCATGGCGCGCTCGGGGCCGAAGGTGGAATCGACCTTCATCAGCGCCGACAGCGGGATCATCTCGCCACTGGTGGAGCGCACCTTGAGCAGGCCGATGTCCTCGGCGCGTGCGCGGTAGGGCGCGTCGGCCTGGGCGCGCACGCTGTAGGTGCGGCCGAACTGGTTGAAGTCGTTCACGTACAGGCTGCCGAGGTAGATCTGCATGGTGTCGAAGATGTCCGTCACCGGCACGCCGAGCTGGCGCGCCTTGGTGCGGTCGA
>CAMLKW010000098.1 GCA_946480605.1 uncultured Roseateles sp. | reverse complement strand
TGTTCAGCCGCGCCATGTCGTCCGGCGTGTTGACGGTGAAGAACAGGAAGAAGGTAAACAGGTTGACGCCGACGAGGATGGCCAGGCCGTAGCCCAGGCGGCGCATGACGAAGCCCAGCATCAGCGCGTGCCTCCCAGTGCGGTGGCCGACTCGCGCTTGGCCCAGGCACGGCGCGTCGCGATGAAGATGGCCAGCCCGCCGACCGCAAACGCCAGCAGCGGCCACCAGACCGGCTGATTCCACGCGGCGATGCTGCGCGTGCGCTCCTCGGTGTCCACGCGCAGGTAACGCGCGCGGTCACGCACGACGACGCCGGGCTTGCCGTTGTGCACCCAGCGCTGGAAGGCCACGCCCGAATAGCTCCAGTAGCCCCAGGCCCACGGCGCGTCCTGGCGGACGATGTCGTTCATCTTCGCCATCACGTCGGCCTTCTCGGGCCCGTCCTCCAGCGACTGCAGCTTGCGGTACAGCCGGTCGAACTCGGGGTTCAGGTAGTTGGCGGTGTTCTCGCCCTCGTGCTGGCTCTTGCTGTTGGGGCCGTAGAGCAGGAACAGAAAGTTCTCGGCGTCCGGGTAGTCGGCGAACCAGCCCCACCAGAAGATCTGGTGCTTGCCCTTCAACACCTTCTCCTGGAACTGGTTGTAGTCCGTCGCGCGGATGTCCAGCTGTATGCCCAGCTTGGCGAACTGGCGGATCAGCCAGTCGTTCTCGGCCTTCAGCTCCGGCGTGACGACGCGCTGGAAGTCGTAGTTCAGCACCAGCGGCTTGCCGGTCGTCGCGTCGCGGCCGCCGGGGTAGCCGGCCTGCTCCATCAACTGGTGAGCGTCCGCTATGGGCCGGCGCTCGACCTTGCCATTCACCAACCGGTGCGTGACCGGGTTGAACTCGCCCGGTTGCCCTTCCCTGGACCCGAACACGCCCGGCGGGATGGGCCCGTGCGCCGCGTCGCCGCCCTTGTCGCGGAAGATGCGGCCATAGCCCTCCTCCCAGTCGATGGCGATGGAGATGGCCTGGCGCAGCGCACGGTTGCGCTTGCGCTGCTCGGGCGTATCGCCCTGGCCGACGACCGGGTCCATCCAGTTGAAGCCCAGATACCAGTTGGAAATGTCCACCGTCATCGGCAGCTGGAAGCCGCGTTGCTCGAAGAAGGCGCGCACCTCGTCCGAGTCGTCCCGGTCCACGGCCAGATTCACACCCCAGTCGGCGCGGTCCATCTCGGGCAGGTCCAGGTAGCCCTGCTTGAACAGCTCCTTGATGGGCACCTTCTCCTTGACGTTGATCGCGACCACCTTGTCGACGAAGGGCACGCGCTTGCCGCAGTCGGCCAGGCGCCCCGCCTCGGCATCGCCGGGCTCGCCTTCGCAGGGATAGGTGTCGGGCCGGTAGTGGGGGTTGCGGCTCATCACATGCCGGCGGTCCTGCACGTACTCGGTCATCATGAACGGCCCCGTGCCCACCGGCCAGCGGTTCCAGCCCATCGAGTTGGCCGCCATGCCGGGCTGGGCGTAGAAGGCGTCCACCTCCCAGGGAATGGGTGCGGTGAAGTTGGTGGCCAGCCAGTACTGCCACTGCGGGTAGCGGCCCTTGAGGCGGATGCGCAGCAGGTGGTCGTTGACGGCCACCGCGCCCGCCATCGGCCACTGGCGCAGGTCCAGGAAGGGCTTGTCGGCCAGACTCTCCGGCAAGCCGGCCAGTTGCTTTTCGCTCTCGCGCCGCAGCAGCGCCATGTAGTCCTTCAGCCCCAGCACGTGCTCCGAGAACACCGCCGCCACCGGCGCCTCCAGCCGCGGGCTGGCATGGCGCTTGAGCGCGTAGACGAAGTCCTCAGCCACCACCTCGCGCGTCGCCAGCTGCTGGAACTCGAACGGGCTGCGCTTGCCGCCCAGCTCACCCGGCTTCAGGTGGTGATAGAGGTAGTTCCCCTGCCCATCCTTGGCGAACGCCGGGTGCGGCGACCACTTCAGCCCGGGCCGGATCTCGATGTCGTAGACGGCCTCGGCGATCAACTCGTCCGGTGCGTCGTCCGGCAGCCGCTGGCCCTGCTTGTCCAGGAAATAGGGCTTGGTGATGCTGGCCGCCGCGCGCGGGATCAGCGTGTACGGCCGCTTCAGGTGGTGGTAGCCGTAGGGCGGCTCACTGATCTCGTAGACGTAGGTGCTCTCGGGCGCCGCATACGAGGAGGTCGGGTCCAGGTAGCGCGGCGAGCGTTCGGCGAAGGCCATGTACAGCGTGTTCTCGCGCTCGGCGCCGCGCGGGAAGGGGCTGTTGTTGCAGGCGGCCAGCAGCGCCAGCGCCAGCGCGCCCATGCCTGCCTTGATCCAACCCGCTCGACCTGCCACGTCCCGACTCCCGAAAAAGCGAAGCCCCGGCAAAGCCGAGGCGACGGGCGGAATCATAGTGGCGCGCCGCGTGCCGGCCACACCGGAAACCCGGGGTGTCTTCAGTGATGGCGGTGGTCGTGCCCGCAGTCGTCGCCGCACTCCGGGCCATGGTCGTGATGCGCCGCATGGGCCAGCCGCGGGTCGGACTGCCAGCCCACGATGGCCTCGCGGCCCTGCACGTACAACTCCACGGTGCCGCCCACCGGCAGGCAGACCTTGGTGCGCACGTGGCCGAACGGCAGGCCGGTCAGCACCGGCGTCTTCGTGCGGGCGCGCAGCGCGGCCACTGCATCCTTGATGCCGTAGCCGCGGTCCAGCGGCGACTTCGCCGCGCCGCTGAAGTCACCCAGCAGCACGGCCACCTGGTTGTCGATGACGCCGGCCTGCTGCAGCTGCAACAGCTGGCGCTCGACGCGGTACGGGTGCTCGTTGACGTCTTCCAGGAACAGGATGCCGCCCTTGATCTTGGGCCAGTGCGGCGTGCCCAGCAGCGAGCACAGCACCGTCAGGTTGCCCCCCCACAGCCGGCCGCGCGCCTCCAGGCCGTCGAACTCGGGCGTCGGCGCGCGGAAACCCACCGCCTCCAGCGCGCCGCTCATGGCTTCGAGAAAGCAGTCCTGCGTCACCTCGTCCACGCCGCCCTCGGCATCGCTGCGGCCGAAGTCGTCGCAGGCCAGCGGCCCGGACCACATCGCCAGCCCCTTGTGGCGGGCGATGAAGCCGTTCTGCAGCGCCGTCAGGTCGCTGTAGCCGACCCAGCGCGTGCCGTGCTCCACGCTCTTGGCGATGCGGCCCCAGTCCAGCTGGTCCAGCAGGCGCGTCAGGCCATAGCCGCCGCGCGTGGCCAGGGCGATGGACGGCGCCGCATCGGCGATGCGATGGATGGCCGCCAGCCGCGTCGCGTCGTCGCCGGCAAAGCGCTGGTGGCGCGCCAGCGCATCGGCGTCGATCTCGACCTCGAAGCCCAGCTTCGTCAGCCGCCGGGCAGCACGCGTCAGGTTGGCGGCCTTGGCCAAGGCGCCCGCAGGCGTGAACAGCGTCAGAGAGGTCATCAGTGGTCGTCCAGATGGGTGGCTTCGCCGGTGGGGATGAGCCCCTGCCGCTCGGCGCGGCGTGCGCGTGCGGCCTCGCGGCGCTCGGCGAAGAAGTCGCGCAGCAACTGGGCCGACGCATCCGCCATCAGCCCGCGCTCGATGCGCGTGTGGTGATTGAGCTGCGGCAGCGCGAACAGGTCGGTCACCGAGCCGGCCACGCCGGTCTTGGGGTCGGTCGCGGCGAACACCACGCGCTTGAAGCGCGCATGCATCAGCGCCATCGCGCACATCGCGCAGGGCTCCAGCGTGACGAACAGCTCGCACTCCGGCAGCCGGTAGTTCTCCAGCAGCGTGGCCGCGTGGCGCAGCGCGACGATCTCGGCATGCGCGGTCGGGTCGTGCGTCGTGATCGGGCGGTTGTAGCCGGTCGCGATGACCTGGCCGCCCCGCGTGATGACGGCGCCCACCGGCACCTCGCCCACCAGCCAGGCGTTGTGCGCCTGGTCCAGCGCGAGGCGCATCGCGTACTCGTCGGCGGGCGTGAAAAGGGGTTCGGTCATGGGCGGCGGGAGTTTACGACCGCGATACTCGCGGCACATGGACAAGCCGCCTGAGCCCACGGAGTTGCTGATCCGCCCGCTGGGCGAGGCGGCGCTGTGCTGCGCGGTGGGCGGGCCCATCACGCTGGAACACCAGCAGCGCGTCTGGCAGCTGGCCGCCGCGCTGGCGCAGAACGGCAGCGTGCTGAGCGTCATTCCCGGCATGAACAACCTGACGCTGAGCTTCGACCCGCTGCGCACCGAGGCCGAAGCACTGGCCCAGGCCGCCCTGGCGCTGTGGAAGCAGCCGCTGCGCAAACAGGCCGCTGGCCGGCTCGTCGAGATCCCGGTCCGCTACGACGGTCCCGACCTCGGCGACGTCGCCGACCACTGTGAGCTGAGCGCCGATGAAGTCGTGCGCCGCCACGCGGCGGCCGAATACGTCGTCTACTTCATCGGCTTCCAGCCCGGCTTCGCCTACCTGGGCGGACTGGACGAGTCGCTGCACACGCCGCGCCGGGCCGAGCCGCGCACCGCGGTGCCGGCCGGCAGCGTCGGCATCGGCGGCGCGCAGACCGGCATCTACCCGCTGGCCACGCCGGGCGGCTGGCAGCTGATCGGCCGCACCGCGCTGCCGCTGTTCGACCCGCAGGCCGAGCCACCCACGCTGCTGGCGTCGGGCGACCGCGTGCGCTTCGTGCCGACATGATCGAGATCGTCCGCGCCGGCCCGCTGGCCACCGTGCAGGACCTCGGCCGCCACGCCTGGCGCGACCGCGGCGTCAGCCGCTGCGGCGCGCTGGACGACGTCGCGCTGGCGGCCGGCAACCTGCTGCTGGGCAACGCGGCCGACGCCGCCGGCCTGGAGTTCACGCTGGGCGGCGCCACGCTGCGCTTTCATGCCGATGGCTGGATCGCGCTGACCGGCACCGACGCGGAGGCCAGCCTGGACGGCCGCCCGCTGCGCCCCGGTTGGCGCTGCGCCGTGCGCGCCGGCCAGCAACTCCAGCTGGCCGCGCCGCGCGAGCGCATGCGCAGCTACGTCTGCATGTCCGGCGGCATCGCCACTCCCGCCGCATTGGGCTCGCGCAGCACCGACCTGAAAGCGCGCTTCGGCGGCCTGGACGGCCGCGCGCTGCGCGACGGCGACCGGCTGCCCCTGGGCCCGCCCGCCCGCTTGCCGCTGAAGCCGGCGGGCCTGCGCCTGCCCGACTGGACGCCAACCGTGCGCGTGCTGCCCGGCCCCGAGTACGCCGAGTTCGACACCGCGTCGCGCGAGGCCTTGCTGGCCAGCGGCTGGACCGTCACGCCGCAAAGCAACCGCATGGGCTACCGGCTGGCCGGCCCGGTACTCACGCGCGAACGCGGCGGGGAGCTGCCCTCGCACGGCGTGCTGCCGGGCGTCGTGCAGGTGCCGCCGTCGGGCCAGCCCATCGTGTTGCTGGCCGATGCACAGACCACCGGCGGCTACCCGAAGATTGCCGTCGTCATCCGCGCCGACCTGTGGAAGCTCGCGCAACTGCGCCTGGGCGCGACGCTGCGCTTCGTGCCCTGCTCGCCCGAGGAGGCGCTGGCCGCGCTGCGCGAGCGCCAGCGCGACCTGCATCAATGGAGCTACGCGCCATGAACCTTCATGTGGACCTGAACGCCGACCTCGGCGAAGGCGCGCCCGACGACGCCGAACTGCTGGCACTGGTCAGCGCCGCCAACATCGCCTGCGGCTGGCATGCCGGCGACGCCCGGCTGATGCAGGCGACGGTGGCCGCGGCGCTGGCGCGCGGCGTCGCCATCGGCGCCCACCCCAGCTACCCCGACCGCGACAACTTCGGCCGCAGCGAGATGCAGCTGTCGCCCGCCGACGTGCGCGCCGACCTGATCTACCAGATCGGCGCACTGGACGCGCTGGTACGCGCGCAGGGCGGCGAGTTGCACCACGTGAAGCCGCATGGCGCGCTCTACAACCAGGCCGCGCGCGACCCGGCGCTGGCCGATGCCGTCGCCGCGGCGGTGCTCGACGTGAATCCCGGCCTCGCGGTCTACGGCCTGGCCGGCAGCGAACTGCTGCGCGCCGCCGAGCGCGCCGGCCTGCGCGCCGTGTCCGAGGTGTTCGCCGACCGCGGCTACCGCGCCGACGGCAGCCTGGTGCCGCGCAGCCAGCCCGGCGCCTTCATCAGCGACGTGGACGAAGCCGTCGCCCGCACGCTGCGCATGGTGCGCGAGGGCGTCGTCGTGGCGGTCGGTGGCGAGACCGTGCCGCTGCTCGCGCAGACGATCTGCCTGCACGGCGATGGCCCGCACGCGCTGGCGTTCGCGCGGGCGCTGCACGCGGCGCTGATCGACGCCGGCGTGCGCGTGACCGCGTGACGATGCAGGACGAGCTCTTCGCCGCTGCTGCCGACGCGCCACCGCAAGGCAGGCGCGCGCGCGGCGTTCAGCCCGCGCCGGCCGGCGCCGACGACCTGGCGCTCGCCGCCGCGCTGTCGCCGCACATCCACCTCGGCACGTCCACCTGGAGCTACCCCGGCTGGCAGGGCCTGGTGTGGGCCGGCAGGCACAGCGAGTCCACGCTGTCCCGCACCGGCCTGCCCGCCTACGCGGCGCATCCGCTGCTGCGCGCCGTCGGCATCGACCGCGGTTTCTACAAGCCGCTGGCCGCCAGCGAGTTCCAGCGCTACGCCGAACAGGTGCCGGCGGGCTTCCGCTTCACGGTGAAGGCGCCCAGCCTCGTGACCGACGCGCTGATCCGCGACGAGGATGGCCGCGGCCAGCAGCCCAACCCGCTGTTCCTCGACGCGGCCGTGGCGCAGCAGGACTTCATCGAGCCGGCCGCCGAAGGCCTGGGCGGCAAGATCGGCGCGCTGGTGTTCCAGATCAGCCCGCTGCCCGGCGGCCTGCTCGGACGGATGCCCGAGCAGCTGGACCGCCTGCATGCCCTGCTGCGCGCCCTGCCAGCGCTGCCGGCCGGCGTCGTGGCCGTGGAGGTGCGCGACGCGGCCTGGCTGAGCACCGAGTTCGCCGCGCTGCTGCGCGACACGGGCGCGCGCTACTGCCTGGGTCTGCATCCCAAGCTGCCACCGCTGGCGCAGCAACTGCCGCTGCTGCGTGCGCTGTGGCCCGGGCCGCTGGTGGCGCGCTGGAACCTGAACCGCCTGCACGGCGCCTACGGCTACGAGGACGCGGAGAAGAAGTACGGCGAGTTCGCCGAGATGCTGGACCCCGACCCCGACACGCGCGCCGAGCTGGCCCGCGTCATCCGCGGCACGGCCGGTGCCGGGCAGGACTGCTTCGTGACCATCTCCAACAAGGCCGAGGGCTCGGCGCCGCTGAGCGTGCGCGCGCTGGCGCAGGCGGTGGCGGGCGGCTGATAGTCCTGTTCCTACAGCCATCTCCCCGCTGGTCCGACCCGTTAGCGATGCCCGCACAGGCACAGTGACTTCACCGCGGCATCGCCGCATCTCACCGAAGGAGTCACCATGAACTGGGATCGCATCGAAGGCCAATGGAAGCAGGTCACCGGCAAGGTGCGCGAGCAATGGGGCAAGCTGACCGACGACGACCTCGACGTCGTCGCCGGCCGCCGCGACCAGCTCGCCGGCAAGATCCAGGAGCGCTACGGCGTCGCCAAGGACGAGGCCGAGAAGCAGATCGCCAGCTGGGAGCGCCGCGCGACGGACGACTGGTTCACCAAGGACAAGGTCTGACGCCGCCCCCGCTCACGGCACCGGCCGCCCCTCGGGGCGGCCTTCTTTTGCCGGTCCGCCATCAGCCCCCGGCCGCAGCCTTCTTCACAGTCTTCGCAGCGGCACGGCGGCGTGGTGCGGCGGCCTGCCTGGGCGGGGCCGGCGGCAGGTTGCCGCCCTCGGCCTCCCAGCGGTTCACCTCGTCGCGATGGCGCCGGCCTTCGTCGCGGCCGCGCTGCGTCTGCTGCCGCTGGATGAGGTGCTGCACCAGCTTGGCCGCCAGGCCGGAAGCGGCGACCAGGGCAATGACATGCTTGATCATGGCGATCTCTCCTGAAGCGATGCGGCCATGCTGGCGACGTCACCGGGCCTGGGCGGTCGGCCGGCGACGCTGCCGGCTGTAGGACGCTAGCCCTGCAGCGGCCAGCGCCGCAGCACCTCGTGCCGCGTCTGGCCCTGCACGCTTTTCACCAGCACGAATTCGCTGGCCACCCAGCCGGCCAGGTCCACCGGCCAGGCCGGCGCGGGCTGCTTGTCGTAGCGCAGCGTCAGGTGCGGCTCGTAGGGGCGGCCGGGTGCCGCAAAGCCATGGGCCACCAGGCGCTCCACCAGCGCATCGCGCAGCTCGCGCGCTGCCTCCAGGCCCTGCCCGCCGGTCAGCACGAAGGGATGGTGGCGGGCACCCGCCTCGCCCCAGCTGGCGAAGCGGTCGAACTGCAGGTCGAAGGCCGGCCACGCCAGCTCCGACGCCGCCCGGCCGGCGGCCGCCAGCAGCCGCTCGTCCGGCTCGCCGTCGAAACAGCCGAAGTAGTGCAGCGTGATGTGGAAGATGCGCCGGGGCCGCAGCCGCGGTGGCAGGCCGCGCGCCTGGTGCTCGGCCATGACGACATGCTCGATGCGTTCGGCCGCCGCCTCGTCCGGCCGCAGCGCGAAGAACAGCTTGTGGCCGGCCACGCGGCTCAGTTCGTGGCGGCGGACGCAGCCTCGGCGGTGCGGCGGGCGGCCTCGTCGATGGAGCCCTGCACCTGCTGCCCCACCGCCTGCGGCTGCGGCACGGCCGCGGGCTCCGGCTGCGATGCCGCGCTCGCGCCGGCCGGCGCCGCCGGCTTCAAGGCGCCAGCCTGCTTCTTGACCAGCGACAACACGATGGCCGCGACGATGACGAGGGCAAGGAGGCTGAAAACGGCGCGCATGGTGTTCACGACGAGCTGGGTTGCGCGCCAGCATAGCCGCCGCTCCGGGTCGACCCGGCCGCCCCTAATTCCAGGGACATCGCCCACCCCTTGAAATGCGCCGGCCCGCGCCTAACTCCGCTGCGACCGGCTGGACGCCCCCGGCCGGTGAACACCACTGAACGGAGATCAAGCCATGTTCCACTCATTGCTGACCCATCCGAACAGCCTGTTCGGACCCTTCGACCGCCTGCACCGCGAGCTGGACGAACTGCTCGGCTCGGCCGGCCTGCCCGCCAGCATCCGCTCGGTCGCCAGCGGCACGCTGCCGCAGATCAACGTCGGGCGCACGCCGCAGAGCGTGGAGGTCTACGCCTTCGCGCCCGGCCTGGACGCCGGCAAGATCGAGGTCACCCTCGACCGCGGCGTGCTGCGCCTGGTGGGCGAGCGGACCGCGCCCGCGGCCGGCAGCGAGCGCCAGCGCTTCCATGCGCGCGAGCGTGCCACCGGCCGCTTCGACCGTGCCGTCGCGCTGCCCGACGACGTCGACCCGGACCATGTCAAGGCCAGCTACCGCGACGGGGTGCTGCAGGTCAGCATCGCGCGGCGCGAGGCCGCGCAGCCCAAGCGCATCGCCATCCAGTGATCAAGGCCATGAAGGAAGGAGTCACACCATGAACCCGCAAATCACCCCGAGCGACAAGCCCCAGGCCGGCACGGATGGCGGCTTCGCCGAACGCGCCGTGGCGCCGGCCGTCGACGTGTTCGAGGACGAGACCGGCATCACGCTGCTCGCCGACATGCCGGGCGTACCGCGCAACGAGCTGGAGCTGCATGTGGAGGGCGATTCGCTCCTCATCGAGGGGCGGGTGCACCCCGAGGCGCCCCAGGGGCTGGAGGCGGTCTATGCCGAACTGCGCGTGCCGCGCTACCGCCGCAGCTTCACGCTGAGCCGCGAGCTGGACACCGCCCGCATCGACGCCAGCCTGAAGGACGGCGTGCTGACGCTGCGCATCCCCAAGCAGGCCCACGCGCAGCCGCGGCGCATCGCCGTCAGCACTCACTGAGACGGGCTGGAACCGCAACAAGCCCGTCGCCGCGCCTCACGGCCAGCCCGCCGCGCGCGGGCCGCCGTGAGGCCTCCTCGTGCTCTTGAACCGCCAGCACCGATTCGGAAGAGGCACTGAATCATGGCCAAGCCGATTGCTCGCCCTGCTGCGCCGAAGCGCTCCCCGCGCCCGCGCGCAGGCATGACCCCATCACAGATCCACGCCTACCTGCTCGCACGCGAGACGCTGCGCCGCGTGGCCCGGGTCGCCGCCGCGGCCTCCAGCCCGCCGCAGGCCCGCCCATGAGCGCCGAGTGCTACCGGGTGCGGGTGCCCGAAGGCCGGCGGCTGAGCGGCTTCACGGTGACCGGGCAGCGCGTCCCCATCCTGCCGGGCGAGTACCACGTGCACCGCCTGCCGTCCAAGCTGCCGTCGGCGGGAGGTGCCGCCTGGCGCTTCGTCGGCGCCCACGGGCGCGACGGCGACGTCCACATCGGGCTGCCCGAGGGCACCGACATGGGTCAGGCCTGGTCCGTCGAAGTACGGCCGGCCGAGGCGCCCTGAGCCCGCCCGCGGGGGCAATCCGGGCCGGCTTGATGCAACGCAAGGCCGCCCGCGCTGCCGGCCACTACGCTGGCCTGGCCTGAGCAGGGTGCTCAGTGGCTGGAGAGCGTCATGGCGATGAATGTGGGTTCCCTGGATCGCGTCCTTCGCGTCGCGGTGGGCGCGGCGCTGGTGGCGGCGGCCGCGCTGGGTTTCATCAGCCCCATCGGCTACGTCGGGCTGGTTCCGCTGCTGACCGGGCTGGTCGGCTATTGCCCGGCCTACAGGCTGTTCGGACGCCGCTCCTGAGCGCGGCCCCAGGAGCCGCCATGCCCACCATGAAAGCCGCCGTCGTCCGCGCCTACCGCGAGCCGCTGAGCCTGGAGGAGGTGCCCGTTCCCGACGTCCCGCCGGGCCGCATCCTCGTCAAGGTGGCCGCCTGCGGCGTCTGCCACACCGACCTGCACGCGGCCGACGGCGACTGGCCGGTGCAGCCGCCGCTGCCCTTCATTCCCGGCCACGAGGGCGTCGGGCACGTGGCCGCCGTGGGCGCGGGCGTGCGCAACATCCGCGAGGGCGACCGCGTCGGCGTGCCCTGGCTGCACACCGCCTGCGGCCACTGCGAGCACTGCCTGACGGGCTGGGAGACGCTGTGCGACGGCCAGCAGATGACCGGCTACACGGTCAACGGCGGCTTTGCCGAGTACGTGCTGGCCGACCCCGCCTACGTGGGCCACCTGCCCGACGGGCTGTCCTTCGAGTCGCTGGCGCCCATCCTGTGCGCCGGCGTGACGGTCTACAAGGGCCTGAAGGTGCTCGACGCCCGGCCCGGCCAGTGGGTGGCCGTCGTGGGCGTGGGCGGCCTGGGCCACCTGGCCGTGCAGTACGCGCGCGCCATGGGCTTTCACGTCGCCGCTGTGGACATCGACCGCAGCCGGCTGCAGCTGGCCCAGCGCCTGGGCGCCGAGCTGTGCGTCAACGCCGCCGAGCAGGACCCGGTCGCGATGCTGCAGCAGGAACTGCGCGGCGTGCACGGGGCGCTGGTGACGGCCGTGTCGCGCGAGTCCTTCGCGCAGTCGCTGGGCATGCTGCACAAGCGCGGCACCATGTCCATGGTGGGCCTGCCGCCCGGCGACTTCGCGCTGCCGATCTTCGACGTCGTGCTCAATGCCAAGACCGTGCGCGGCTCCATCGTCGGCACCCGCCAGGACCTGGCCGAGGCGCTGCAGTTCGCCGCCGAGGGCGTGGTGCACGCGAGCACCACGACGCATCGCCTCGAAGACATCAACCGCGTCCTCGACGGACTCCGGCACGGCCGCATCGACGGCCGGGCGGTGCTCAGCTTCGCCTGAGCGCCTGAGACGCACATGACCCAACGCCATCTCGACCGCCTGCTGTCGCCCCGCTCCGTGGCCGTCTTCGGCGCCTCGGACCGGCCCGGCCGCGTGGGCACCACCGTCTGGCGCAACCTCGCCGCCGGCGGCTTCACGGGCCCGCTGGCGCCCGTCAACCCGCGGCTGCAGACGCTGGACGGGGCGCCCTGCTTCGGCACGGTCGCCGAACTGCCCTTCGTGCCCGACCTGGCCGTGCTGTGCACGCCGCCCGACACCGTGCCGCCGCTCGTCGCACAACTGGCCGCGCGAGGCACGCGGGCCGCCGTCGTCCTGACGGCCGGCCTGACGCCGCAGCACAAGCAGGCCGCGCTCGATGCGGCGCGCCCCCACACGCTACGCCTGCTGGGGCCCAACTGCATCGGCCTGCTGAGCCCCCACGTCGGCCTGAACGCCAGCTTCACCCCAAGCGATGCCTTGCCCGGCGGGCTGGCGCTGGTGTCGCAGTCCGGCGCGCTGCTCACCGCGCTGCTGGACTGGGCCAACACCGAGCACATCGGCTTCTCCCACCTCGTCTCCCTGGGCGAGAGCGCCGACGTCGACTTCGGCGACCTGCTGGACTACCTCGCCACGGACCGGCACACGCGTGCCATCCTGCTCTACATCGAGTCCATCACCTCGGCGCGCAAGTTCATGTCGGCGGCGCGGGCCGCCGCGCGCGCCAAGCCGGTCATCGTCGTCAAGGCCGGCCGCGCGCCCGCGGGCATGCGGGCCGCGGCCTCGCACACCGGCGCGCTGGCGGGCGAGGACATCGTCTTCGACGCCGCCATCCGCCGCGCCGGCATGCTCCGGGTCGACACGCTGAAGGACTTGTTCATCGCGGCGCAGACGCTGGCCCGCTTCCGCGACAACCCCGCCACCGAGCTGATGGTGGTGACCAACGGCGGCGGGGCCGGCGTCATGGCGGCCGACGCGGCGTCCGCGCTCGGCGTCCGGCTGGCGCGGCCGGGCGGCGAGCTGATACGCCGGCTCAACGCGGTGCTGCCGCCTCACTGGTCGCGCGGCAACCCCATCGACATCATCGGCGACGCCCCCGTGCAGCGCTACGTCGACACCTTCGACGCGCTGCTCGGCGCACCCGAGGCCGGCGCCCTGCTGTTCGTGCAGGCGCCGACCGCCATCGCCACCAGCCACGAGATCGCCACGGCCTGCGCGCCGCGCCTGGCGGCCGCGCAAGGCCACGTGATGAGCTGCTGGCTGGGCGGCGACGGCGCCCGCCCCGCGCGCCGCGTCTTCGAGCAGGCCGGCATTGCCCACTACGACACGCCGGAGGAGGCGGTGCGGGCGTTCGCGCTGATGCAGGACTACCGCAGCAACCAGGCCGCCCTGCGCCAGACGCCGGCCGCAAGCGCCCTGGCGGAGCCCGATCTGGCCTGCGCGCGCCGCCTCATCGCCGGCGCGCTCGCGGCCGGCCGCGAGTGGCTGGACGAGGTCGAGGCCAAGCAGCTGCTGCAGGCCTGCGGCATCCCCGTCGTGCCGACGCGGCGCGTTGTGGCCTCGCCCGCGGCCGCCGCCACTGCCGCGCGCGAGATCGGCGGGCCGGTGGCGCTGAAGATCGTCTCGCCCGACATCCTGCACAAGTCCGACGCCGGCGGCGTGCGCCTGAACCTGGCGGATGCCGCCGCGGTGGCCGACGCCGCGCACGCGATGCTGGCGCGGCTGCGGGAGGAGCACCCCGAGGCCCGCCTCGAAGGCTTCAGCGTGCAGGCGATGGCGATGCGGCCACAGGCACAGGAGCTGATCGTCGGCGCGCACGTCGACCCGGTCTTTGGGCCGGTGCTGATGTTCGGCCAGGGCGGCACGGCCGTCGAGGTGCTGGCCGACCGCGCCGTGGCGCTGCCGCCGCTCAACCGCGCGCTGGCACGCGACCTGGTGAAGCGCACCCGCGTGTCCCGCCTGCTGGCGGGCTACCGCAACCGGCCGCCTGCGCAGGTCGATGCCGTGGGCGATGCGCTGATCGCCGTGGCCCGCATGCTGGCCGACCTGCCGGAACTGGCGGAGCTGGACATCAATCCGTTGTGGGCCGACGAGCACGGCGTGCTGGCGCTGGACGCGCGCGTGCGCCTGTCCGCGCTGCGCCCGGCCGGGGTGCGCAATTTTGCGGTCCGCCCCTACCCCGCCGAACTGCAGCGCGAGCTGGCCTGGCGGGGCACGCCCCTGGTCGTGCGCCCCATCCGGCCGGAGGACGAGGGGCAGTGCCGCGAATTCCTTGAGGCCGCCGCGCCCGAGGACCTGCGCATGCGCTTCTTCGAGGCGCCGCACGCGCTGTCCCACGACGAGCTGGCGCGGCTGACGCAGATCGACTACGAGCGGGAGATGGCCTTCATCGCCATCGACCCCCACGCCCCCGAGGGCTGCCGCACGCTGGGCCTGGCGCAGCTGATGCGCGATCCGGACAACGTGGTGGCCGAGTTCGCCGTCATGGTGCGCAGCGATCGCAAGCGCCAGGGTCTGGGGCGCCTCCTGATGCAGACGCTGATCGACTACGCCGCGTCGCGCGGCACGCAGCGGCTGGTCGGCCATGTGCTGCCCGGCAACCACGCCATGCTGGGCCTGATGAGGGTGCTGGGCTTCGAGCGTCAGCCCGACACGCGATCGCCGTCCGACGCCCTGCGCTTCAGCCGCGAGATGCGGCCGCCGGCCGGCTGAGCGCTCCGACGGGGTGCGCCTTGCGCTGCAACAACTGGTTGCCCAATTTCCGGCCGCGGGACGGTGGCGTCGTCCACATTGTGGATTCACCGCCGCGCTCCGCCTCCTAGCATGCAGCTACGCCAACTTGGGGCCTCTCGGTGGACGACCGCATCGCGCCGGACTGGAGCGCGCTCAATCTGATCGGTGAATCGCCGCGCTTCCGCCAGGTGCTCGCGCACCTGCAGCAGTGGGCGGCGGTCGATGCCACCGTGCTGCTGTGCGGCGAGACCGGCACCGGCAAGGAGCTGGCTGCCCGCGCCATCCACTACTGCAGCGCGCGCCGCGCCGGCCCCTTCGTGCCGCTGAACTGCGGCGCCGTGCCCGACTCGCTGTTCGAGGCCGAGCTGTTCGGCCATGCACGCGGCGCCTACACCGACGCCAAGGGCGAGAGCCGCGGCCTGGCCGGTCTTGCCGAGGGCGGCACGCTGTTCCTGGACGAGATCGACTCGCTGTCTGCGCGCGCGCAGGCCGTGATCCTGCGCTTCGTGCAGGACCGCAGCTACCGCCCGGTCGGCGCCACCCGCTTCCACCAGGCCGACGTGCGCCTGATCGCTGCCACCAATGCCGACCTGGCCGCGCTGGCCGGCATCGGCCGCTTCCGCGCCGACCTGCTGTTCCGCCTCGACCTGCTGACCGTGCAGCTGCCGCCGCTGCGCGAGCGGCCCGGCGACGCGCTGCTGCTGGCCGAGACCTTTGTGCGCCGCCTCTGCGCCCAGTACCGCATGCCCGGCCGCACGCTCAGCCCCGCCAGCCGCGACGCGCTGCGCTCGCCGCTGCAGACCTGGCCGGGCAATGTGCGCGAGCTGGAGCACCGCGTGCACCGCTGCTTCCTGCTGGGCGAGGGCCGCATGGTGGAGCTGGGCCTGCCAACGCCGTCCCCCACTCTCGGGCCGGACGCCGATGCTGACCAGGCCCGGCCGCCCGACTTCCGCGTCACGCCCTTCGCCGAGGCCAAGGCCCGCGTGATCGCCGACTTCGAGCGCCGCTACGTGCACGCGCTGCTGCTGCACACGCAGGGCAACGTCAGCGAGGCCGCACGCCTGGCCGGCAAGGAGCGCAGCCGCTTCGGGCGGCTGGTGCGCAAGTACGAGAAGCGCGGGCAGACCGCACAGTAAGCCACCTCGACCATGGCGGACCACGGTGGTGGTGCCCGGGCATCGCGGGGGTCCGCCGCCGC
>CAMLKW010000097.1 GCA_946480605.1 uncultured Roseateles sp. | reverse complement strand
GCGCCGACAAGTTCGGCCTGGCGCAGCTGCACCAGCTGCGCGGCCGCGTGGGCCGGTCCCACCACCAGGCCTATGCCTACCTGATGGTGCCCGACCTGCAAGGCCTGACGAAACAGGCCACGCAGCGGCTGGACGCCATTCAGGCGATGGAGGAACTGGGCTCGGGCTTCTACCTCGCGATGCACGACCTGGAGATCCGCGGTGCCGGCGAGGTGCTGGGCGACAACCAGAGCGGCAACATGATGGAGGTGGGCTTCCAGCTCTACAACGACATGCTCAGCGAGGCCGTGCGCGCGCTCAAGTCAGGCCGCGAGCCCGACCTGCTGTCGCCCACCGGCGCCTTCTCCACCAACACCGAGATCAACCTGCACGCGCCCGCACTGCTGCCCGACGCCTACTGCGGCGACGTACAGGTGCGGCTGAGCCTGTACAAGCGCCTGGCCACGGCCGAGAAGCCCGAGCAGATCGACGCGATGCTGGAGGAGATCACCGACCGCTTTGGCAAGCTGCCGACCCAAGGCCAGACCCTCTTCGACCTGCACCGCCTGCGCGTGCTGGCCAAGCCCTACGGCGTCATCAAGGTCGACGCCGCACCCAGCATCATCAACATCAATTTCCGCCCCAACCCGCCCATAGACCCGATGCGCGTCATCGAGCTGGTGCAGAAGAACCGCAACATCAAACTGGTGGGCAACGAGAAGCTGCGCGTGGAGAAGGCGCTGAGCAGCCCGCAGGACCGCGCCCAGGCCGTGCGCGAGGTGCTGAGGTTGCTGGGGCAGCCGGTGAAGAGCTGAGCGCCGGGATAATCCGGCGCATGTCTGCGAACTCCTCTGCTTCCGAAGGCCTCGTCCTGCGCGACGGCCCCGCCCTGCCCCCGCTGGCCCACTTCAAGCTCGCCGCGTTCGACATGGACTCGACGCTGATCAGCATCGAGTGCATCGACGAGATCGCCGCGCTGGCCGGCAAAGGCGAGGAAGTCGCCGCCATCACCGAGGCTGCCATGCGCGGCGAGATCACGGACTTCCGCGACAGCCTGCGCCGGCGCCTGGCCATCCTGGCCGGCGTGCCCGCCACGGTGCTGGACCGCGTGCTGGCCGAGCGGCTCACCTTCAACCCCGGCGCGCGCGAGCTGTGCGCGGCGCTCAAACGCGCCGGGCTCAAGCTGGTGCTGGTGTCCGGCGGCTTCACGTTCTTCACGCGGTTTGTGGCGGCCGAGCTGGGCATGGACTTCGTGCGCAGCAACGAGCTGGAGATTGCCGATGGCGCCCTCACCGGCCGCGTCGTCATGCAGGACTGGGGCGACATCTGCGACGGCGAGCAGAAGCGGCTGATGCTGCTGAGCTGCTGCGAGCAGATCGGCTGCCGCCCCGACCAGGCGATCGCCGTCGGCGACGGCGCCAACGACCTGCCCATGATGGGTGCGGCCGGCCTGTCCGTGGCCTTCCATGCCAAGCCCAAGGTGCGCGAACAGGCCCGCGTGGCCATCAACGCGGGCGGCTTGGAGCAGCTGCTGACGCTGTTGCGCTGAGCGCGGTCGGCCCGCCCCTCCCCGCCATCGCACGTCGTCAGCGGCGCAGCCCGCGGCGGCGCGCGATGCCGCCCACCACGGCGATGCCGGCCAGCATCAGCGCATAGGTCTCGGGCTCCGGCACGGGCGCGGCGACGATGGTGAAGTCGCCGGCGCCGACGCCGACCGCCGCGCCGGTCGCGACGGCGGTCTGGCCCGCGCCTTCCAGCAGCCCCAGGCCCTTGAAGGCGCTTGTGCCGGTGTCGCTGCTCCAGTTGCTCAGCGTCCCGATGGCGGCCTTGTAGCCGTCCACGGTCAGGCCGGTCGTCGGCCCCCTGTACCACTCGGTCCGCTGGAAGACGGCGTCGCCGCCGGCGCTCGCATAGTTCAGCACCTGGATGTCGCTGCCCAGGCCGCTGGCCAAGGGGTTGTCGCTGCTGGTCGACGGCGGCGTCGCAAAGGCGTTGATCGCCGCGATGAAGCTGGCGCCCTGCTTGGCGTAGACGACCTCGCCGCTGCTGGAGAAATCGAATGCATAGACGGCCGCGTCGGCCGTGGGCTGGATGGCCAGCGTGCCGGTGCTGACGTTCTTGCCACCCTGGCCCGAGCTGCTGCCGCTCACCGTACCCGTGGCGGTGTTGAAGCTGCCGCCGTAGACCACCACCTGGGTGCCGGCCGCGACGGCGCTGGTGGCCGTCCAGACCCAGGTGTTCTCCTTCTGCACGCTGGTCTTGAACGTGCCGTCGGCCTTCAGGCCGTTGTCCGAGAAGGTGATGCTGGTGTCGACCGCCAGGTCCACCCAGCTGACGAAGGAGAAGCCGCCGTAGGCCGACTCGCGGGCCAAGCCGGTGAAGCTGATGTCGCCGGCGACCAGCGTGGTCTGGGCCGAGGCGGAGCTGCCCAGCGCGAGCATCGCGAGGGCCAGGCAGGTGTTGCGGATCTTCATGATGGTGGGTCTCCTCAGGTGTTGTTGGAACGGCGGCGGCGGGCGATCACGCCCAGGGTCATCAGGCCCGGCAGCAGCAGCAGCGCCACGGACGGCTCGGGCACCGGCGCGGCGGACAGCAGCAGGTTGTCCATGGACACGCCGTAGTAGCTGTCGCGGTTGGTCAGCGAGAAGCCGGCGATGTCGGCCGTGCCGCCGCTGCGGGCGAAGGCGAAGAAGCCGTCGCTGCGGCCGCTCAGGTCGACGTTCTGGATCAGGCTGCCATCCAGGCGATAGAGGCTCAGCGTGACGGCGCCGCCGTCCACGTCGCGCAGCTGGAAGCCCAGCGCCGACACCGGTGCGGCGAAGCGGGCCGAGATGGCACCAAGGCCGTCGGCGTAGCTGGCCTGCGGGCCGACGCCGAAAAGCGCCACGCCATTCGCGTCACCGTAGTTGAAGGCGCCGAGGTTGGCGCCGGCGGCACCTGCCACCAGCGTCAGGCCCGCAGCGGGGGCTCCGAAGCTGAGATCGTCGAACCATTCCTGCTCGACCTCGCCCGGCACCGGCACCTTGGCCACGGCCAGCTCCTGGCCGTCGAACCGCTTGCCGAACTGCACGCCGCCGCTGCTCAGCAGGCCGTCGATGGCGCCGCCGGCCAGCTCGGAGAAGGTGATGGCCGAACCCGACAGCGAGCCATAGGCGACTTCACTGGTGGCCGCAGCCTGGGCTGCACCGGCGCCGAGAGCCAGCGCGAGCGTGGCGGCCAGCGTGGTGATGTTGAACTTCTTCATGGAACTGCTCCTTGCAGGTCAGCGGCCACCGCCGACGATGCTGACGTTGTCGAAATCGGCCGTGACGACCGTGCTGTTGCTGCCCGACGAGAGCGCCAGGCCCACGTAGAGCGTGGCGGCCGAGGTGACGAGGTTGGCCGGCGTCTTCTCCGACCAGGTCACGCCATCGGTCGAGGCGGCCTGGTAGACCGACGTGCCCACGCGCCGGATGCGCACCCAGACGGGCGGCGTCGAGCTGTCGAAGCCGCTCAGGTTGGACTTGTTGTTGGCGTTGATCGCCGCGCGGATCTCGCCGGTGGACGCGTAGCGTGCCGTCCAGGCATAGGCCGGCGTGCCGGTCAGCGCCTCCATTGCGACGACGCCGGCGCGCCCGCCGGAGCCGCTGCCGCCCTGGCTGGCGATGCGGGCCGTGAACGTGAAGTCGCCGACCAGCGCCGTGTACTTGGTGCTGAACGAGTACGACGTGCCCGAGGCCACCGCACCGGCGCCCGACAGCGTGTAGGTGCCGGTCTCCTGCACATAGCTGGCAGCGGGCACGACGGCGGTCACCAGCGGGCTCATCACCTGCTCGCCGCTGCCGGTGCTGCAGGGCAGCGTGACCGTGCAGGCCGTGCCGGGGATCAGCGGCGGCGGGTTCGGCGCGGGCGTCGGTGCGGGCGGGGGCGGTGTCGGCGTCGGAGCGGGTGCCGGCGGCGTCGGTGCGGGGCTGGGCGCGGGTGAGCTGGGCAGCGGCGCCGGCACGGGGCCGCTCACCGCGTACAGGCCCAGCCGGCCCGCGCCGGCCGACTGCTGCACGGCGCTGCGGATCGCGTCGGCGCTGCGCAGCGTGTAGGCATAGGGCGGCACCCAGTTCTGCGCCACCGGCAGGCCTTCGCAGCCCTGCAGCTCGATGTCGATGACGCCCGCCATGGGCTTGCCGGCGTCGTCCTTGTCGCTGATGAAGCGGTGGCCCGAGCTGCGGAAGCTGATGGCCTGCTTGCCACCGGCCAGCTTGCCGCAGACCTCCTTGGGCTTGAGGCCGGTGAACTCGTAGAAGTTGTTCTCCGAGATCACGTCGGACTGGTAGCGCACATCCAGGCCGGAGGCGAACTTCTTGTCGGCGTCGTCCGTCGTCGTGCTGCCGCTGACGAGGTTGTTGTAGAGGTGCAGCTGGCCGAAGCGCACCAGCGGCAGGCGGCTGTAGGGGTGGTCCCACCAGTTGCCGGTCATGGTCACGTGCAGGCGGCCGGCGTCGCTCCAGGCGCGGCCCGAGTCGCCATTGCCCACCAGCGTGGTCTTGTGGTGCTTGGTGAAGACGCTGTTGGAGACGGTGACGTAGTCGCTGCCGCGGATGATGTCCAGCGCGCCGTCGTGGCGGGTGTCGCTGGCCAGCGAGTCGGGCGTGTCGCCGTCGCTGAGAGTCACGTGGTCGACCCAGATCTGCTGGCCGCGCGTGATGGCGATGCCGTCCATGTAGGCATTGCCGCTGTCCTCGGGGTTCACGTCCCAGGGCGTGTCGATGGCCAGGTTGCGCAGGATGATGTTGCGCGTCCAGGTCGGGAACAGTTCCGGGTCCTTGCCGGCAGCGACCCAGGCCTTGAAGTCGGCCTCGGCGCCGGCCGACGTGGTGGCGGCCTCGATGCCGATCAGGATCTGCGTGCCGGTGATGCGCGCCGGGCGGCCGTTGCTGTCGTTGATGCCCACCAGCGTCGTGTTGGACGGGATGGAGAAGCTGCCGCCGTTCTTCTGGTCCAGGAAGCCCGTGTATTCCTCGAACACCGTGTTGCTGTCGCGCCAGCGGAAGTCGATGTGGCCGACGATGCGGATGATCTTTGGCTCGTTCTTGGCCTCGCGCAGCGCCGCCAGCAGCTGCTCCTTGTTGAACACCGTGTAGACGCGGTTGGCGGCGGCCGACGAGCCGCCGGTGACCCGCACCTTGCCCTTGCGCGACTGGCCGTGCCAGCCGATGTCGGGCGCGGTCTCGCGCTCGAAGGTCAGCACGCCGTTGGTCGGGTCCACGGTGGCGAACTGCCAGGCCGGCAGGCGCGGCGCCGCGCGGTAGTTGGCCGGGTTGTGCAGGCCGCTGATGGTCGTCGGCGCGGCGTAGTTGCGGGTGCCGGTGTCGAACAGCAGCGGTGCGCTCGTGTCGGTCAGGCTGACGGCGTCGATGACGGGCACGGGCGCCGGCGCGATGGGGCGCGGCGCGCGGGCCGCCAGCGCCCGGGCGGTCGCGGCCTCGGCGCCGGACGCATCCAGGCGGCCGGCCGTGGCCTGCTCGCTGGACTGCGTGGTGGCGAAGCCGGGCGTCCCGTTCTGGCCGCCCCCGCAGGCGGCCAGCAGGCCGAGCGAGATGGACGAGGCCAGCAGGCCGCGGGTGGGCTTGCGAGGGGTCATGGCATGTCTCCTGTGCGCGCTGAGGCGGCGCGCGGATTTGTTTGTTGTGCATGCCGCTCCCTGCCGCCGCGTTGCGGCAGGCACGAGTTCGCCCGGCACCCGGCCCGTCAGGGGTCGGGCGCGCAGCGCTCAGCGGTCAGGAAGCGGTGGAACCGGCGGCAGGCCGTGAGGGGTGTGACCCCCTCGCGGCACCGGCTCGCTTGGGGCTCAGAGGGAGCGGGCGCAGCAGGCGCACCGCACTGCATCGGGGGTCGAGACCCCGGTCACCCGGCGGTGTCCGGTCGGCGGCCTCGGCCCTCATGCAGTTGGAACAGTGTTTCGTTTCCGCATCCGCGGGTCAACGCCGGGCATTCCCTGAACACCCCCAAATGCGGGAGCGGGTCTGCCCGGAGTTGGAAAGCGTCAGCCTGCGGCGACGACGCGCACCCGCTGGCCACCGAACTCGACGAGCTGGCCGGCGCGCATCTTGGCGGTCTTGCGCAGCTCGACCTGGCCGTCCACGCGCACCTCGCCGGCGGTGATCAGCGCGCGGGCCTGGCCACCGCTGTCCGCCAGGCCGGTGGCCTTCAGCAGCTTGTCCAGTTCGATGTACTCACCGCGGAGTTCCAAGGCGACTTCTTGCATGCGCCGCATTCTGGCAGGGCCGCGGCTCGCAGGGATCGGGCCACACCAGCAGGTCGCAGCGCATGTGCCGCAGCAGCCGCGCCGCCGTGCTGCCCAGCATCAGCTCCTGCCAGGCCGGCCGCCGCCCGCGGCCGGTGACCACCAGCTCGGCGCGGCCGTAGTCCTGCTGCACCAGGATCTGGCGCGCCGGGTCGCCGCGGCCCAGCGTGTACATCAGCCGGTTGCGGCGCGCGTCCAGCGCATCGCTGAGGCGCCGCAGGTGGCGGTGGCCGTGCTGGTCCAGCGCCTCGCGGTACTCGCGCAGCGACCGCCGGCCGGCCTCGGCCGCCAGCAGGTGGGCCTCCTGCCGGGTGTCGATGACGTGGAACAACTCCAGCTCGGCGTCCGGCGCCATCTCGGCCGCGGCGCGCAGCAGACTGGTGGCCGGCGCCGGCGCCGCGCCCAGCGCGACCAGCAGCCGGGTGTAGGTGTGGCGGGCAGGCCGGCGCACCACCAACAGCGGGCAGTCCAGGCGCCACAGCAGGCGTGCCGCGAACAAGCCGGCGGACCACGGCCAGCGGCCCGCGGCGGGCGGCGGCCAGCCCATCACCAGCAGCCCGGCCTGGGCCGCGGCGGCCTGGCGCAGGCCGGGCAGGTCCAGCGAGCCCAGCAGCCGCACCGGCAGCCGGTGGCGGCGCGCCAGCATGGCCGCGTAGCGTGGCAGTCGCTCGGCCACGTCGGGCGGGCCGCTGTCGGCCAGGTGGGCCAGCAGCAGCTCGCAACGGCGCTGGCGGGCCAGCAGTACGGCGCGCTGCGCGGCGGCCTCGGCGGGCTGGGAGAAATCGGTGACGAGCAGGATGGAACGGGACATGGGAACGACCTCGGGTCAAGAGCGCCGCGCAGGGGCGGCTGCCAGCCTGCCGGCGACGGCGGGCTGGAGGCGTGGATGCGAAGCGGTCAGCGGTCGAAGTCGCCGCTGGCCTCGGGCTGGTAGCGCAGCGCCTGGATCAGCAGGTCGCCGCTGGCGCCATGGCCGGCCTGCCAGCGGACCCGCTCGCCCACGCTGCGGCCCAGCAGGCTGAGGCCCACCGGCGACAGCACCGAGATGCGGCCCTGCTCGGGCCGGGCCTCGGCCGGGTAGCACAGCGTCAGCCGCTGCTGCTGGCCGGGTTGCGGGCCCAGCACCTCGATCTCGGAGTTCATCGACACGACGTCGGCCGGCAGCTGCCGCGACGGCAGCAGCTCGGCGCCATCGAGCAGGTCCTGCAGCGCAGCGTGCGCGGACGCCTCCGGCAGGCGGTTCAGGCGGCGGTGGTCAAGCTCGCTGAGCAGGCGCTCGCCAGCGTTGGCAGTGGCGGGAAAGGCGGACATGGCAGACCTCGGTCAGGGCCGTGCCGCCTGGTGCACAGGGTTGGCGGCGGCACGGCATCGCGCGGGGTGTGGGCCCGGCGATCGAGGTTGCGCTGATGAAGGGAAGAACGGGGATCGCCGGGCTCAGGAGTCTGCGACCGGGCGCTGGATGGCCACGGCCGCACGCAGGCCCGCCACCGTGTCGGCGGTGGGCGTGTTGCGCTGCTGGCGGGCGGGGTTCTTCATGACGGGACACATTGTGCCCCAGGGGCGGGCTCAGCCGCCGAGGCGCTGGCGTGCGGCCTCACGGATGGCCGTCAGTGTGCTGCGCGAGGTGGACACGTCACTGGACAGGCGCAGGTGCAGCAGCGCCGGCTTGCCCGAAGCGATGGCGCCATCCAGCGCCGGGCCGACCTGCTCGGTGGTCTCGGCAAAGAAGGCCGCGAAGCCGAAGGCCTCGGCGAGCTTGGTGAAGTCGGGGTTGAACAGGTCGCTGCCCGACACGCGACCCGGGTACTCGCGCTCCTGGTGCATGCGGATGGTGCCGTAGGTGCCGTTGTCGACCACCAGGCTGATGAGCCGGCCGGCGCCGCGGTTGGCGCCGTAGCCGGTGGCGGTGGCCAGTTCCTGGCCGGTCATCAGGAAGTCGCCGTCGCCGGCCACGTTGACGACGGTGCGTTCCGGATGCAGCAGCGCCGCGGCCACCGCGGCCGGCACGCCGTAGCCCATCGCGCCGGAGGTCGGCGCCAGCTGCGTGCGGCCATGGTGCTGCAGGCCGAAGTAGCGCACGTAGCGGTGCAGCCAGCCGCTGTAGTTGCCGGCGCCGTTGGTATAGACCGTGTCGGCCGGCGCCAGGCGCTGGACGGTCTTCATCACCACCGCCATGTCCATTGGCTCGACGGCGGGCGCCGCGTGGTTGGCTTCGTAGTCGGCACGGGCCGACGCGGTCCAGTCATCCCACGGCAGCGTGGGCGGCGCCGTGAGCGATTCCAGCGCCTTCGCGGCGGCCGGCATCGCCGCCTGCAGCATCAGGTCGGCGCTGTAGACGCGGCCCAGCTCCTCGG
The DNA here is from genome assembly GCA_946480605.1 of uncultured Roseateles sp. Next base: position 7,144 of record CAMLKW010000097.1, on the reverse strand, counting down.
CGCCGGCGTGGATGTGCACCAGCTTCTGCTTCGGCCGTGGAGGCGTCAGCAGGGTGTAGCCGCTGGTCGTCATCTCGCCCAGGCGCACGCCCAGCGCGATCACCAGGTCCGCGTCTTTCACGCGTTGGGCCAGCCGGGGGTTGATGCCGATGCCGACGTCGCCGGCGTACAGCCGATGCCGGTTGTCGAAGCAGTCCTGGAAGCGGAAGCCGCAGCCGACTGGCAGGTTCCAGTTCTCGGCGAAGCGCTCCAGCGCCTTCGCGCCCTCGGCGTCCCAGCCGCTGCCGCCGGCGATGACGAAGGGCCGCTGCGCCGCCAGCAGCAGCGTGCGCAGGTCGCGCAGTCCGCCGGGCGCGGGCCAGGCCTGGGCCGGCTCGACGCGCGGCAGCACGGCGGCGCCGGTCGGCTGGGTCAGCATGTCTTCCGGCAGCACCAGCACCACCGGGCCGGGGCGGCCCTGCAGCGCGGTGTGGAAGGCGCGGGCCACGTACTCGGGCAGGCGGTGGGGGTCGTGCACCTCGCCCACCCACTTGGCCATGCCCAGCGTGCCGGGGCCGAACATCTGGCGGTAGTCCACCTCCTGGAAGGCCTCGCGGTCGCGCTGGTCGCTGGCCACCTGGCCGATGAACAAGATCATCGGCGTGCTGTCCTGGAAGGCCGTGTGCAGGCCGATGCTGGCGTTGGTGGCGCCAGGCCCGCGCGTGACGAAGCAGATGCCAGGGCGGCCCGTCAGCTTTCCCTGCGCCTCTGCCATGAAGGCCGCGCCGCCTTCCTGGCGGCAGGCGATGAAGCGGATCTTGTCCGCATGCTCGTGGAAACCGTCCAGCACCGCGAGATAGCTCTCGCCGGGCACGCCGAACACGGTGTCCACACCCTGGGCGATCAGCGCCTCGACCAGCTTGTGGCCGGCCAGGCGCGGGGTGTCTGCTTGTCTAGTCATGTGGACACTGTAGCCGGCCGCCGCGCCGCCAGGCATGGTCACAAACGCGTCGTCCATAACCTGCGGTTGCCGAGCTTGTGCATCGGGTCATTCCTGGCAGGACCACGCACGCGGGCCTGGAAGCGCACCCACGTTGCCGCCGGGGCCGCGCTAGCGTGAGCCTTCGATCGCCCGCTCCATCAGCTTGTCCTTGAGCCGGCTGTCGGGCGTGAGGTCCAGCGCCCGATGCAGAGACGACGGTCCGCTGCTGCCAGGATCGGCGGGCTTGGGCACGGGTGTCGCCGGCAGCACGTTGACGGGCGCTGCCGTCACGGCCAGCTCCTGGTGTCCGGCGGGGCATTCGGCGTTGGTATAGGACACCTGCTGCTCCTTGACGCACTTGCGCATCGAGCCTGGCCTGAAGCGGGACGTCGCCTTGGCCGGCGCGGCGACCTGCGACGGTTCGCTGAAGACCGGTATCGCCTGGCCCGGCGAAGGGATCGAGCCCAGCCAGCCCCGCAGCGACTCACGCTTGTGCCAGCCCAGCCCCAGGGCTGCCAGCAGCAGCAAGCTCATAACCAGACCACGAATTGACATCGAAGGACCACCCGCAACGAGATGGCGGGCACTGTAGCCGCCGCCCCGGCGGCTACTTGCGGGCTTCCAGCTTCTTCACCCGTTCCGTCAGCGCGTCGACCTTCAGCAGCACCGCCTTGATGTCGGCCATGGAGGGCATGTTCTTCTTGATTTCCTCCACCTCCTTGACGATGACGCTCAGCTTGGCAGCCAGTGCGATCTGCGCGGCCTTGCCTTCGCGGAACTCCTTGGCGGCGAGGCCCGCGAGCCGGGTGCCCTCGGCAAACTCGCCCTGCCACTCCCTCATGCGGGTTTCGACGCGCTCGATGCGGGCGCGCTCCTTGGCCAGCACGGGCTCCAGGTTCTTGGCAATCTGAACGAACGGATCGTCTCCAGGCATCGGGTCCTCCTGATCAGTTTCCTTGACGCGTTGGCAATGGTAGTGCGCGACCACGATGCCGGCGCCGCGTGATCCGCCCCGTGTCACGCGGTCCACGTCGGGCGCCTCAGCGCCGCAGCAGCGTCAGGCCGATCAGCCGCGACACCACGGCGACCAGATACATGACGCCGACGAACATCTCAAGGCTGGTCAGCGCGCGCGCCAGCGGCTTCACCGGAATCACGTCGCCGATGCCCGTACTGGACAGCAGCGCGAAGCTCAGGAACATCAGCTCGGTCCAGGTGCGCGGCTGCTCGGCATTGACGGCCGCCGAGAAGCTGCCCGGCTGCACCGCCTGCAGCACGACGAAGGCATAGGCGAAGCCCCAGGCCAGCAGCGTGAACGTGGCACCGGCCGCGAACAACTCGTCGGTGGTCGCGTGCATGTCGTTCATCATGTAGGCGACCAGGCTGCCCGCGGCGTAGAAGTAGAACAAGGCCTCCAGCGCGGCCGACCAGGGCTGCAGCCAGTGCATGTCCAGCGCCGCCTGCAGCACCAGCATGACGATGGCCGGCAGCGCCAGGCACACGCTCAGCCACATCAGCCCGGGCGTGCGGCGCACCATGCGCGTGGTGACCACCAGCACCGCGATGCCGAAGGCGCTCAGCGCCAGCGGGCCGATGCGGGTGGACTCCAGCAGCGGGTACAGCAGCAGCCCGGCCAGCTGCACGATCAGCAGGATGGCCGAGGGGTGGCGCCGCGTCAGGGCCAGAAGTCGTCGGTGGCGGACTTGCATGGCGGGATTCTCTGCGCGGCCCGGCCCAGCCCCCGCCCCGGCGCAGAGTCGGACTTCCCTTCATGCGTAAGGCCCGCCACCGCGCTTCATGGAAAATCGCGGCCCGCAATTCGCAGAGCGCCCGACGGCGCGGAGGACCAGACTTGAGCGTCGATCACAGCACCCCGGGGCACACCAACCCGCAGCAGGTTGCAGAAGCATTCACCAGCGCACGCGCCGCCGGCCAGTCCATCGCAGCCTATCCGGGCACGCCGCCGGCCGATCTCGACACGGCCTACGCGGTGCAGGCCGCCGCCATCGCGCGCTGGCCCGACGCGGTCAAGGGCTGGAAGGTCGCCCGCGTGAACCCCGCGTTCGCCGCGCAGTTCCCCGAGGAACGCCTGATCGGCCCGGCCTTCGCGCGCAACGTGCACCCGGTCGCGCCCGGTGGCACAGCGACCTGCCCGGTGTTCGACGGCGGCTTTGCGGCCGTCGAGGCCGAGGTGGTCATCGTCGTCGCGGCGGACTCGCCGGCCGGCAAGACCGACTGGACGGCGGAAACCGTGCTGCCGCTGGTGAAGTCCATGCACATCGGCGTCGAGGTCGCGAGCAGCCCGCTGGCGACGCTGAACGACATCGGCCCCGGCGCCGTCATCTCCGACTTCGGCAACAACTGGGGTGTGGTCGTCGGCGCGGAGATCGCCAACTGGCGCGAGCTGGAAACGATTGACGTCGAGACCTTCATCGACGGCCAGTCGGTGGGCACCGGCAAGGTCGCCATCAAGCCCGGCCCGCTGGGCGCGCTGGCCTTCACGCTGAACAAGCGCGCGCAGCAGGGCCAGATCCTGCGCGCCGGCGACGTCATCTCGACCGGCATGATCACCGGCGTGCACGACATCCGCATCGGCCAGCAGTCGCGCCATGTGTTCGACGGCTGCGGCGAAGTGAACGTTCAGATCACCCGCGCCACCGCGGCCTGAAGCCAGCCGGCTAGCGCTTGCCGGTGACGTCCGGCGGCGCGTTGCCGGGCGCGCCGGTCTCCTGGCGCGCCACCTCCTTGATGGCGGCGTCCGCGGCCTGCAGGCCGTGGTTGCGCTCCACGGCCTGCATCGTGCCGTCCTTGGCCAGCGTCCACTCCCGGAACGAGGCGTCGCGCGCCGGCGCGCGGCGCATCTCGGCAAGGATGGCGCCGCGGGTCACGCCCGTCTCGATGCGGCTCTGCCACTGCCGCGCCCACTGGGCCGCGGGCTCGTCGCGGCCGTTGCGCGCCATGGCGCCCAGCGCGCGGTGCGCCTCGTCCGCCTTGCCGATGAAGGCATAGGCCAGTGCGGCGGAGCGCCCCAGCGCGTCAACTTCTCGCGTCGCCTGCCAGGCCATGATGACGTCCTCCAGCGCGGCCTGTGCCGGCACGTCCGTCGCGGCCACCTCGGCCTGGAAGGCCGCGAGCGCCGTCTCCGTGGACGACGGACTCAGCTCGCGAGCCCGCTGCAGATGCCGCCGGGCGAGCTCGGCCTGGGCACGCCGAGCCTCGCCCTCGCTGCGCTCCGCCAGGCGCAGGTAGGCCACACCGAGCAGATGGCGCGCCTCGAAGTGCGCCTCCTCGTCCTTCAGCAGCGCCTCCAGCGCGGCCACCGCGTGCTGCGGATGGCCCCATTCGATCTGTGCGCGGCTCAGCGTGAGGCGCGCCAGCTCGTCGCTCGGGAAGCGCGGCGCCAGCGCGGCCAGCCGCTGCAGCAGCGCCTCACCGGCCGGCCGGCCCGGGCAGGCCCTCAGCGCGGCATTCGCCAGCACGAATTCGCCCGCGGCCTGCGGCAGGCTGCGGAAGCTCACGCGCGTGGCAGGCTGCGTCGGCTGCGCCACCCGCAGCGCGGCAAAGCCCTTGAGCCCATAGCGCCACATCACCTCGCTGAGTTCGGACTTCTTCAGGCCGAAGGCGCGCTCGAAGGCCGGCGTCGGCGCCAGGCCGCGCTCGACCAGCGCGAGGTAGGTGTTCAGGCGCTTGCGGTGCTCGTCCGACGACAGCATGTAGTGCGTCAGCAGCCAGGCCTTGGCCTCGAACTCCAGGCGCACGCCGGCCGCACCAGCGTAGTTGCGCGCATCGGCGAGCCGCTCCTCCAGCACGTCGTCGTAGTCCAGGCTGTACTGGTGGCCGTCGCCGAGGAACTTCAGGTAGGCGCCCAGCCCCTTGGGCACACGGCCCAGCACCATCTGCGTGTCGGAGAAGCGCACGCTGGAGAAGTACTGCGCAAAGCCGTCGATGAAGGACGCGGGCGTGCGGATGTCGGTATGGCGGTACAGGAAGTGCCGCGCATAGGCTTCGAAGATGTGGGACAGCGTGTCGTCCAGCGGCGCCTTGTCCAGCTGCGCGTCGGCCAGGCTGGGGATGCGCTCCAGGTGCACGCCGAAGCCCTGCACGCCGGCCGCGCAGCTGCTGTACAGGCCCACGGCGTCGGCCGGCGGGCTGGCGGCGATCTCGCGCAGGTCGGAGGCGCTGTTGTGGAAGTACAGCGTCAGCTTGGGTTCCTGCCGCTGCGCCTCGCGCTCCGGCAGCACGTAGAGGCGCAGCAGGTGGTCGAGCTTCTCCAGGTTGCCCAGCAGCAGGGCGACGTCGTCCTCGCCGGCGTCGGAGTACACGATGAAGCGCCGGCTCTCGGCCCGGAACCAGTGCGAGACCGCCGCCTTCTTGCCGGCCACCGTCACGCGGGGCTGCAGGTTCGTCGCGCCTGCCGGCTGGGCGGCGGCGGGGACGGTGGACAGCAGGCAGAGGGCGGCGGCGAGCAGGCTCGTCCGAGGGCCGTGGCGCATGGAGCTTCCTTTGACGGTGCGAGGGGCGGTCCGGCGCGCGCCGGCCGGTCATCGTAAGGGCACTAGCATCGCCTCATGCTGACGCTGACCCAGACCCTCGCCTTCCTCGCCGCCGCGCTGCTGCTGACCGCCACGCCGGGGCCGGACAACCTGATGGTGCTGAGCATGGGCATGTCGCGCGGGCGGCGGGCCGGCATCGCGTTCGGGCTGGGCTGCGCGTTGGGCTGCCTGAGCCACACGCTGCTGGCCGTGGTGGGCATCAGCGCGTTGGTGGCGGCCTCACCACTCGCGTTCACGGCGCTGAAGTGGGCCGGCGGCGCCTACCTGCTGTGGATGGGCGTGCAGGCCTGGCGGCATGCGGGCGCCGTGCGCCTGGGCGGTGACGCGGTGGCCGAGGCGCCGCTGCGCCAGCTGTTCGCGAAGGGTCTGGTCGCCAACGCGATCAACCCCAAGGTGGTGCTGTTCTTCCTGTCCTTCCTGCCGCAGTTCGTCGTGGCGTCGCAGGGCCGGGTGGCGTGGCAGCTGGGCCTGCTGGGCCTGCTGTTCACCGCGCAGGCGGCGCTGCTGTTCGGGCTGCTGGGCTGGTTCTCCGGCGGCGTCGGCGCCTGGCTGAACCGCCGGCCCGGCGCCGGGCGGTGGCTGGACCGGCTGGCGGGCACGGTGTTCATCGGCCTGGGGCTGCGGATGATCGCGGCGCGCTAGGTCACGTCAGCTCTCGGGGTCGTCGCCGAACTCGCGCAGTTCCTGCGCGCAGCGGCAGGCCGCGGCGATCTTTGAAGCCCACCCGATGGCGGCGTCGCGCGTGGGCAACTCCAGCACACAGAAGCCGCCGTCGAACTCCTTGGTCTGTGCATAGGTGCCCTGCGACAAGCTGCCGTCCGCGGCCACCATGACCGGCGCAACATCGCTGTTGATGCCACCGCCGAACACATACACGCCCGCTGCCTTGGCCTCGCGGATGACGCCACGGGCGGCTTCGCCCACGGCAGCCAGCTCCGCCGCAGGAACGTCCATCGCCGACGCGGGAAAGGAGACCAGGTATTTCGTCATCGCGCGGTCCTTGGCTTGAAGTGGCGCCCCAGTGTGCCGGCTCCCGCCCTCAGCTCACGATGCCCTGCGCCCGCAGCCGCGCGATCTGCTCGCCCGTCAGCCCCAGCTCCGTCAGCACCGCGTCCGAGTGCTGCCCCAGCGCCGGCGCATTGCGGCGGTGGCCACCGGGCGTGGCCGACAGCTTGGGGCAGATGCCGGGCACGTCGAGGCTGCGCCCGTCGGGCAGCTGCACCTGCTGCACCATGCCGCGCGCACGGTAGTGCGGGTCGGCGGCGATGTCGGCCACCGTGTAGATGCGCCCGGCCGGCACGTCGGCGCCTTCCAGCGCCTGCAGCACGGCGTCCACCGGCCGCTGCGCGGCCCAGGCGCCTATGGCCGCGTCGATCTCGGCCACGCGAGCCACGCGGCCGGCGTTGTCGGCGAGGGCCGGGTCTTGCCCGAGGTCGTCGCGCCCGATCAGTGCCATCAGCCGGCGGAAGATGCTGTCACCGTTGCCGGCCACCAGCGCATAGCCACCGTCCGCGCAGCGGTAGGCGTTGGACGGCGCGATGCCCGGCATGGCGCTGCCGGCCGGCTCGCGCACCACGCCGAAGGCGCTGTACTCGGGCAGCAGGCTTTCCATGCAGTTGAAGACGGCCTC
>CAMLKW010000096.1 GCA_946480605.1 uncultured Roseateles sp. | reverse complement strand
GTCGCTGGCCTGCCCATGCCCGGCCGCTGCTGGGCGGCCGGCCATTCGTCGGGCCGCGGCGTCGATTCGCCGAATCCGGCCCGCCACGGGCCACAAACCGCGGTCTACTGGCGCCACCACTGCAACCCGGAAAGCGCCGTGCCCGACCGCCCTCCCCGCCACCGCCCCTCGCATGCGGCCCAACGCGCGCTGTTCGGCCTGACCGTCATTGCCATCGGCGTGCTGGCGCTGCTGGACAACCTGCGCCTGTTCGACGTCGCGCTGCTTCGCACCTTCTGGCCGCTGGCCCTGGTGCTGTGGGGCCTGAGCCGGCTGGTGTTGTGGCGCCACGGCAGCGCGGTGTTCAGCCTGGTCGTCATCGGCATCGGCGCGGTGCTGACAGCGCAGAACCTGGGCTACACCCACATCCATCTGCGCGACTGGTGGCCGGTGCTCATCATCCTGGCAGGCCTGTCCATGCTGCTGCGCGCCTTCATCCCGCGCGCCGGCGACAAGACCGGGGGCATGCCGCCCCCCCTGCTGGCCCAGGGCGAGCGGGTCGACATCAACGCCAGCTTCAGCGCCATCAACCAGCGCAACGACTCGCCGGCCTTCCAGGGCGGGCGCGTCGACTGCACCTTCGGCGGCGTGGAGCTCGACCTGACCCAGGCCGTCATCGCCGGCCCCGAGGCGCGGCTGGACATCTCGGCGCGTTTCAGCGGCATTGAGCTGCGCGTGCCGCGCGAGTGGCAGATCGTCATGGAGATGGACGCCGCCTTCGGCGGTGTCGAGGACAAGACCACGCCGCCGCTCGCCGGCGGCCCGCGCCTGCTGCTGCGTGGCGACGTGGTGTTCGGCGGCGTTGAAGTGAAGAACTGAGCCTTGCACCCGCTGCTCGGTCAATGGCGCGGACTGGCCGGCTACCTGCTGGCCTGGGTGCTGGCCGCCTTCGCACTGGCGGCACTGCTGCACGGCCTGGGCCTGGCGCCGTGGAGCCGTGCCCTGCCCTGGGCCCTGCCGCTGTGCGCCGTGTTCGCCTTCGTCGCGCTGGCCACCTACTACCCCTGCCGCAGCCGCCCGTTCGGCACGGTGGGCTGGGGCACCGCCCTGGGCTACCGCGCCAGCCTGGTGCTGACGCTGGCGCTGGCCATGCTGGCATTGGCCGCCGGCTGGGACGCCGCCGCCGGCCTGTTGGGCCACCCGCAGGGCTGGGTGGGCCTGAGCGGCCGCGGCCTGGCGCTGCTTGCGGCGGGCCTGCTCGCACTGCTGACGCTGGCGGTGCTGGCGCACGACCTGCTCATCGCCTTTCAGACCGCACAGGCCGCCAGCGCCCGCGAGGCCCAGGCCCGGCTGCTGGCGCGCGACATGGAGCTGCAGCTGCTGCGCCTGCAGATCGACCCGCACTTCCTGTTCAACAGCCTGAACTCCATCAGCGCCCTGACCCAGCTGGACCCGGCGGCCGCACGCGCGATGGCCATCGACCTGGCGCAGTTCTTCCGCCAGACGCTGGAGCTGGCCGGCCGTGAGCGCATCCGCCTGGCCGACGAGCTGGGGTTGGTGGCGCACTACCTCGCCATCGAGCAGCAGCGCCTGGGCGACAAGCTGACCACCGCCATAACCGCCACGCCCGACAGCCTGGACGCGCTGCTGCCGCCGCTGACGCTACAGCCGCTGGTGGAAAACGCGCTCAAGCACGGCCTGCGCCCGCGCGACGAGGGCGGCCTGCTGCACGTGCATGCACAGGTGCGCGAGGGCTGCCTGCACATGGCGGTGCGCAACCCCGTGCCCACCGCGCCAGCCCGCGAGCCCGGCCTGGGGCTGGGCCTGCGCAACCTGCGCGAACGCCTGGCCGCGCAGTACGCGGCCCGCGCCCGCATGCAGTGGGGCGCCACGCCGGAGGGCTTCGCGGTCGAGATCCTGCTCCCCCTGGAGACCCAGTCATGACCCTGAGTGCCCTCATCGCCGAAGACGAACCCCTGGCCCGGCGCCTGCTGGCGGAGTACCTGCGCCCGCATGCCGACGTCACGCTGGTGGCCGAGGCCGACAACGGCCTGGACGCGGCCCGCGCCATCGCCGAGCTGAGGCCCGACCTGGTCTTCCTCGACATTCAGATGCCCCGGCTCACCGGCCTGGAAGTGCTGGAGCTGACCGGGCGGCGCGACGGCGTCATCTTCACGACCGCCTACGACCAGCACGCGCTGCGCGCCTTCGAGCTGCATGCGGTGGACTATCTGCTGAAGCCCTTCTCGCAGGCCCGCTTCGACGCGGCGCTGGATCGCGCCCGGCGCCTGCACGGCCAGCCCACGCCGGGGCTGGCGCAGCTGCTGCCGCGCGGCACGATCACGCGCGTGCTGGTGCGCGACGGCGAGGGCATGCAGGTGCTGCTGGTGGACGACATCGCCTACATCGAGGCCCAGGCCGACTACGTGGCCTTCCACGCCCACGGCCGCGAGCACCTCAAGCCCCAGCGCATCTCCGAGCTGGAGACGCAGCTGGACCCCACCCGCTTCGTGCGCGTGCACCGCTCCTTCATCATCAACCTGGCCGCGCTGCAAGGGCTGGAGAAGACCGACAGCGACGCGTTTGTGGCCCGCATGAAGAACGGCAAGCGCATTCCCGTCAGCCGCAGCGGCTACGAGCGGCTGCGCGCGGAGATTTGAATGAAGCCACGGATGATCATCCCCATGCTGATCTGCACCGACGCCGGGGCAGAGATCGAGTTCTGCAAGGCCGCTTTCGGCGCCGTCGAGCGATCTCGGCACGCGGCGCCAGACGGACGCGTCATCCACGCCACGCTGTCCGTCTTCGACTCGCTGTTCATGGTGCACGACGACTGGCCCGACCTCGGCAGCCGGCCACCCGCACCGGACGGCAGCTCACCCGTCGTCAACGTCCTCTACTGCGACGACGTGGACGCCCTCATCGGCAAGGCCGTGGCAGCCGGGGCCCGCGTGCTGATGCCCGCTACCGACCAGCCCTGGGGCGACCGCTTGGGCCGCATCATCGACCCCGCCCACCACGTGTGGAACGTGGCTTCACGCCAGGCCTGAGCATGCAGTTCGCCAAGCCCCTGCGCGAGGGCGTGCGCAACGGCAGCATCACCACCAGCATCCGCATCTGGCAGTCGCCACGCGTGAAGGCCGGCGGCCGCTACGGGGTCGAGGGCGGCAGCATCGTCGTCACGTCCATCCGCGAGATCACGCTGGCCGACATCTCGGACTCGCTGGCTCGCGAGTCGGGCTTTCGCAGCCTGGCCGACCTGCTGCAGACCGCACGGCACGGCAGCGGGCACAAGGTCTACTTCGTCCGCTTCCATTTCGAGGGCCCCACCGATGCGCTTTGACGCCAACGACTGCCTGCACCTCGGCGCCGACCAGACCGTCAGCCGCGGCGAGGGTGGCAGCCCCTTCCACGGCTTTGCCGGCTTCACGTTCACGCCGGTGTCCATGGCTCGCGACGCGCCGCACGGCGGCGAGATGCACCCCGATGGCGACGAGATCCTCTACGTAGTGTCCGGCTGCATCGCCGTCACGCTGGAACTGGACGTCGAGCAGACCCTGGAGGTCGGTCCCGGCCAGGGCCTCGTCGTGCCACGGGGCGTGTGGCACAAGGTTCACGTGCTCAGCCCTGCCGAGCTCGTCACGCTGTCGCCGGGACCGCGGCTGGAGTTCCGCGCACTGCAACGCTAGCCGGGCTGCGGCCGCGGCCGGCCGACCTGGGTGACACTTGCACGATGACGCTGACCACCGACGACGGCCTGAAGCTGCACACCCGCCACTGGCCCGCCACGGCGGCCGAACGTGGCCAGATCCTCATCGTGCACGGCCTGGGCGAGCACAGCGCGCGCTACGAACACGTCGCGGCGGCGCTGGCCGCCGAGGGCTGGGACGTGCACGGCTGGGACCAGCGCGGCCACGGCCGCAGCGAGGGCAAGCGTGGCGACATCCCCGACCCCGACGCCCTGCTGCGCGACACGGCCCGCGTCATCGACGCCGTGCGCCGGCCCGACGCCCGCTTCGCGCTGCTGGGCCACAGCATGGGTGGCCTGGTCGCGGCGCGCTTCGCGGCCGAGGCGCTGTCACCGCAGCCCGCCGCGTGGAGCCGGCCGCTGGACGGCCTGGTGCTGTCCTCGCCCGCGCTGGACGCAGGCCTGTCCGGGGGCCAGAAGCTGGCGCTGGCGCTGGCCGAGAACCTGGCGCCCGGCCTGGCCGTCGGCAACGGGCTGAAGCCCGCGTGGATCTGCCGCGACCCGGCCGTCGTGCAGGCCTACACGGCCGACCCGCTGGTGCACGACCGCATCACCGCGCGGCTGACGCGCTTCATCGTCGATGGCGGCGAACGCGTCATCGCCGACGCACCGCGCTGGTCCGTGCCCACGCTGCTGATGTGGGCCGAAGCCGACCGCTGCGTCGCGCCGCGCGGCAGCGAGGCCTTCGCGGCCGCGGCGCCGGCGCAGGTGGTGGCAACCCGGCCCTGGCCCGGGCTGTCTCACGAGATATTCAACGAGCCCGAAAAGACCGACGTCATCGGCGTGCTCACGGACTGGCTGAACCGCTGATCGTGTCCAGCCGGTCCACCACCAGTTCCAGCCGCAGCAGCGGGTTGTCCATGGCCATCAGGCGCTGGCGGTCGTCCAGCGGCATGGGCAGCAGTTCGGCCCAGCGGTTGGCCACCCAGCCGGCCTCGCCCCAGGCGTAGGGCGGCTGCAGCGGCACGTCGGCCGCCGCCATGCGCTCCTGCCATTCGCCCAGCAGCTCCTGCAGCCGCCAGACGGCCGTGCCCAGGTCGTAGGGCACGGGCACGGCCGTGTCGTCGGGCAGCGGCTCGACCTGCCCCACCCACAGGCCATGGCTGAGGCAGCGCGACGCGCGCAGCCGGAAGCGCTGCGCACCCCGCGCACGGATGTGGATGAGCCCGGCCTGAACCGGCTCGAAATGCTCGATGCGCGCCAGCGTGCCGACCTCGTGGAAGGCCTCGCGCCGGAAGCCGTCGCCATCGCGCCGCCGCACCTCGTGCCCCTCGGTCAGCGCGACGACGCCGAAGGGCTGCCCCTGCGCGTGGCAGCGCTGGATCATGTCCAGGTAGCGCGGCTCGAAGATGCGCAGCGGCAGGTGGCCGCCGGGAAACAGCACCGAGCGCAGCGGGAACAGCGGCGTCTCGGCGGCCATGGCTAGCGGGTCTTCTCGGCGATGCGCTGCTTCAGCAGCGGCAGCACCGCCTGCGCGGCCTCGCGGCCGGCCTGGATGGCGCGCCGACGGGCCGTGAAGTCGGCGCTGGACACGCCGTCCAGGCGCGGGCGCACGATGACGTCGGCATCGCGCAGCTCAAAGCCGTTGATGCTGCGGCCCATGATGGAGAAGGTCTGCATCAGCATGCGGAAGGCGTCGCCGGGCGGGTCTTTCTCGGGCGGCGAGGTGATGTCCACCGCAACGATGAGCTGCGCGCCCATCTCGCGCGCGAAGCGCACCGGCACCGGCGACACCAGGCCGCCGTCCACATACTCGCGCGTGCCGATCTTGACCGGCTGGAACACGGCGGGCACCGCGCTGGAGGCGCGCACGGCCGTGCCGGTGTCGCCGCTGCGGAACAGGATGGCCGAGCCGTCGGACAGGTCGGTCGCGACGATGCCCAGCGGCAGCACCATCTGCTCGATGGCCTTGCCGCCGGTCCTTTCGCGCACGTAGCGCGCCAGCGCCTCGCCGCGGATCAGGCCGCGCAGCGGGAAAGACCAATCGGTGATCGCACCCTCGTCCATGCTCTCGGCCAAGGCCTGCAGTTCCTTGCCGCCCTTGCCCGAGGCGTAGAGCGACGCGAGCAGGCTGCCGGCCGACGTGCCGGCGACAAGGTCGACCTTGATGCCGTTCTCTTCCAGCACCTGGATGACGCCGATGTGCGCAAAGCCGCGCGCGGCGCCGCCACCCAGCGCAAGGCCCAGGCGTGGCGGCTTGGGGGCCGGCTTGATGACGGGAATGGGATCGGGCGTCGGCGTGATGACGGGGGGCGTGGGCGGCTGCGTGGACATCACGGAGCAGCCGGTCAGCGCGGTCAGCAGCAGCGCGACAGAAATGCGATAGAACATGGCTCGCATCATCTCAGCACGCGCACGATCTTTCGGGCCGAGCGCCGGGTCGCTCCCAAGCACATCGCCGTCCCCTCGGGGGCTGAGGCCGGACACAACAAGTCCCGTGGACTTGTTGTGCCTGCCGAAGAGCAGCGGCTCCGTCCGCTGCGCGGTCAGCATGACCGACTGGGCTTGCCCGCGTCCAGCAGGCAAGACCGGGCGAGGGACCCACATGTCTAGCCCAGCTTGTAGCTCTGCAGATGAATGGAGGTCTCGGTACCGGCAATGCCCTTGATGAGCCGCACGCGCTCCAGCACGTCCGCCAGCTCCTGCAGGCTGGAGCTGCGGATCTCGGCCAGCAGGTCCCAGCGGCCGTTGGTGTCGAACAGGCCTGTGATGCCCGGCTCGCCCAGCAGCATGGCCACCACCTCGCGCGTGCGGTTGCCCTCCACGGTGATGCTCATCCACGCGGTGATCTGGTCAGGTACCGCATCGGGCCGCAGGCGCACCGTGTAGCCGGTGATGACGCCGCCATCCTCCAGTCGCGCGATGCGGTTGGTGACGGTGCCGCGCGACACCTTGAGCCTGGCCGCCAGCGTGGCGACGCTGGCACGGGCATCGGTGCGCAGCAGCGCGAGCAGTTGCTGGTCCAGAGCATCCATATTGATCAATTCGTCAATCTGCATTGCCATTTTGGCAATCGGCAATCAATTATTGAGCAGGAGTTGAGCTTCTGCTTGGCGGGGCGGATGGAAAGAATCATCTCCACCCTCACCACCCACAGACGCCATGCCCACCGTCCTGACCACCCGAGACGTCGCCGCCATCGTTCAGCGCCTTGGACTTCCCGATCTGCTGCGCCGGCTCGTCGCCTACCTGGAAGCCGACTACGCCCGCTGGGCCGAGTTCGACAAGACGCCGCGCGTCGCGGCGCACTCGGCCGACGGCGTCATCGAGCTGATGCCCATCGCCGACGCCAGCCTGTACAGCTTCAAGTACGTCAACGGTCACCCCAAAAACCACCGCGTCGGCCTGCCGACGGTGATGGCTTTCGGCGTGCTCGCCGACGTGGCCACCGGCGCTCCGGCGCTGCTGTCCGAGCTGACGCTGACCACCGCCATGCGCACCGCCGCCACGTCGGTGATGGTCGCCAGGCGCCTGGCCCGGCCCGACAGCCGCGTGATGGCGCTGATCGGCAACGGCGCGCAGGGCGAGTTCCAGGCGCTGGCTTTTCATCACCTGCTGGGCATCCGCGAGCTGCGGCTGTTTGACATCGACCCGGCCGCCACCGCAAAGCTGGTGTCGCACCTGCAAGGCACGCCGGGCCTGACGCTGACCGTCTGCGCGTCCGTCGCCGACGCCGTCAAGGGCGCCGACATCGTCACCACCGTGACCGCCGACAAGACCAACGCGACGGTGCTGACGCCCGAGCTGATCGAGCCGGGCCAGCACATCAACGGCGTGGGCGGCGACTGCCCCGGCAAGACCGAACTGCACCGCGGCGTGCTGGAGATGGCGCGCGTGGTCGTCGAGTACGAGCCGCAATCGCGCATCGAGGGCGACGTGCAGCAGATGCCGGCCGACTTTCCCGTCACCGAGTTCTGGCGCGTGCTGGCCGGCCAGGCGCCGGGCCGTGAGTCACGCGAGCAGGTCACGGTGTTCGACTCGGTGGGCTTTGCGCTGGAGGACTTCTCGGCGCTGCGGCTGCTGCGCGACGTCAGCCAGCAACTGGGCCTGGGCGCGCCGCTGGACCTGATCCCGCAGATGGCCGACCCCAAGGACCTGTTCGGCCAACTGCAGCTGACCGGCCAGCGCCGGGCGGCCTGAGCGTCATCACTATTCACCAAGCTCCCCGTCACGGCGTGCCGCCACAATGGCCGGCACACCACGACGGAGGGTCGAATGAAGAAGTCTTTCGCCGGCCTCGCGCTGCTCGCCAGCCTGGCCCGGGCCGAGCCCCTGCCGTCCGATCCGCTGGAGCGCCAGTGCTGGCTGGCCCACACCTCGCAGCGCACCGCCGTGGACCTGCGCGAGCCGGTGTCGGTGCACTTCAGCAACCTGAAGACCGGCTACCGCGTGCGCACGCCGTTCTGGGTGGAGTTCGGCATCCGCGGCATGGGCGTGATCCCGGCCGGCAACGTCAATGACAAGGCCGGCCACCACCACATCCTCATCGACACGCCGCTGCCGCGCGACCACACGGCGCCCATCCCGTTCTCCGACACGCACAAGCATTTCGGCAAGGGCCAGACCGGCACGGAGCTGAACCTGCCGCCCGGCCGCCACACGCTGCGGCTGCTGTTCGCCGACCATGCGCACAAGCCCTATTTCGTGTTCAGCAACGAGATCGTCATCGAGGTCACCGGCAAGCGCAGCGACCCCGGCCCGCGCATCGTCCCGGGCAACGCCGCCAGCTGCGCGGCCTGGTATCAGGACTTGCGCGCTGCGCCGCGCACGTCGACGAACCGCGAGGTCTATGTGAAGAACCTGCGCGACGAGGAGATGGTGTCCAGCCCCTTCACGCTGTCGCTGGGCGTGCTGGGCGCGGGCCTGGGCGTGGCGCCGGCCGGCAGCAGCATCAAGGACACGGGCCACTTCCGGCTGGTCGTCAACCAGCGCGGCGGCGGCACCGTGAAGCGGCAAGACCTGACAGATGGCCGCACGGAGGCCATCCTGGACCTGCCCATCGGCGACTACGAGGTGCAGGCCGCGCTGCACGACGGCGCCGGCAACCTGATGCTGAAGGGCGCGCCGCTGAAGCTCAGCGTCAATCGTCAGGACAGGTAGTCGCCCACGTCCGCGACGTCGACCATGTCGTGCCGCATGAACTGCCGCGCATAGGCCAGGCACACGCCCGAGCGCAGGAACAGCGCGAACAGATCGGCGTCCAGATGCCCCTCGGCCACCATGCGGCGCATGATGGCCAGCGCCTCGGACAGGCGCTTGCCAGGCTTGTAGGGCCGGTCGTCGGCCGTCAGCGCCTCGAACACGTCGGCGATGGCCATCATGCGCGCCTGCGGGCTCATGTCGGCCCCCGCCAGACCGCGCGGATAGCCCTTGCCGTCCATGCGCTCGTGGTGGCCGCCGGCGATCTCGGGCACGGTCTTCAGATGACTCGGGAAGGGCAGCGCCTCCAGCATCTTGATGGTCTGCACGATGTGCTCGTTGATCTTGTAGCGCTCCTCGTCGTTGAGCGTGCCGCGCGAGATGGACAGGTTGTGCAGCTCGCCACGGTGATACAGGTGCTCGGGCTGGCGCAGCTTGAAGCCCCAGCGGTTGTCGGCCGCCAATTGCTCGCCGGGCGGGCGCGCCACGATGTGTTCGGGCCGGTCCTGCAGCAGCTGCTCGGTGGCCGGCAGCACGGGCCGTGGATGCGACAGCCGGCCCGCCTCGGCCAGCGACAGACCCAACCCGTCGTCCAGCGTGCGCTGCCAGGTCCGCTGGCCGATGGCGCGCAGCCGCTCGACGGCGGCGGGCTCCAGGAACTCGCCGCCCCGGTTGCTGGCGGCGACGAAGGCGTAGTCCGCGTCCAGCGCCGCCAGATCATCGGCGGCAGCGGCGCGCGCGCGGGCCGCACCGGCCTCGCCCAGCTCCGCCTGCAGCCGCTCGATCAGCGCGTCACGCTTCAACACCTCGAAGCGCGTGCGAATCTCGTGGATGCGGTTGTAAATGGTCTCCAGCTTGGTGGCCTTGTCCACCACGTACTCGGGCGTCGTGACCTTGCCGCAGTCGTGCAGCCAGGCGGCGATGTGCAGCGCTTCCCACTGCTCGTCATCCATCGTGAAGCCGGCATACGGTCCGTCGGCCGCGTCGCAGGCCGCCTGGGCCAGCATCTTGGTCAGCGCCGGCACGCGCTGGCAGTGGCCGCCGGTGTAGGGGCTCTTGGCGTCGATGGCGCCCGCGACCAGCCGGATGAAGCTCTCCAGCAACTCCTTGCGCGCCCGCAACAGCAGCTGGTTGTCGATGGCCACCGCCGCCGCGCCCGACAGCGCGCGCACGAAGGCCACGCGGGCGGCCCCCAGCAGCTCGGCCGCGCCCTCTGCCGGCAGCGGGAAGCTCAGCGTCAGCGTGCCGACTGTCTCCTCCCGACGGTTCTTCAGCGGCAGGGACAGCAGGCGCAGCCGCGCCGCGCTCAGGCCCGCGAACAGCGGCTCGTAGGCCTTCAGGTGGGCCGGGTTGTCCCAGCGCAGCTCGATCTCCACCGGCCCGCCGGCCTGCAGCGCCTGCACCGGCACGGCGACGCTGTCGGGCTGGCGCGCGTCCCAGGTCATGCCGGCGCGATGCTGAGGGCTGCCGTGCAGGTGCACGGCGGCCGGCTGCAGCTGGGCGCCATCCTCGCTGAGCAGGTGCACGGCCCCGCCGCTGGCCCCGGTGACGGCGATGGTCTCGCGCAGGATCAGGTCCATCAGCGCATCGAAGTCGCGCTCGGCGCTGAGCGCGCCACTGATGTCCAGGAAGCGGCGCAGCGAGTGCTTCATGGCCGTCATCGCGACGGCCAGGCGGTCCACCTCGCGGATCAGGCTGCGGCGCGGGTCGGGCCCGTCGAACTCGAAATGCTCGATGGCCTCGGCCTGGCGCGCCAACTGGCGCAGCGGCCGCGACACGCGGTCGGCCAGCAGGTGCACCACGGGCAGCAGCAGCAGCATGAGCGCCAGCGAGATGTAGAAGCCGTGACGGCGGCTCTCGATCTGGAAGGCCTGCAGCTCCTCGCGCGGCGCCGCCATCAGCAGCCACAGCGGCGCCCCTGCCTCCACGGTGCCCTGCAGCGGCAGCGCGTGGCTGACCCACTCGGTGCCGTCCACCACCTGCACGGGTTGCAGCCGGCCCTGGTCATCGCGGCGCTGCCACAGCGCGCGCATCAGCGGCGATGCCGCCTCGGCCACATGCGCCAGGCCTGGGCCCGGCTTGGCCGGCACAGCCTCGCGCGCCGCCGTGGCGACCACCTCGCCGCCTTCGGTCGCGATCAGCAGTTGCGCCGAGCGGCTGATCTGCGGCCGCGTGAGCATGTCGCCCAGGGCCCGCAGGCTGACGTCGGCGCCGATGACGGCGTCGCCCTGCGCCTGGGCCAGCGTCACGCCGGGCTCGCCGGTCGTGAAGAAACGGTAGGGCGCCGACTGCACGACGGCCCCCGCACCGCCTCGCCGCGCCAGCTCGAACCAGGGCCGTGTGCGCGGGTCGAAGTCGTACTCGGGCCGCAGGACCTGCGCCAGCTCCCGCATGCCGGGGTCGTAGAAGCGGTAGCGGCCCTGCACGGCGCCGCGCGCGTCGCGCTCCACCGTCTGCAGCGCGTAGGCGGCCTCGGACGGCGCGTCCATGCGCCGGCGTGCCGCGTCGTCCAGCCGGCGCAGCAGCACGAAGGAGCCCGCCGTCGTGCCGGCGTAGACCGCCGACACCGCGGCGTTGCCGCGCAGCGCCGCCGCCATCTGCGGCAGAGCGGCCAGGCGCCCGGCCTCGTCGGCGGCCTTGCCCAGCGCCCCGCTGGCCAGCAAGGTGACGCTGACCCGCGCCGGCCGCAGCTCCGCCTCCACGGTGGCCGCCGCCTCGCGGCCGATGCGCTTGGCCGCGGCACCGGCCTGCGTCAGCAGCAGCGTGTCGCTGCGCGAGCGCTCGTGCAGCAGCAGCACGCCGTAAACCAGCACCACCAGGCCGATCATCAGCATGCTGAGCGTGAGGTAGAGCGTCTTGGGCTTGATGTGCGGCATGTGACCCGTTGGCGGCGATGGTGATGCCAGTATCACCGTGCGTGCCCCGCTTTCGGCCGCGTGGCGGCCGGTCATTTCTACACTGGCGGCATGGATTACGCCTCTTTGATCAAGGAAGTGGGCCGCGGCGCCCGCGGTGCCCGCGACCTCACCCGCGCCCAGGCCGAAGCATTGTTCGGCGAGATGCTGGACGGCCGGGTGCCCGACATGGAACTGGGCGCCCTGCTCATCGCGATGCGCGTGAAGGGCGAAAGCGCCGAGGAGGTGACGGGCTTCCTGGCGGCGATGCAGGCACGCACCGCCGCCATGGCCGCGCCACCGGGCCCGCGCACCGTACTGCTGCCCAGCTTCAACGGCGCGCGCAAACAGGCCAACCTGATGCCGCTGGTGGCGCTGCTGCTGGCCCGGGAGGGCGTGCCGGTGCTGGTCTTCGGCCGCCACGATTTCGACAGCCGCCACAGCCCCTTCGAGCTGCTGGACACGCTGCAGTTGCCGGCCAGCCCCACGCTGGCCGACGCCGAGGCGCAGCTTGCAGCCCGCCGGCTGGCCGTGCTGCCTTTGCAAACGCTGAACCCTGGCTTGAACGCTTTGATGGCCTTGCGCCCGCGCCTGGGCCTGCGCAACAGCTCCCACAGCCTGGCCAAGCTGCTGGACCCCTTCCCCCCCGGCCGCGGCGTGCGGGTGGTGGCGGTGACCCACCCGGAGTATCTGGACAGCATGGGCCAGGCCCTGCCCGGGTTGACCACGGGCGGTGGCCGCGCGCTGCTGATGCGCGCCAGCGAGGGTGAGGCCTACGCCCACCTGCGCCGCAAGGCCCATCTGATCGGCTTCCAGGACGGTCAGGCAGCGCCGCTGCACCCGGCCGACACCGCCGACCTGGACTGGCCGCTGTCGCCGGCCTGCGAGCCGGCAGACAATGCCGCGCTCATCCGCGCCATGCTGGATGGCACCGAAGTGGTGCCAACCCGCATCGCCGAGCAGGTGGCCGTGCTGCGGCAACTCGCCACAAACTGATATTGCTTATTCAGCTTGGGCATATGGGCCCAAGAATTAAGTCGTTCTACCGCAGTGCAACATTCCCTAGAGTCGCGGCCTCAATGAAAGTCCGCGACCTCGACCTCAGCTACAACCCCGTCAACGCCGAGCACGCCGAGCTGGGCCTGCCGCCGCTGGAGAACGCGGTGACCCATGCCAACGACCCCGGCCATCCGGTGCTGCGGTTCGCGATGTGGTCGGTCATCGGGCTGCTGATGGCCTTGTCCATCGCGCTGGCCTCGCGCCTGTTCACGCAGCCGGCGGGCAGCCACAGCGGCTTCCAGCTGATCGCCGCGGCGCTGTCCAGCCACGAGTTCTGGGCCGCCGTGGCCGTGGGCCTGCTGGCGCAGACGGTGGACGGCGCCCTGGGCATGGCCTACGGCATCACCAGCACCTCCTTCCTGCTCGCCACCGGCAGCAGCCCGGCCGTGGCCAGCGCGTCGGTGCACATTGCCGAGGTGTTCACGACCGGCGTGTCGGGCATTGCCCACCTGAAGCTGGGCAACGTCAACCGCAACCTGTTCCTGCGCCTGCTGGTGCCGGGCATGCTGGGCGCTGCCTCCGGCGCCTGGGTGCTGTCCAGCGTCGACGGCAAGGCCATCAAGCCCTTCATCTCCGCCTATCTTCTGCTGATGGGCCTGTACGTCGTCAGCAAGATCTTCCGCAAGATCAAGCCGCGTGGCGGCGAACCCCGCCATGTCGCCAAGCTGGGCCTGTTCGGCGGCTTTGTCGACGCGGTCGGCGGCGGCGGCTGGGGGCCCGTGGTCACGACCACGCTGGTGGGCACCGGCAACGACCCGCGCACCACCATAGGCTCGGTCAACCTCGCCGAGTTCTTCCTGACCTTCATCAGCGCGGGCGTGTTCGCGCTGCTGATTGGCGACCAGAGCCCCTGGGCCACCGTCGCCGGCCTGGTGCTGGGCGGCCTGTTCGCCGCCCCCATCGCCGCGCTGCTGACCAAGCGCCTGCACACCAAGGCCCTGCTGGCCCTGGTGGGCACGACCATCGTGCTGATCAGCGCCTTCAACATCTACCGCTCCCTCCTGGCCTGAGTTCCATGTATCAGTACACCGACTTCGACCGCCGCTTCGTCCGCGCCCGAGCCGCGCAATACCGCGACCAGCTCGAACGCCATCTGGCCGGCCAGCTCGGCACCGACGAGTTCCGCGCGCTGCGCCTGCAAAACGGCTGGTACATCCAGCGCCATGCGCCCATGCTGCGCGTCGCCGTGCCCTACGGCGAGCTGTCCACGCGTCAGCTGCGCCAGCTGGCCAAGATCGCCCGCGAGTACGACCGCCAGCCCGACGGGCCCTTCGCCGGCCAGGGCGGCTACGCCCACTTCACGACGCGCCAGAACGTCCAGTACAACTGGATTCCGCTGAAGGACAGCGCCACCGTCATGGAGCTGCTGGCCGAGGTCGACATGCACGGCATCCAGACCAGCGGCAACTGCATCCGCAACATCACCAGCGACGCCTTCGTGGGCATCGCGCCGGACGACATCGTCGACGCCCGCCCCTACTGCGAAGTGCTGCGCCAGTGGAGCACGCTGCACCCCGAGTTCGCCCACCTGCCGCGCAAGTTCAAGATCGCCGTCAGCGGCGCCGCCGAGGACCGCGCGGCCATCGGCTGGCATGACATCGGCTTGCAGCTGCGCAAGAACGATGCGGGCGAGGTCGGCTTCCAGGTCTTCGTCGGCGGCGGCATGGGCCGCACGCCCATCCCGGGCGTGGAGATCAACGCCTTCGTGCCGTGGCAGCAGATCCTCGTCTACATCGAGGCCATCGTGCGCTGCTACAACCTGGCCGGCCGGCGCGACAACCTCTACAAGGCCCGCATCAAGATCCTCGTGAAGGCCGAAGGCCAGAAGTTCTTCGACGCGGTCAACGCCGAGTTCGCCCGCATCCTGGCCGACGACGCCGGCGGCCACGAGCACATCATTCCGCAAGCCGAGCTGGAGCGCGTGGCCGCCTGCTTCACCGACCCGGCCGGCGTGGTGCCCACCACCGAGCCCACGCTGGACACCAGCGACCCCGCCTTCGCGCGCTGGCTCAAGCGCAACGTGCACGGCCACCGCGTGGCCGGCTACCGCGCCGTCACGCTGAGCCTGAAGCGCGTGGGCATCGCGCCGGGCGACACGACCGCCGACGTGATGGACACCGCGGCCGCGCTGGCCGACCGGTTCAGCCTTGGCGAGCTGCGCGCCACGCACCGCCAGAACCTCGTGCTGCCCTGGGTCAAGGCCTCGGACCTGCCCGAGCTGTTCCAGGCCGCCCGTGCCGCCGGCTTCGCGACGCCCAACGCCGGCCTGCTGACCGACCAGATCGCCTGCCCCGGCGGCGACTTCTGCGCGCTGGCCAACGCCCGCTCGCTGCCGCTGGCCGCCGAGATCGCCGAGCGCTACCAGGACCTCGACGAGCTCGAAGACCTCGGCGAGATCGACCTGCACATCAGCGGCTGCATCAACTCCTGCGGCCACCACCACAGCGGCCACATCGGCGTGCTGGGTGTCGACAAGGACGGCACCGAGTGGTACCAGCTGACGCTGGGCGGCGGTGACGGCACGACGCTGGCCGGCGGCACGGTGGCCGGCAAGGTCATCGGCCCGAGCTTTGCGGCCGACGAGATCGCCGACGCCATCGACGCCGTCATCGAGACCTTCACGCGTGAGCGCCTGGCCGGCGAACACTTCATCGACGCGGTGAAGCGCCTGGGGCTCGATCCGTTCAAGACCGCCGCGAATGCCGTGCGCACGTCCACCGCCAAGGCCTGATCCACCATGAAGTTCATCAACGCCACCACCTGCCCCTGGAAGCACGCCATCGGCGAAGACGGCCCCAAGCCCGATCCCGACCCGGCGCCGCACCGCCTGCTGACGCTGGAGCAATGGCACGCCGTCAAGGGCCACTGGCCGGCCGAGATCAAGGTCGCCATCGAGTTCCCGAACGATGCCGACATCAACGAGCTGGCACCCGACCTTGACCGCATTGCCATCGTCGTGCTCGACTTCCCGAAATGGACGGACGGCCGCGCCTACAGCCAG
>CAMLKW010000095.1 GCA_946480605.1 uncultured Roseateles sp. | reverse complement strand
CCCGGCCCGTGCGCGACACCCTGTTCTTCGCGGGCGAGGCCCTGGAGCCCGAGCTGCTGGGCGTCTACTGGCCGCTGCCCGGCGAGTTCGATGCCGGCGTGTTGCCCTGGCCGCGCGCGCTGCCGTTCGCGCGCCGCGATCCGGCCGAGATGGTGTTCCGCCGCTGGGACGGCGCCGCGCCGGCCGCGCAGGACGAATGCGGCATCGCCACCGCCAGCGGCGCCGTGGCCGTGCCCGACGTGGTGCTGGTGCCCTGTGTGGGTTTCACACGCGAGGGCTACCGGCTGGGTTACGGTGGCGGCTACTTCGACCGCTGGCTGGCCTTGCACCCGGGAGTGACCACCCTGGGTGTGGCATGGTCGGGGGCAGAAACCCACTTCCCCGTCGAGGCGCACGACCGCGCCCTGACCCTCATCCTCACCGAACGCGAACTGATCGCGCCCGACTGAAAGGAACCCCCGCACGATGCATGACGGCATGACGCTGATCTCGACGCTGGCCGCCGCCTTCGGCCTGGCACTGGTGCTGGGCCTGCTGGCGCAATGGGCGCGGCTGCCGGCACTGGTGGGCTACCTGCTGGCCGGCGTGCTGATCGGGCCGCACACGCCGGGCTTCGTCGGCGACCTGCACCTGGCGCAGCAGCTGTCCGAGGTGGGCGTGATGCTGCTGATGTTCGGCGTGGGCCTGCATTTCTCGGTCGGCGACCTGATGTCGGTGAAGGGCATCGCGCTGCCCGGCGCGTTGGTGCAGATGTTTGCGGCCACCGCCATGGGCGGGGCGCTGGCGCATCTGTGGTGGGGCTGGACGCTGGCGGCGTCGCTGGTGTTCGGGCTGGCGCTGTCGGTGGCGAGCACCGTGGTGCTGCTGCGTGCGCTGGAGGCGCGCGAACTGCTGCACACCGGCAACGGCCGCATCGCGGTGGGCTGGCTGGTCGTCGAGGACCTGGCCATGGTGCTGGCGCTGGTGCTGATGCCCGTGCTGGGCCGCGGCACGGGCGGCGGCGCGGAGCTGGCCTGGACCGTTGCGAAGACGCTGGTGGCCGTCGCCGCCTTCGTGGCCGTCATGCTGATCGCGGGGCGCCGCCTGCTGCCGTGGCTGCTGTGGCAGGTCAACCGCACCGGCTCGCGCGAGCTGTTCACGCTGGCCACCATTGCCGCAGCCGTGGGGCTGGCGGTGGGCGCGGCGGCGCTGTTCGGCGTCAGCGTGGCGCTGGGCGCGTTCTTCGCCGGGCTGGTGCTGCGCGAGTCGGCCTTCAGCGAGCGCGCGGCGCACGAGAGCCTGCCGCTGCGCGATGCCTTCGCGGTGCTGTTCTTCGTGGCCGTGGGCATGCTGTTCGACCCGCGCATCCTCGTCGGGCAGCCGGGCGCCGTGCTGGCGACGGTGGCCGTCATCCTGCTCGGCAAGACGTTGGCGGCCGGGGCGCTGGTGCTGCTGCTGAAGTACCCGCTGTCCACCGCGCTGACGGTGGCGGTGAGCCTGGCGCAGATCGGCGAGTTCAGCTTCATCCTGCTGGGCCTGGGCCAGAGCCTGGGCCTGGTGCCGGCGGAGGCCAACAGCCTGGTGGTGGCGGGCGCCATCGTGTCCATTGCGCTGAACCCGCTGCTGTTCTCGGGCGTGGAGCCGCTGCGGCGCTGGGTGCTGGCGCGCTCGCGCTGGGCGCGCAAGCTGGAGGCGCGCGACGACCCGCTGGCCGAGCTGCCGGCCGACACGCCGCAGGCCTCGCTGGCCGGCCAGGTCGTGCTGGTGGGCCACGGCGGCGTGGGCCAGTCGCTGCTGCAGCAACTGGGCGGCCGGCCGGTGGTGGTGGTGGACCGCGACCGTGACATCGTCGAGCGGCTGCGCGCGGCGGGGCAGGCTGCCGTGCTGGGCGATGCGGCCGAGGCCATGACGCTGGTGCAGGCCCACATCGCTCATGCGGACTGGCTGGTCGTCGCGCTGGCCGATGTGCGCGGCGTGCCGGCGCTGCTGGATCTGGCCCGCCAGCTCAACCCGGGGCTGCGCTGCGCGGTGCTGGCCCACACCGAGGAGGAGGCGGCCTGGCTGGGTCAGGCCGGCGTCACGCACGTGGTGCGCTCGCAGCATGCGCTGGCCCGGGCACTGGCCCAGGTGGTCAACGACGCGGCCCCCGCGGCGGCCGTGCCGGCGCACTGACCGCGGTCAGACCCCCGCCAGCGCGCTGCGCGTGAGCGCCGCCTGCTCGCGCACCCAGTCGGCAAACTGTTTCACCTCGGGCCGTCGCGCCGCGTTGGGGCCGGTGATGAGCCAGTAGCTGAACGGGCTGCCCAGCCGCGCGCTGCGGCCGAAGGGCTCCACCAGTTCGCCGCGCTGCAACTGCTCGTGCACCAGCGGCAGCCGCGCCAGCGCCACGCCCTGGCCGGCCAGCGCGGCCTGGATCTGCTGGTAGGTGAAGTTGAAGTACATCCAGCGCAGCGGCTCCAGCTCCGGCTGACCCTGGGCGGTCAGCCAGCGCCGCCAACCCAGGTAGGTGGCGCTGGGGCGCGGATCGTCTTCCTCCGTCAGCGCGTGGGCGGCCAGGTCGGCCGGCTGGCGCAGCGCGGGCAGGCGGCCGTTGCGCGTGCTCTCGGCATACCAGGGGCTGAGCACGGGCGACACGGTCTCCTCGAACATCAGCTCGCCGGGCGCGCCGAGCTCGTGGCCCGAGGCATAGCGCAGCGCCAGGTCGTGCTCGCCATCGTCGAGGTCGGCCAGGCGGTCCAGCGCCGAAACGCGGATGTCGATGTCCGGGTGGTTCTGCTGGAACTCGCACAGCCGCGGGATCAGCCACAGCGACGCGAACGACGCGAAGGTCGTCACGTTGACGACGCTGCGCCCGCGCGAGCGGCGGATCTGGCGCACCGTCTGGTCCAGCCGCGACAGCACCGCGATGGCGGTGGGCAGCAGCTGGGCGCCGTCGCCCGACAGTTCCACCTTGCGCGTGCCGCGCAGGAACAGCGTGCAGCCGATCTCCTCCTCCAGCGCCTGGATCTGGCGGCTGACGGCGGACTGCGTGAGGCTCAGTTCCTCCGCGGCGGCGCGGAAGGACAGCAGCCGCGCCACGGCCTCGAAGGCGCGCAGCGGGCCGATCGAGAGCGGGCGTTGGCGGATCGGCTGACTCATGCGCGGATGGTATCAATCGGCGCGCATCCGTCATTGGACCGTCCTGGGTGGTCTCAGCAGAATCCCTGACATCAACCCAGGAGAAAACATCATGAGCGATGCGCAATCCACATGGCATCTGGACGGTGGCCGGGCGCTGACGCTGGCCGGCGGTGCCGAGGCTCGCCGCCTCGCGGTGGCCTGCGGCCGGGTGTGGCTGACGCTGTCCGGCACGGCCGACGAGCCGGCCCAGGACCACTGGCTGGAGGCCGGCCAGACCATCGCGCTACCTCCCGGTCAGACGGCCGTGCTGGAGGGCTGGCCGGCGGCCGATTTCGAGCTGCTGGTGCCGCCGACCTCAGGCGCGGCGGGCCGGGGCGGCTTTCTTCTTGGCCGCCGGCTTCTGGGCCGCGACTGACGGCTTTTTCAGCTTGGCGTTGGCGGCGCGCAGCGCGGCCTCGAACGCCAGCCGCGCCCAGGGCAGCATCAGCGGCGGCGATTCCAGCGCGTCCTCGGGCGGGCGGTAGTAGCCCATCACCACCCGCTCGCCGTCCTTGGTCTGGTAGCTGAAGGGCGTGCAGCCGGCCACGACGAAGCGCTCGCGTGTCTGCTCGTCGGTCTTCAGGAAGAACTGGCCATCGGCGATCAAGGCCATGAACAGTCCGTCCACGTAGAAGCCGCGGCCGCCGAACATGGCGCGGGTGCGCACCGGGCCCAGCGGCGACAGCAGCTCGATGCAGAGTTCGGTGAAAGGGTCGCTCGTGGCCATGCGTGCAAATGTAAGCTCGTGCCCCATGGATGCGAACGACCGCGCCGCGCTGCGGCACAAGCTGATCGAGCAACGCCTGGCCCTGCCCAACCGGCTGGACCTGGCGGCCGAGCTTCAGGAAGTGCTCAGCGTCTGGCTGCTGCGCCGTCAGGAAAAGACCATAGGCGCCTACTGGCCCATCAAGGGCGAGTTCGACCCGCTGCCCACGCTGTACCGCTGGGGCGAGAACCACCCCGAGCGCCGCATCGGCCTGCCGGTGGTCGACAAGCAGCATGGCACGCTGCGCTTCCACGTCTGGTATCCCGGCTGCCCCATGGAGGAGGACGCCTTCCACATCCCCAAGCCCAAGGGCACCGAGGAATTCCGGCCGCAGCTGATGCTGGTGCCCTGCCTGGGCTTCGGGCCGTGCGGCCTGCGGCTGGGCTACGGCGGCGGCTTCATGGACAAGACGCTGGCCGAGATGCAGCCGCGGCCAGCGGCCGTGGGCATAGGCTATGCGCACGGCTTCCTGCCGCTGCTCAAGCCCAGCGCGCTGGACGTGCCGCTGGATGCGATGCTGACGGAGGAGGGCGTGGTGTGGGACCGCGAGGGCTGAAGGCCCGCGGGGTCCCGGCTACAGGTCAGCGCAGGTTGATGGCGTAGACGCCTGCGCTCAGCTGCCCCACCGCGGGCGTGCTGACATACAGCACGCCGTTGGGCGACAGGGCCAGTCGGCCAGGCTTGGACAAGGTCCAGACGATCTGGCGATTCGCCAGGTTCACCGCGTAGACCTTGGTCGCCGTGCTGACGAACACCAGGTTGTCGGTCACGATGATGTTGTGCGGCTGTTGCCCGTAGGTGGACTGGAACGGATCCGTCGACGTCTCGTCAGGCAGCCAGGCCCACAAGCGGCTACCGTCGGTCTCGCTGCGCGCTTCGAGCTGGGCGCCATTGATCGCATAGACCACGCCCTTGGCAAAGGCTGGCACGCCGCTGAACTTGCCCTCCATCGACCACTTGATGGTGCGGCCCGCAATGTCGAAGTTGACCAGGCTGTTGTTGGCGTATGACGAGGCCGTGCCGTTGATCACCACCACGTGGTTCGCACCAATCTGCATCGGAGCGCCATTGACGCTGTAGGGCTGGACCGCGTTCTTCGGGTCTTTGATGGTGAAGGCCGGGCTGCCGTCGGTGACGTTGACCGCGTTCAGGCCGTTGGGCATGAAGGCGTAGGCGTAGTTGCCATCGACGGCGGGCGTCCACATGTCGTACTGGCTCATGTAGGCGGACCAGTTCAGCGTGCCGTCCGAGGCCTTGAAACTCAGCAGGCCGCCGTAGTAGCCGCCGTTCGTGTAGACGTTGCCATTCACAATGGTGGGCGCCAGATAGTGTTCCCACTGCGAGCCAAAGGGGGTGCGGAACTTCTGCGTGCCGGTCGCCGCGTCGAAGCCCCACATGGCGGTGTCCTGGTGACCGCTGGTGGCCATGTAGACGCCGCCTGAGTCGGTGGAGGGCGGGTTGGCGGCATAGATGTTGCCAAAGTCTTTTTTCCAGCGCAGCGTGCCGTCATGCTCGTTGACCGCGAACAGTGCCGCGGGCTGGAACCGGCCTGCACCGACCACGTAGAGGCTGTCGTTGGCGGTGACCACGGGCAGCAGCGTGTCGTCCAGGGAGGAGTTGGGCGACAGTGTCGGCAGACCCCAGCGCCAGCGGCGGGTGAACTTGCTGGCGTCCAGCGTCAGCGGCACGTAGCCGGTGTGGGCTGCATTGCCCTGATGCTGGGCCCACTCGCCCACGCCGGTGGTGCGCGACAGGGTGGTCAGGTTGATGGAGGACTTCAGCGCGATCGTGTACGGCACGATGACTGGCGAGCCTGGCAGTTCCTGCGTGCACGGACTGACCTTGCAGACCTTCAGCTCGATCTGGCCCGAGTAGCTGCCCGGCACCAGCGCGGGGTTCAGCGTCAGTGAGCGGGTCAAGCCCGCACCGCTGACCGTGACGGCGCCGCCGCTGAACTGGAACACATTGCCTTTGTCGGTGAACTCGACAAAGGCCGTGCCGGCGGGCAGCGTGATGGCCAGCTGCAGGTTGGGCACCTCATCCTGGTTGGCATCCACGGCGACGCGCGCGGGCGTGACGTTCGCCGCTGGCGGCGCCGTGACGGTGAACTTGTACGGCAGCGTGAACGGCGAGCCCGGCAACTGTGAGTTGCAGATGGCGGCGTTGTCCAGGCACAGCTTGATCTGCAGCGAGCCGGCGTGCTCGCCTATGGCCAAGGACGCCTTGGGCGTCATGACGGCCTGGTAGCTGTTGCCGGTGCCCGGAGAGAGTTGCACGTTGGGGTCGATGACGCCCACGTTGTCGACGACCACCACGTTGAGGGTCTGGCTGACCGCGCGATCCAGCGTGGCCGTGACCGTCAGCGGCTGCGGCACGCCCTGCGCATGGCTCGCCGTCAGCGTCCCCGGTGTGAAGGTGAGGCGGTAGGACGAATCCTGACTGCCGCCGTCGTTTCCGCTGCTGCCTCCTCCGCAGGCCGTCACGGCCATGGCGAGCGCCAGCAAACACCCCAAGTGTTGCTTGAGCATGAGTCCTCCCTCGGTATTGCTCTTGTCGAATCGCGCGGATTCTAAGGAGCAGGTCGGCGTGGATTGGGAGGCTGCCCCTTTTGCGACGGCGGCACCCGGAAGCTGACCTGCGTGCGCAAGTGAGCGGCGCGCGGTCGCGCCGCTCGCCGCGTCACGGGCGCCACGCCGCCGCGATGCGCCCGACCTCGGCCAACACCTTCTGGCCTTCTTCGAACGGCTTGCCGCGCCCCGGCTCGGGCGTCTCGTAGAACGCCGCGACGATCAGGGGCGCTCGGCCCGGCGGCCAGCAGATCGCGACGTCGTTGACCTTGCCGGGCAGCTGCTCGTCCCAGAACGAGCCGGTCTTGTCGCCGGCGCGCCAGCCCGTCGGGAATCCGCCGCGCAAGCGGCTGAGGCCGGTCTCGGTCTTCTCCATCCAGCCGATCAGGCGCTCGCGCGTCGCCGGCTTCAGCACGTCGCCGAGTGCGATCTGCCGTACCAGCGCGGCCATCGCCGCGGGGGTCGAGGTGTCGCGGGGGTCTCCGGGCGGCATGTGATTCATCTCGGGCTCGTAGCGGTCCAGGCGCGTCGTCGCATCGCCGATCTCGCGCAGCCGTGCGGTGAAGCCGGCCGGGCCGGCTATGAGCTTGAGCAGCAGGTTGGCGGCCGGGTTGTCGCTGGTGACCTGGGTTGCCTCGGCCAGTTCGACGACCGTCATGTGGCCGCGCGCGAGATGCTGCGCCGTCACCGGCGCGTGGCTGAGCATGTCGGCCTTGCCGTAGGGGACGCGCCGGTCGAGCGCCAGCCGGCCCCGGTCGGCCTCGCGCAGGATCACGGCGGCCAACGGCAGCTTGAACACCGAGCACATGGCGAAGCGCTCGTCGAGCCGGTGGCCGGCGACGGCGCCGCTGGCCGTGTCCAGCATGGCGACGCCGAGGCGGCCGCCGGCACGGTGCTCCAGCTCGGCCAGCGCCGGGTAGGGCGTTGCCGCGCGGACAGGCGTCAGGGCCAGGGCGGCGGCGCCGCTCAGCAGCGTGCGGCGCGAGATCAGGGACGAGTTCATAGTGATTCTTATGGGTGGGTGGCGATGCGGCGCGATTCTCCATAGGTGAGTGCGAAGCTCAAGGAATGGTTTTTGGGTTGAGTCATTAGTTATTCTTGGGTCTTATGGCCATGCCCGGATTGCCCCTCAATGCCTTGCGTGCCTTCGAGGCGGCCGCGCGCCACCTGAACCTGACGCGCGCCGCCGACGAGCTGTGCGTGACGCAGGCGGCGGTCAGTCATCAGGTCAAGGCGCTGGAAGACCATGTCGGGCGCCCGCTGTTCCGCCGCACGGCGCGCGGCCTGGTGCTGACCGACGAGGGCGAGCGGCTCGCGCCGGTCGTGCGCGAGGCCTTCATGAGCATCGACGCGACGCTGGCGGGCCTGCTGGACGATGGCCCCGCCGAGGTGCTGACGGTGGGCGTGGTCGGCACCTTCGCCGTCGGCTTCCTGCTGGAGCGGCTGGCCGACTTCCGGGCGCTGCATCCGCGCATCGAGCTGCGCATGCTGACCAACAACAACAAGGTCGACCTGGCGACCGAGAGCCTGGACTGCGCGATCCGCTTCGGCGACGGCGCCTGGCGCAGCGAGGCGGGCGAGCTGCTGCTGCGCGCACCGCTGACGCCGCTGTGTGCACCGGCGCTGGCCGCGACGCTGCGTGCGCCGGGCGACCTGGCACGCGTGCCCTTGCTGCGCTCCTACCGCGCGCAGGACTGGCCGCGCTGGCTCGCCGCGGCCGGCGTGGCGCAGATCGTGGCGCGCGGCCCGCTGTTCGATGCGTCGGCCGTGATGGTGCAGGCCGCCGCGCTGGGCGAGGGCGTGGCCCTGGCGCCGGCCGCGATGTTTGCGCGCGAGCTGCGCGACGGGCGCCTGGTGCGGCCGTTCGGGCTGGAGGTCGACCTGGGCGGCTACTGGCTGACGCGGCTGCTCTCCCGCGAGCCAACGCCGGCGATGGTGCTTTTCCGGCGCTGGATGCTGGATCAGTGCAGGCCTGCTCCAATCACCCCATGAGCACCACCTATGCACAACATCTGGCCGCGCTGCAGCAACACGCCGAAAGCGCACTGGCCCGTACCGGCTTCGACACGCTGCTGATCGCGGCCGGGATCGAGAAATACGCCTTCCTCGACGACCGGCCCTATCTCTTCCAGCCCAACCCGCACTTCAAGCACTGGCTGCCGCTGACGAACCATCCGCACTCCTGGCTGGCGGTGCGGCCGGGCAAGAAGCCGCGCGTCGTCTACTACCAGCCCGACGACTACTGGCATGTGCCGCCCGAGGCGCCGAGCGGCGAGTGGGTGGACGCGGTCGAACTGGTCGTCATCCGCGAGCCCGGCGAGGCCGCGCAGGCGCTGGCCGATTGCGTCACGCCGCGCACCGCCATCGTGGCCGAGCCCGACGCGGCGCTGCCCGGCATCACGCCCAACAATCCCGAGGCGTTGCTGAACCTGCTGCACTGGGCGCGTGGCGTGAAGACGCCTTACGAGCTGGCGCAGATGCGTGCCGCCCAGCGTCGTGCGGTGCCTGGCCACAAGGCCGCGCGCGCGGCCTTCCTCAACGGCGACAGCGAGGCCGCCATCCACCGCGCCTACCTCGTGGCCACCGGCCACACCGACCGCGACCTGCCCTACGGCAACATCGTGGGCCTGAACGAGCATGCTGCGGTGCTGCACTACCAGTACCAGGACGAGCGTGCGCCGGCCGAGTCGCGCAGCTTCCTCATCGACGCCGGCGCGCAGGTGAACGGTTATGCCAGCGACATCACGCGCACCTGGGTCGCGCCGGGCCACGACGAGTTCGCCGCGCTGGTGGCGGCGATGGAGGTGGAGCAGCTGGCGCTGGTGGACGAGGTGCGCGAGGGCGTGGACTACCGTGACATCCACCTCAGCACGCACCGCCGCATCGCCCGCGTGCTGCGCGAGGCCGGCATCGTGAAGATGAGCGACGAAGCGATGGTGGAGGAGGGCGTCACCAAACCCTTCTTCCCGCACGGCATCGGCCACCTGCTGGGCCTGCAGGTGCACGACGTGGGCGGCTTCATGGCCAGCGAGACCGGCGGCACCGCCGACAAGCCCGACGGCCACCGCTACCTGCGCCTGACGCGCCCGCTGCAGGCCGGCATGGTGGTCACCATCGAGCCGGGGCTGTACTTCATCCCGACGCTGCTGCGCGGCCTGCGGGCGTCGCCGCAGTCGGCGAACGTGGATTGGGATGCCGTGGAGCGCCTGTCGCGCTACGGCGGCATCCGTATCGAGGACGACGTGGCCTGCCGCGCGGCCGGTGAGGCGCCCGAGAACCTGACGCGGGACGCGTTCGCGGCACCCTGATGCGCGCGTGGGCTGCGGCGCTGGCCCTGGCCTGCGCAGGTGCGTGGGCCAGCGGCGCCCAACTGGGCCGTGTCGAGGTGCAGGGCGAGTCTTCCGTTGCCCGCGAGAAGAAGACGCTGGCCCAGCTGTTCAAGGCGCAGGCGCTGTTCGACAAGCACCGCGCGCTGGCGCCCGATGCGGTGCTGAGGTTCCAGGTCTACGCCCGCACGCAGGCCGACAGCTCGCCCAGTCTGGACCTGGGCCTGATGACGCCCGCCGGCCGCCGGCCGCTGGTGCTGGATGCGCAGGACCGCTTCGTCATCGCCCCCGACTGGCAGCAGCTGGACGCGGGCACCGAGCTGCGCAGCCGGCTGGCCGACGGCCGCGTGACCTGGCGGCCCGACATACGCACGCCCAACGTGCCCGAGGGCGAGCGCCGCCTGGGCGACCTGCGGCTGCAGTGCCGCGTGGGCTTCGGCAGTGGCGTGGCGCGTGGCCGCCTGCTGTTCGGCCTGCTGCCGCTGGACGCGGCCGACTGCGCGGACCGCGACTGGAGTCCCAGCAACTTCGCCGACCGGCCGGTGTTCGCCGTCACGCTGGTGCATGGCGAGCGGCGCCTCACGCTGAGCGCCCGCCTGCTGCACGGCCTGCGCGACGAGGGCGGGCCGCGTTACGACTGGGGCTATTCGCTGCGCGAGCGCATGTTTCGCCTGCCCATGGGCGATGCGAGCTGGCCGGATGACACGCGCGTGGTCTTCGAGGCCATGGACGATGCTCCCGCGCCGCCGGATCCGGCCTGGTCGGCCCTGCGGGACGACTGGGTGCAGGCCCGGCTGGCGCCCGGCATGGCCACGGCGGAGGTCGAGCAGCGGCTGGGTGCGGCCGTGGATGACACGCGCTTCGAGTCCGGTCGGCGGCTGCAGCGCCACGTGAGGGACATCGTCACGCCCGCCGGACCGCTGCGGCTGGAATGGGTCGTCCTGTTCGACGCCGAGGACCGGCTGCTGAAGTCGCAGCTGCGCCGGGCCTACTAGGGCCTGTGAACACTACGGGAGCAAGCCGCGTTGTGATCAGAAAGCCCGCGAGCAAGGCGCAAATCGCAGCCGGGTTCGATACCCGGCGAGGATTTGCAACGCTGCGCGCGGGCTTTCTGGTCACAACCCGAAGGGAAGGCCCGCCGCCAGGGGCCACTCCGCGTTGCACCGCTGGCCCGCATATCAATGCGGGCTGCGCGTTGCGCCTTGATTGGCCCCTGGCGGCGGGCCTTCGCGGCCTACTCCCGTAGTGTTCACAGGCCCTAGGGCCTGTGCATCGCAAGGCATAGTCGGCCGCATGCGCATCGCCCTCGAATCGCCCGACCAGCCCGACGTCATCGCCCTCATCACCGAGCTGGATGCCTACCAGGACACGCTGTACCCGCCCGAGAGCCGGCATGCGCTGGACCTGAGCGTGCTGGTGCAGCCGCATGTGCTGTTCGCGGTGGCGCGCGATGCGGCGGGCGACGCGGTGGGCTGCGGCGCCGTCGTGCTGGACGCGGCGGGCGGGGAACTCAAGCGCATGTTCGTCAGCCCGCGCGCCCGCGGCCGGGGCGTGGCGCAGCGGCTGCTGGCCCTGCTGGAAGCCGAGGCCGGTGCGCACGGCTGCCGGCGGCTGCAATTGGAGACCGGGCCCTACCAGCCCGAGGCGCTGGGCCTGTACGCCCGCTGCGGCTTCGAGCGCTGCGGGCCGTTCGGCGGCTATGCCGATGACCCGCTGAGCGTCTTCATGCAGAAGACGCTCACAGCACCCGCGGCAGATCCCGCCTGACCGCCACGCGGTCGCCGAAGTCGAAGTGCCACCACTCGGTGGTGATGCCGTGGAAGCCCGCCTCGCGCATGGCCGCGCGCAGCCAGCCGCGCTCGACCAGGTGCTCGGGCTTCAGCGCGCCCAGCGCCAGGTGCTCGGCCTCGTGGTCGGGGTGGGAGGCCAGCGTCATCTCGTCGAAGCCCGTGCCCATGTCCACCTCGCGGCCGGCCGGGTCCAGCAGCGTCAGGTCCACGGCCATGCCGAAGCTGTGGATGGAGCCGCGTTCGGGGTTGGCGAGGTACATCGTCAGCGGCGTGCCCTGCAGCTCGTCCCACAGGCGCTGCTGCACGCGTTGCGGGCGCAGCGCGTCCAGCACCAGCAGGCGGTAGCCGGGGCGGCGCTCGGCCAGCCAGGCGGCGGCGGCTTCCAGCGCGTCGGCGGCCTCGCGGCGCAGCCAGTGGCAATCGATGCCGGCGTAGACCGAGTGGCCGACGAAGTTGTCGCTGGTGGCGTAGCGCAGGTCCACGGCGATGCCGTGCTGCAGGCCGGCCAGGGGCCGGAAGTCCGGGTGGCTGGCGATGTCTTCGATGGGGATCAAGGCAGTCGGGCGAGATGGGCCGAGGCGGCCGCGGTGATGAACTTGACCAGCCGGCGCGAGGCCTGGCCCAGCGGCGCATTGGCGGCGCTGAGCAGGTAGAGGTTGACGTTGACCGTGGGTGTCAGTGGCCGCACGCGCACCTTGCTGACGTCGGCGCTGGCGGCGGTGAAGGGGTCCACCAGCGTCATGCCCACACCGGCCTCGACCAGCGCGCGGGCGAGCTGGTAGGTCTGTACGGTGATGCGGCTGGCCAGCGACTGGCCCAGCGCCTCGCCCGCGTGGTGCAGCAGGCCGGCGAGCGGGTCGTCGCTCTGCAGGCCCACGATCTCGGTGCGGATGTCGGCCAGGCCCAGCGGGCCGTCGTTCTGCGCCTCCGGGCTGGTCAGCGGGCACAGCGCCACCATGGCGCCGCTGGCGATGACCTCGGCCTTGATGCCGGGGTGGCGCGGGTCCTGCAGCGACAGCGCCAGGTCGGCCTCGCCCAGCAGCAGCGCCGACACGATTTCCCGCGTGTGGTGCGTGGCCAGCGAGCAACTGGCGTTGGGGAAGGCCTTGCACCAGGGCGTCATCGCGGCGGGCACGATGGCGTTGGCCAGCGCGGGCGTGGCCACCAGGCGGACCTGCTCGGCCTCGCCGCTCTTGAGGTTGGCGGCCAGGCGGCGGATGCCGACGAGGTCGCGGTTCAGCTTGTCGATCTCGACGAACAGCCGCTGCGCCTCGGGCGTGGGGTAGAGCTTGCCGCGCACGCGGTCGAACAGCGCCATGCCCAGTTGCAGCTCGCAGTGCTGCAGCACCTTGGTCACGGCGGGCTGCGAGATGTGCAGCAGCTGGGCGGCACCGCTGATGGTGCCGGCCTGCATGATGGCGTGGAAGACTTCGATGTGGCGCAGCCTCATTTGCGATACACCCCTTCAAAGTCGACGGACCCGTTGGGAGCCATCTTGAAGCCGACCACGTCCTTGCGGATGGGGATGTAGACGGTGGAGTGCGCCATCGTGATCCAGGGCCGCTCGCGCTTGAAGATCTCCTGGGCCTTCTCGTACATGGCCAGGCGCTTGGCCTGGTCGGGCGTGGCGCGGGCCTCGTCGATGAGACCCTCGAATTCCTTGTTGCAGAACTTGATGCCGCCCCGGCTGGTCGCGCAGCTGAGGTTGGGCGTCAGGAAGTCGTCGGCATCGCCGGTCTCGCCACTCCAGCCGCTCATGTAGACGTTGTGCTCGCCGTTGTTGGCGCGCTTCAGGTACTCGCCCCACTCGTAGGTCTTGATGTTGGCCTTGACGCCGATCTTGGCCCAGTCCTGCTGGATGAGCTGGGCCATCAGCTGGCCGTTGGGGTTGGTGGGGCGCTGCACCGGCAGCGCCCACAGGTCGATCTCGAAGCCCTTGGGGAAGCCGGCCTTGGCCAGCAGCGCCTTGGCCTTGGCGGGGTCGAACTCGTTCTTCAGCTTCTTGTTGTAGCCCGGGATGGCGGGCGGGAAGGCGCTGACGGCCTGCATCGCGTCGCCGCGCGGGAACAGTGCCTTGAAGATGGCGTTGCGGTCGATGGCGATGTCCAGCGCCTCGCGCACCTCGCGCTTGTCGGTGGGCGGTTTCTTCAGGTTGAAGCTGAGGTAGGAGATGTTCAGCGCCTGGATCTTCTGGATGCTGACGTTGGGGTTGTTCGTCAGCGAGGCCAGGTCCACGTCGCGCAGCGCCGCGGCCACATGGCATTCGCCCGCGGCGACCTTCTGCACGCGCACATTGGGCTCGCGGCTGATGCTGAAGACCAGGTTGGTCGTCGGCTGCCTGCCGCCCCAGTAGTCGGGGTTGGCGGTCATGCGCAGCACGTCGTCCTTGGCGTAGCTCTTGAACTGATAAGGCCCGGCGCCCACCGGCTGGACGTTGATCTGACTGGCCTTGCCGGCCTTCAGCAACTGCGCGGCGTACTCGGCCGAGTGAATGCCGGCCCAGGCGAACGCGAAATTGGCGACGAAGGTCACGTTGGGCTGGTGCAGCCGGAAGCGCACCGTCAGGTCGTCCACTTTGTCGATGCCGGCGATGAGCTTGGCCAGCCCGAGGTTCTGCGGGTAGATGAAGTTGGCCGGGAAGGCCTTGTTGAACGGGTGGTTGGGGTCGATGAAGCGGCTGAACGTGAAGATCACGTCGTCGGCGTTCAGCGTGCGCGTGGGCTTGAACCAGGCCGTGCTGTGGAACTTCACGCCCGGCCGCAGCTTGAAGGTGAAGCTCTTGGCGTCGGGCGAGATCTCCCAGCTGGTGGCCAGCTTCGGAGCCAGTTCGGTCGTCGGGCGCTTGAAGTCCAGCAGCGCGTCGAACATCTGCGCGCTGACGATGTTGGTGCTGGCGCTGTCCCACAGGCCGGGGTCGAAGCCCTCGGGGCTGGCGTCGGCGCAGTAGATCAGCGGCTTGCCCTGCGCCTGCGCGGCGGCGGGCATCAGGGCGGCGGACAGGACGAGCAGCGGAACGGCAAGCTTCATGACGGCGGGCAGGGTGGTCGGGCGACGGGGGATTGTTCGGAGCGCCCCGGGTGGCCGCAAGCGCGGCCAAGACCATGAGGCATAACAAAAGCTTATACGCAGTGCGCGATCCACAATCGGCCGCATGTGGACCGGTTTTCAAACGCTCACCGTCCAGCGTGATGGCGTCACGCTGTTTGCCCGCCAGGGCGGCCCCGCGGATTCCGGCCGGCTGCCACTGCTGCTGCTGCACGGCCATCCGCAGACCATGGCCATGTGGCACCGCGTGGCACCCGCGCTGGCGCAGGACCGCCGCGTCGTGCTGATGGACCTGCGCGGCTATGGCGACAGCGACCGCCCACCAGCCGGCGAGACCAGTGCTGCCTATGCCAAGCGCGAGATGGCGCTGGACGCCGTGGCCGTCATGCGCGCGCTGGGCCATGAGCGCTTTGCGGTGCTGGCCCACGACCGCGGCGCCCGTGTGGCGCACCGGCTGGCGCTGGACCACCCGCAGGCCGTCGAGCGGCTGATGCTGCTGGACATCGCGCCCACGCTGGCCATGTACGAGGGCACGACCGAGGCCTTCGCCCGCGCCTACTGGCACTGGTTCTTCCTGATCCAGCCGGCGCCGCTGCCCGAGCGGCTCATCACCGCCGACCCCATCGCCTACCTGCGCGAGGGCATGGGCAGTCGCGGCAACTTCTTCGCGCCCGCGGCCTGGGCGGAGTACGAGCGCTGCTTCGTCAAGCCCGGCACGGCCGCCGCCGTCTGCGCGGACTACCGCGCCAGCGCCGGCATCGACCTGGACCACGACCGCG
This sequence comes from uncultured Roseateles sp., assembly GCA_946480605.1. Next base: position 511 of record CAMLKW010000095.1, on the reverse strand, counting down.
CCGACCGCGACGCCGGCCGGCGCATCACGCAGCCGCTGCGCGTGCTGTGGGGCGAGCACGGCGTGGTGGGCCGCTGCTTCGAGCCGCTGAAGCTCTGGCAGGCGGCGGCTGAGCAGGTCAGCGGCCGCGCGGTGGCGAGCGGCCACTACATCGCCGAGGAGGCGCCCGACGTGGTGCTGTCCGAGGCGCAGGCCTTCTTCGGCCCTTGAGAAGCGAGGGCAGTGCCGGGCTGCGAAAATCCGGCGCATGAAGCCCATCGCCTACACCCGCGCCCAAGCCCTGCCGGCCCTGCTGCAGAACCGCATCGCCATCCTCGACGGCGCGATGGGCACCATGATCCAGCGCTACAAGCTGGGCGAGGCCGACTACCGCGGCGAGCGCTTCAGGGACCATCCGAAGGACCTCAAGGGCAACAACGAGCTGCTGCAGTTCACCCGGCCCGACGTGATCACCGAGATCCACGAGGGCTACCTCGCGGCCGGCGCCGACCTGATCGAGACCAACACCTTCG
>CAMLKW010000094.1 GCA_946480605.1 uncultured Roseateles sp. | reverse complement strand
GTGGGCACCTCGCCCAGGGCCGCCAGCGCGGCGCGGGCGTCGGCCAGCAGCTCGGTATCGCGCTCCAGCTGCACGCCGGACAGGTTGACGGCCACCTCGCCGGTGAACCCCAGCGGCTGCCAGCGCCGCAGCTGCGCCGCGGCCTCCAGCAGCGCCCAGCGGCCGATTGATGCGATCTGGCCGCTGGCCTCGGCCACCGGGATGAAGTCGCCCGGCATGATCAGGCCCTTGGTCGGGTGGCGCCAGCGGATCAGCGCCTCGAAGCCCAGCAGCGCCCGGTCCGACAGCCGCACGAAGGGCTGGTAGTGCAGCTCGAACTGGTCGCCCGCCGCCAGCGCGTTGTCGATGGCGTCACGCAGCCAGCGGCGCGACTGCTCCACCAGCTGCTCGGCGGGGTCGAACTCGTGCGTCTGCCCCGGGCCGCCGGCCTTGGCGCGGGCCAGCGCGCCTTCGGCCGCGGCCAGCAGCTCGTCGGCGCTGCTGGGGCCGTGGCGGCGCTGCGCCCAGGCGATGCCGGCCGTCAGCTGCAGCAGCGGCGTGGCGACGTTGAACGGCGCCTGCAGCAGTTCCTGCACGCGGCGCGACAGCGCGGGCGCCGCGTCGCCGCCTGCCAGCAGCAGCGCGAACTGGTCCGGCCCCATGCGCGCGACGAGATGGCGCGCGCCAAAGGCCTGCCGCAGGCGGGCGGCCAGCTCGGTCAGCACCGCGTCGCCCACCACCGGACCGTGGGTCTCGTTCAGCGCCCGGAAGCCGTCCAGCCCCAGCAGCAGCAGGCCGGTCTCGGGCGCCGGCGCGCCGCCCAGCAGCTGCATCAGCTGCTCGCGGAACAGCACGCGGTTGGCCAGGCCGGTGAGGCGGTCGTGCAGCGCGTCGAAGCTGATCTGGCGCTGCAGGCGCTGGCTCTCGGAGATGTCGGTCAGCGAGCCTGCCATGCGCACCGGCTGGCCCCCTTGGCGCACGGCCAGGCCGCGCGCCAGCAGCCAGCGCTCCTGGCCGCCCTGGTTGAAATGCAGCACGTGATGGAACTGCTGGCTCTCGCCGCGCAGGTGGGCCTTCATCTCGTCGTCGAAAGCCTGGGCCTGGCCGGGCTCCAGCGGCCGCGTCCAGGCCGAGATGTCGGTTCCGGCCTCGGCGGCGGACAGGCCCATCAACGCCAGCCAGCGCGGCGAGTAGTAGACCGCGCCGGCCTGCAGGTCCCAGTCCCACAGCCCGTCGTTGGCGCCCTGCACGGCCAGCGCGTAGCGCTGCTCGCTGGCGGCCAGGCGGCGCGCGGCGTCGCGGCGCCGACCTTGCTCGACGCCGGCGCGCAGCGCGCTGGCGCCCAGCGTCGCCACGGCCAGCGCCAGCAGCGGCGGCGCCAGCGAGAACACCCAGTGATGGCGCTCGAACGCCCACTGCGCGCCCAGCAGCACCGCCACCCCGGCCGCGCCCAGGCACAGCAGCGCAAAACCCAGCGGCCGGCGCGCCAGCAGCAGCACCGCCGCCAGCGGCAGCAGCAGCGCGGCGACCAGCACCAGCGCGCCGGCCCAGGCCGGGCGCACCAGGCTGCGGCCGGTCAGCAGGTTGTCGGTGACGGTGGCGATGCGCTCCATGCCGGGCAGGCGGGCATCGAAGGGCGACGGCAGGTGGTCACCTGCGGCCAGTGCCGACACGCCCACGACGGCGATGCGCCCGCGCAGCCGCGCCGGGTCCACGCGGCCCGCCAGCAGGTCGGCAAAGCCCACGGTGTCGAAGCTGCCGCTGGCGCCGTAGTAGTTGACGCCCAGCCGCGACAGCTCGTCCAGCCGCAGCCGCAGCGCCTCGCCGGCCTCGATGCCGGCGCCGAACTGCGCGCGCACACCGGCCCAGTCCACAGCGCGCGCGAACGCGGCCAGCCGCAGCGGCAGCGAGGGGTAGACCTCGCCGTCCAGCCGTAGCAGCGGCAGGTCGCGGCGCAGCGTGCCGTCGCTCTCGGCGCGCGCATTGATGTGCCCCAGCCCGGCCGCCGCCGCCGCCAGCACCGGCTCGGGCGCCACCAGCCGCTGGGCGCGGTAATAGCTCTCGCTGCGTGCCAGCGCGGCCTCGTCCTCGTAGCGCAGCAGCGCCTGCGCCAGCACCGGCGCCGGCACGGGCTGGGCCTGCGGGGCGCCGTCGTTGGGCAGAGAGAACGGGATCAGCGTGTTCGCGCCCGCCCGCATGGCCGCGGCCAGCGCGGCGCTGCCGTCGGCCGTGCCGCCGCCGGGCAAAAGCAGGAAGTCCAGCGCGATGGCGCGTGCGCCGCCGGCCGTCAGCACCTGCACCGCGCGGGCGATCTCGGCGCGCTCGGGCACGCGGCCGCCCAGCGCCTCCAGCGCGGCGTCGTCCACGCGCACCAGCAGCAGCTCGCCGCCGGGCTTCAGCGGCCCGCGCCACAGCGTCTGCAGATCCAGCGTCCAGTGGTCCAGGCGCTCGAAGACCGCCACGTCCGCCCGTCCGACCAGCAGACCCACGCCCAGCAGCGCGGCCGCGAGCGCGATCAGCGCAAAGCCGGCAAGGCGCCTCAATCGAGCGCCCCCAGGCGCTGATCGACGCGAGCCACGCGCGCGGCCGACCAGGCCACCGCGGCGCCGCACTGGGCCGCGTCGCACTGCGTGCCGTTCAAGGCCGAGGTCAACCGCACCGGCCCGCGCGGCTTGAGGCCCGGTGCCTGCGGGCCGCTGGATTCCACCTCGACCTCGCCGGTCTTCACGTGCACGGCGGTGGCGCGGTCGTCGCCCACCTCGACGCTGAACTCGGTGCCGCGCACGGCGGTCACGGCGGTGGGCGTGCGCACGCGCCAGCCACCGCCGGCTGCAGGGCTCACGCGCTGGCCCACCAGGCCCAGCTCCAGCAACAGCTCGGCCGTGCGCGGCCGGCCGCGGCCAGCCGTGAAGGCCTCGATGCGCAACTGGCTCTTGTCCGCCAGCACCAGCACCGAGCCGTCGACAAACTTCAGCCGCACCCGGCCGCTCGCGCCGGTGCGCAGCGTGGCGCCCACGTCCAGCTTGTCGCCCACGGCCAGCACCCGGCCGTCGGCGCGCTGCGCGTCGCCGCTGACGGCCACCACCTCGCAGGCCGTCTGGGCGAACACCGCAGAACTCAGCAGGGACAGGTACAACGGCAGCAGACGCATTCCAGGATTCCTATCGAGCAGGGTCGCCGAACGAGGCGCAGCCCACCCAGTAGAACGGATGACTCCAGCGCCCGCCACCGCGTTTTCCTTCGATCGTCTGCCGTTGCGCCGGCGCGGCAGAGGTGGCCGCCGCCGCGGCCCACGCTAGAGCTTGCGCGCGGGGAACTGGGCCAGCAACAGCGCGCCGGCCATCACCCACATGGGGGCCGCCAGCGCCGTCGCCGCGGCCAGCATGCCGAAGCCCACCGGCATGCCCACCGTGGCGCCGTTCAGCGTCAGCATGCGCAGGCCCAGCGCCTGGCCGTGGCGGTCGGGCGGCGTCGCATGGTGCAGCATGGAGAGGATCATGGGCTGCACGGAGCCCAGCGCCACACCCAGCAGCGCCGAGCCGATCATCAGGCCCAGCGTGCCGGGCAGCCAGGCGTAGGCGATGAAGGTCAGCGTGGCCAGCGTCATCGCGGCGCGCAAGGCCTTGGCCTCGTCGATGTCATCGGCAAAGCGCACGATGGCCAGCCGCACGACGGTGGCCGCCGCCGCGAAGCTGCCCAGCACCAGGCCGATGCTGGCCGCCGACAGCCCGCGTGCATGGCCCACCACGGGCACGACGAAGCTGTGCGCGTCCCAGCCGGCCGACAGTGCGAGGTTGACCAGCAGCAGCCGCCGGTAGGCCGGCAGCCGGAACAGGTCCCAGGCGGTGCGCTCGCGGAAGCTCTTGGTATAGACCTTGGGCGGGTTGCGCGGCACCTTGCGCGCCAGCAGCCAGGCCAGCAGCGGCAGCAGCGCGGCGAAGCCGAAGGCGGCCGTCATGCCGATGTGGTCGATCAGCAGGCCGGCGATGATGGGCGACAGCGCGTTGGACATGGCCGGACCCAGCGCCATCCAGCTGAAGATCTTCTTCAGCTCGCCGGGCTGCTCGGCCATCAGCCCGGCCTCGCGCTGCAGCGCCACGGCCGCGACGGCCACCGCGCCGCCGCACAGCAGGCAACCCGTGGCGATGGCCCACAGCTTGGGGATGAGCAGCGCCAGCAGCGCACCGGCGAAGGCCATCGCGACGCCCACGCCCACGGGGCGATGGAAACCGTGGCGATCGGCCAGCCGGCCGGCCCACAGCGACAGCGCGATGGGCGCCACGGCAAACAGGCTCAGCAACATGCCCACGGAGGCCTCGCCATAGCCCTGGCCCAGCACCCACAGGCTGGCCGTCACGCGCGTGGTGGCCATGCAGGCGTGCACGCAGATGATGGTGGCCACCAGCCACACGAAGGCGTCGCGCAGCCCTTTCCTCGGCGCTGGCGCAGCGTCGTTCACTCGGCGTCCTCGCCCAGGCTGATCTGCAGCAGCTGCTGGGCCGCGTCATCGGGCAGCGCCTCAACGCCCTTGAGCTTGCGTGTCATGGCACGCGTGCGCACCTCGGCGGCGTCCAGCGTGTTGCCGGCCTCTTCCAGCTTCTTCTTGGCCTTGGCCAGCACGTCGCCGAACTTGCCGAACTCGGTCTTCACGGCGCCCAGCACTTCCCACACTTCGGCAGAGCGCTTCTCCAGCGCCAGCGTGCGAAAGCCCATCTGCAAGCTGGTCAGCGTCGCCAGCAGCGTCGTCGGGCCGCAGAGCATGACCTTGTGCTCGCGCTGCAGGCTCTCCAGCAGGCCGGGGCGGCGCAGCGCCTCGGCGTACAGGCCCTCGGTGGGCACGAACAGGATGGCGAAGTCGGTCGTGTGCGGCGGGGCGACGTACTTCTCGCGGATGGTCTTCGCTTCCAGTCGCAGCCGGTTCTCGATGGCCTTGCCGGCGGCTTCCGCGGCGGGCGCGTCGGCGCGCTCCTGGGCGTCCAGCAGGCGCTCGTAGTCCTCGCGCGGGAACTTGGCGTCTATGGGCAGCCACAACGGCTTGCCGTCGTCGCGCTGGCCCGGCAGCGAGATCGCGAACTCCACCCGCTCCGACGAGCCCGGCAGCGTCGCCACGTTGGACGCGTACTGCTCCGGTGTGAACACCTGGTCCAGCAGGCCGGCCAGCTGCACCTCGCCGAACACGCCGCGCGTCTTCACGTTGGTCAGCACGCGGTTCAGCGAGCCGACGTCGCGCGCCAGGTTCTGCATCTCGCCCAGGCCCTTGTGCACCTGCTCCAGCCGTTCGGCCACCTGCTTGAAGCTCTCGCCCAGGCGCTGCTCCAGCGTCGCGTGCAGCTTCTCGTCCACCGTGGCGCGCATCTGCTCCAGCTTCTTCTCGTTGTCCTGCTGGATGGCGGTGAGGCGCTGCTCCACGGTCAACCGCAGTTCGGCCAGGCGCTGGTCGTTGGTCTTGGACAGCGCCTGCAGCTGCTCGCGCATCGCGTCGTTCAGCTTCTGCATGGACTCGGCCTGGGCCTGTGCGCTGCGCAGCGCGGCGGCGTCCTGCGCCTCGCGCGCGGCCAGTGCCTGGGCGCTGAGCGACTGGTTGCTGCCCTGCAGGCCCTGGGCCAGCACCTGCTGGAACTGGGCCAGGCCCTGCACCAGCTCCTGGCGCGTGCCGCTGGCGCTGCGGCCCAGCTCGTCGCGCAGCTCGCGCTCCAGCCGCTCGTTGGCCTGCAGCAGCTCGGGCGGCACACCCTGCGGCGCCCTCTGACGCACCCAGATCAACACCAGCAGGACAAGGATCAAGGCCAGCAAGGCCAGCAGCAGCACGTCGATCAGGGTCATGCGGGCGATTGTCGCCCGAGGGCTAAAGCGCCTTGAACAAGTGGTGATGCTGGGTCGAGACTTTGAGCCGCTCCGGTCGGCCCTTGATCTCCAGCTCCAGCGTTTCATCCACGCGATGCACGCCGTGCACATGGCGGCGGCTCACCACCACGCTGCGGTGGACCTGCATGAAGCGCGTCGGATCGAGCCGCTCCAGCAGTTCCTTCAACGACAAGCGGATCAGCCCATCGCAGTCCGGTGCGACGACGCGGGTGTACTTGCTGTCGGACTCGAAGTACTGCACCTCGTCCACGTGCAGCAGCCGCACCTGGCTGCCCACCGCCACCTGCAGCCAGTCGTCGGCCGCACTCGCGGGCGGGGCCAGCGCGGCGCGCAGCCGCGCCACGGTCTTGGCCAGCCGCGGCAGCTCCACGGGCTTGAGCACGTAGTCCACGGCCTGCGCCTCGAAGGCCTCCACGGCATGCGCGTCGTAAGCCGTGACGAACACGACGCGCGTGTCCACGCCCTGCAGCGCGTCGGCCACCTGCAGACCGGTCAGGCCCGGCATGCGGATGTCCAGAAAGGCCAGCCGCGGGCGCAGCCGCTGGATGGCCTGCAGCGCCTCGATGCCGTCCTCGCACTCCTGCAGCAGCCGCAGCTCCGGCCACAGCTGGGCCAGCCGCTCGCGCAGCGCGGCGCGCATGAAGGGCTCGTCGTCGGCCAGGATGGCGGTTGTCATCGTGCGTCCAAAGGCAGCACCACGGTCGCCAGCACGCCGCCTTCGGCCAGCCCCACGACGGACAGCTGCGCCCGCTCGCCATGCAGGCCGCGCAGGCGCTCTCGGATGTTCTGCAGGCCCGTGCCACCGTCAGGCGCCGTGATGCCGCTCAGGCCCACGCCGTTGTCCTGCACGCCCACATGCAGCTCGCTCCCCACCTGCCGCGCGAACACGCGGATGCGTACCGGCCCCGGCTTGGGCTCCACGCCATGCTTGATGGCGTTCTCCACCAGCGTCTGCACCACCAGCGACGGGAACTCGGTGGTCAGCAGCGCGTCGGGCAGCTCCACATCCACCGCCAGCCGGCCGCCCATGCGCAGCTGGGCGATCTGCAGATAGGCGTCGGTCAGCTCGAACTCGCGACCCAGCGTGGACGACCGCTGCCGCATGGACGGCATGGCCAGTCGCAGGTAGCGGGTCAACTGGTTCAGCAACACGCCGGCCTTGTCCGGGTCGCTCTTGATCAGGTACTCCACCGTCGCCAGCGTGTTGAACAGGAAGTGCGGCTCGATCTGCGCCTGCAGCACGGCCAGCCGGGCTTCGGCGAGGTGGCGGGCGGTGTCGGCGGTGTGGGCGCGTTCGTCGGCCCGGTCCACGCGCGACTGCCACCGCAGCGCCCTGTGGTGCATGGCCACCAGCAGCAGCAGGTACAGCGGGCTCAGCAACAGGCCAACGCCCTGGTGCATGGGCCGCAGCAGGTCGCCGGCCACATGAGCCAGACCATCCAGCACGAGCCGGCATGCCAGCAGTCCCAGCAGCAGCGCCGGCACCCATAGCGACAGCGCCTGCCGCATCGTCGGGCGATCGCCGGTACGCCAGGCCAGCCAGAAGTTGCTGAACTCGAACGGCAGGCTCGCCGGCACGAACAGCAGCCCCAGCAACAAGTACTTCGCCTCCACCGACGACATCCCCTGCAGCAGCAGCGGCGAGGCGCCCACCACGAGAAAACCGGCGTAGACACCCAGCACGATCGGCAGCGCCATCCATCGGCGATAGGCCGCAAACAGACCCTTGCTGCGCTCGTGTTCGCTGAAGCCCGGCAAACCCTCCCGCATCATGAACGAGATGGCGGCCAGCCCCGTCCACAAGGTCGTCACCATCATGCCCAGCACACCCCAGCGCGGCTGGACCTGCGCCAGCACAAGGCTGGCCAGGGCCAGCACCGCGGCGGGCGTCCAGATCCAGCGCAGCTTGGCGTCGCGCGGCGCCTGGCCGCCGCCGTCCCGGTTCATTACATCCTGCACGTCATCCCTCCAGCATCGCGCTCGCACCTTGCAAGACGCCGGGCGACAGCATCCTCACCCAGCAGAGGTGGCGCCGCCACCATGCGACGAATGTGGCACTGGCGGGACGAACGCCGCTCAGGGCGCGACCAGCCCCGCCACCGCCTTGGGCAGTTCCGCCTCGATCAGCGCCTCCAGCGCCTGCACGCGCTGCTCGGGTGTGGTGGCCGCCCAAGGGTTGGCGGCGGATTCACGCGTGACCGGCAGCCGCGCACCGACGGCCAGCGACTGCTCGCGCTTCAACCGCAGGTCGCCCAGGTCGATGAGCGCGACGCGGATGGACACATAGGGCGCGAACACCGGCAGGCCGCCCTGGCCGTCGAAGCCGATCTGGCCGCTGGGGCGCTGGTCCAGCACGAAGCCGGGGCCTTCCAGGCTGGTGTGGATGCGCGCCGGCAGCGTCGCGATCAGGCCCGGCTCCTGGAGGCTGCGCGTGACCAGCAGCAGCTTGCCGGCGCCGGCCGAACGCACGGCGGCGGAGAGGTTGCTGGGCAGGCTGAGCTTGCCGTCGACGAAGAGCTTGGCCGGGTCGCCGAACAGGCTGCGCGTGGACGAGGTGTAGAGCTTGACTTCGCGCTTGTCGTCGCCGGCCTTGATCGCCGTGTTGAGCGCCTGAAGCACCGCGTTGTCCAGGCTGCCGGCGGGCTTGGCGGTCCATTCGCCGGTCTGCACCGTGTCGCCGCGCGCGGGCGTCAGGTTCAGCAGTTGCACGCTGTCGCCCAGCAGGGACAGCGCGGCGAACTTGTTGGGGTCGCGCGGCGTCTTGTCCTCGACGACGGGTTCGGGCGCGGGCGGCGGGGGCGGTGCGGCCTTCTTCTGGGCCAGGGCCAGGGCGGGCAGCAGCGCGAGGACGTACAGCAGGCGGCGTTTCATCACGGGGGTCACAGGGGCAGGACTTCGGGGTTCAGCGGGGTGGGCGGCGTCGCGCCGGTCAGCGCGGCGACCAGGTTGTCAGCGGCCAGGCCGGCCATGGCCAGCCGCGTGGGCATGGTGGCGCTGCCGATGTGGGGCGTCAGCACGACGTTGGGCAGCGTCAGCAGCAGGGGGTTGACCCTGGGCTCGCCTTCGAAGACGTCCAGGCCCGCGGCCGCGAGGCGCCCTTCGCGCAGCGCGGCGGCCAGCGCATCCTCGTCGACGATGCCGCCGCGGGCGATGTTGACCAGCGTGGCCGTGGGCTTCATGCGCGCCAGCTCCGGCGCGGCTATGCAGTGGTGGGATTCGGCCGAGTACGGCAGCACCAGCACCAGGTGGTCGGCCACGGCCAGCAGTTCGTCCTTGGACAGGAAGCGCGCGGCGAGTTCGGTCTCGATCTGGGCCGGCAGCCGGCTGCGGTTGTGATAGACCACCCGCATGCCGAAGCCGAAGCGGGCGCGCCGCGCGATGGCCTGGCCGATGCGGCCCATGCCCAGGATGCCCAGCGTCGTGCCATGCACCTCGGCGCCGGCCAGGAAGTCCCAGGCCCAGCTCTTCCACTGGCCGTCGCGCAGCAGACGTTCGCCCTCGCTCATGCGGCGGGCGGCGGCCATCAGCAGCGCGAAGCCGAGGTCGGCGGTGGTCTCGGTCAGCACGTCGGGCGTGTTGGTGACCAGCACGCGGCGCGCCGTGCAGGCGGCCAGGTCGATGTGGTTGTAGCCCACGCTCATCGTGCAGACGGCGCGCAGCCCGGGACAGGCGTCCAGCAGTTCGGCGGTGATGCGCTCGGTGCCGGTGATGTAGGCGCCGTCCTTGCCCTGCAGCCGCTCACGCAGCTCCGCGGACGTCAGCACGGTGGCGCCCTCGACCGCGTCCATGTCGAAATGGGCCGACAGCTTCTCGATGACGGCGGCCGGCGCACGGCGTGCCACAAGAATCTTCTTGCGCATGGTCATTCCTCGATGAAGCGCGCAAACTCGGCCACCGGCGCCCGCTCGGTGACCAGGCTGTTCTCGACCGCGCCCGGGTCGGCAAAGCCCAGCGACATGCCGCAGACCAGCATCTGCTCGTCGCTCAACTGCAGCTCCTCGGCGATGAGGCGATGGAACTGCGTGAACGCGGCCTGCGGGCAGGTGTGCAGGCCGCGCGCACGGGCTGCCACCATGATGTTCTGCAGGAACATGCCGTAGTCCAGCCACGAGCCCTGCTGCATGACGCGGTCGATGGTGAAGAACAGTCCCACCGGCGCGTCGAAGAAGATGAAGTTGCGACCATGCTGGTGCTGCATGCGCGCCTTGTCGGTCTTGGCGATGCCCAGCAGGCCGTACAGGTCCCAGCCCACCTTGCGGCGGCGGTCGATGTAGGGGCTGCGCCACTCGTTGGGGTAATAGGCGTACTCCTCCTTGTGGGCGGCGTTCTGCTCGGCGTCCAGGTAGGCGGCCTGGATGCGGCCCGCGATGCGCGTCAGCGCCGCGCCGGTCAGCACGTGCACCTGCCAGGGCTGGGTGTTGGTGCCCGACGGCGCCCGGGAGGCGACTTCGAGGATCTGCTCGATGGTCTCGCGCGGCACCGGCGTGGGCAGGAAGGCGCGCAGCGAGTGACGGGTCTTGATGGCCGCATCGACAGCGGCGGTCTGCTCGGGGGTGGGCATTTCGAAGCGATTCATGGCGTGAGGGCCTTCAGGGCCTGCAGATAGACGGCGGGCAGCTGGGCCACCGGGCGGCGGGTCTCGCGGTCCACGTAGACATGCACGAAATGGCCCCGGGCGGCGCAGGTCGGTGATCCTTCGGCGAACAAGCCGATCTCGTAGCGCACGCTGGAGCGGCCCTGCTGCGCCACCCGCACGCCGGCCTCGATCTGTTGCGGAAACGCCAGCGACTCGAAAAAGTTGCAGTGCGTCTCCACCACCAGGCCGATGACGTCGCCCGCATGGATGTCGAGCGCGCCGGCCGCTATGAGCAGGCGGTTCACGGCGGTATCGAACAGGCTGTAGTAGACGACGTTGTTCAGGTGGCCGTAGACATCGTTGTCCATCCAGCGTGTGGTCAGCGGCACGAAGCGGGCATAGGCCTCGCGGGCGTCTGGCTGGGGGCGTGCGGTCATGGCCTCATTCTTCCATGCGTGCCGGAACGCCCGGATTTGGCGGCTTGATTGCGGCTTATGCACTTGCTGAATCGGTTTTCCAGGGGGCAAACTGGCCCGAAGCCCCCTCGGCTTGCCTGCCGCCCACCCGGGCCGCGCGGGCGACGGTCCCCACACCGCTCGAAAGGAGCACCCTCATGAAGCGAATCCCTTTGGCCGGTCTTGCCCTCGCACTGGCCTGCGCCCTGGCCAGCCCCGCCGCGCAGGCCCAGAACGCCACCCGCGAAGACGCCGTCTCCACGGTGAAGAAAGGCATCGCCTTCATCAAGGCCAATGGCACCGGCAAGGGCTACGCGGCCATCACGGCCAAGGACCCGCAGTTCGTCAAGAGCGACCTCTACCTGGTGGTCTACGGCATGGACGGCAAGTGCCTGGCGCATGGCGCCAACGAGAAGCAGGTGGGCCGCGACCTCATCGAGCTGAAGGACATCGACGGCAAGCCCTTCGTCAAGGAACGGGTGGAGCTGGGCAAGTCCAAGCCCAACGGCTTCTGGCAGGACTACAAGTTCACCAACCCCGCCACGAAGAAGATCGAACCCAAGCAGATGTATTGCGAACGGCTGGCCGAGACGCTGGTCTGCGGCGGCATCTACAAGTAGGCGCCGAATGGCTTGCACGCGAGGACCCGGACGATGAAGCTGGCTGCCAAGATGCTGTTGCCGCCCATGGCGGCGCTCGCGGTGGTGCTGGCCATAGGGCTGGGCAGCACCGCGTACTCGCTGCGCGAGGTGGTGGCGTCCAACGAGGCCGACCAGCAACGCAACGAGGTCTTCATGACCATGGTGGCCGTGCAGACCCAGGTGGGCGAGATGCACGGCGGCGTGTTCCGCACCATCGCGCTGATCGGTTCGCTGGACGACGCCAAGATCAAGTCGCTGCGCGAGCAGCTGAAGCAGCAGGTCGAGGGCCTGGCCCGCACGCTGGGCGCGCTGAACGACATGCCCGGCACGCCGGCCGACACCGAGGCGCTGGTCAAGTCCGCGCAGCCGCTGCTGCAGGCCTACCTGGCCAAGGCGGACGGCGCGATCGATCTGGCCTCGGTGGACCCCAACACCGGCGTGGCCGCCATGCAGGACGCCGAGGCGCGCTACAAGGAGCTGGCCTCGCTGATCGGCAAGGTCGTGCAGGCCATGGGCGCCGAGCAGCAGGCCGCCGCCGAGGCCCAGCAGGCCAATGCCCGCCAGCGCGCCTGGCTGTTCGCGCTGCTGTCGCTGCTGGCGGCCGGCGCGGGCATGGGCGTGCTGCTGGTCATCCAGCGCAAGATCGCCGCCGACGTGCACGCATCGCTGTCGCTGGCCGAGTCCGTCGCCGCCGGTGACCTGACGCGCCGCGCCCAGCCCGCCGGCCAGGACGAGCTGGCCGGCCTGATGCGGGCGCTGAACCAGATGTGCGAGCAGTTGGGCAACACCGTCGGCGACGTCATGCTGGTGGCCGATTCCATCCGCACCGCGTCCGCCGAGATCGCGTCGGGCAACCAGGATCTGAGCCAGCGCACCGAGCAGACGGCGTCCAGCCTGGAGGTCACCAGCTCGTCCATGGGACAGCTGACCGGCACCGTGCGCCAGAGCGCCGACAACGCGCAGACCGCCAACCAGCTCGCCTCGTCGGCCGCCGACGTGGCCCACCGCGGCGGCAGCGTGGTGCAGCAGGTGGTGGACACGATGAACGACATCGCGGCCTCGTCCAAGCGCATCGCCGACATCATCGGCGTCATCGACGACATCGCCTTCCAGACCAACATCCTGGCGCTGAACGCGGCCGTCGAGGCGGCACGCGCCGGCGAGCAGGGGCGCGGCTTTGCCGTCGTCGCCGGCGAGGTGCGCAGCCTCGCGGGCCGCAGCGCCGCAGCGGCCAAGGAGATCAAGACGCTGATCGGCGCCAGCGTGGAGCGCGTCGAGTCCGGCGCGCGGCTGGTGCAGGACGCCGGCTCCACGATGAGCGAGATCGTCGGCGCCGTGCAGCGCGTGACCGACATCATGGGCGAGATCAGCGCCGGCGCCACCGCACAGAGCCAGGGCATCGACGACGTCAACCGCGCCGTCACCCAGGTGGACGACATGACCCAGCAGAACGCCGCGCTGGTGGAGCAAAGCGCCGCGGCCGCCGAGTCGCTGCGCGAACAGGCGCAGCGGCTGGCCCAGGTGGTCAGCCAGTTCCGCGTGCGCTGAGCTGCCGGGTCCGCCACGATTCGGCGGCCAGATTCAGCGTCGTCACCTGCACGGCGACCGTGGTCGCCAAGTCATGCCCATAGCCGCCGGCCATGCTCAAGGCCACCGGGATGCCGCGCTCGCGCAGCGCCGCCAGCACGCGGCGGTCCCGCTCGGCCAGGCCGGCATAGGTCAGCTTCAAGCGCCCCAGGCGATCGCCCTCGTGCGGATCGGCGCCGGCCAGGTAGAAAGCCAGGCCCGGCTCGCAGCGCCGCCAGACATCGGCCAGCCCGCCGTCCAGCGCCGCCAGGTAGTCGGCGTCGCCGCAGCCGTCGGGCAGTTCCACGTCCAGGTCGCTGGGCTCCTTGCGGAAAGGGAAGTTGCGCGCGCCGTGCATGGAGAAGGTGAACACGCTGCCGTCGTCGCGGAAGATCGCCGCCGTGCCGTTGCCCTGGTGCACGTCCAGGTCGATGACCAGCACCTGCAGCCAGCCTGAGCGCTCGGCCTGCATCAGCCGCGCCGCGACGGCCACATCGTTGAACACGCAGAAGCCCGAGCCCTTGTCCGAGTAGGCATGGTGGGTGCCACCCGCCATGTTGGCCGCCACGCCCTCGGCCAGCGCGGCGCGCGCCGCGGCAATGCTGGCGCCCACCGAGCGCCGCGAGCGCTCGGCCATGGACGGGCTCCACGGGAAGCCGATCTCGCGCTGCTGGGCGGCACTCAAGCTGCCCTGCTGCACGGCGGCGATGTAGTCGGGCGTGTGCGCCAGCGCCAGTTCGGCGTCGCTGGCGGCCGGTGCCGGCTGCATGCGCAGCAGCCCCGGCTCTCGCTCGAAATGCTCCCGCAGCAGCCGGTACTTGGACTGCGGAAAGCGGTGCCCGGGCGGCAGCGCCAGACTGTGAGCGTCGGAATGGAAGGCCAGCATGGCCGCGACCTTACCCGCTGCCCGGCAAGCCCGCTGGCCCGCCGTCTTTGCTACGCTGCCCCGCATGCGCTCCACACGCCTGTCTCTCGCCCGGACCGCCGCCGCCCTGCTTTGCTGCGGCATGGCCGCCGTGGCCGCCCAGTCCGCCGAGCCCGCCGTCCGCGCGCTGCGCGGCATGAAGCTGTATCCCGCCCCCGATGCACCACCCATCACCGACGGGGTGGTGCTGGTGCGGGACGGCCGCATCGTCGAAGTCGGCGCGCGCGGCGCGGCTCATGACGGCATCCCACCGCTGGCGCCGGACTGTGACGGTGGCGTGATCGTGGCGGGTTTCCAGAACAGCCACGTCCACCTGAACGGCCCCGCCTTCGCGAATGCCAGACGCGCCCGGGCCGCCACACTGGAGGACGGCCTCACCGCGCTGCTCACCCGCCACGGCTTCACCACGGCCTTCGACATTGCATCGGACCGCGAGAACACCCTGGCCTTGCGCGAGCGACTGGAGCGTGGCGCATTGAAAGGCCCGCGCCTGCTGACGGCCGGCCTGCCGCTGTTTCCGGCTCAGGGGCTGCCGGTCTACCTGGACCACTTCGATCCGGCCTTTCTTGCCAAGCTGCCGCAGCCCGAATCGGTGGGCGCGGCGCTGGCGACCGTGCGGCAGAACCTCGATGCGGGGGCGGAGGCTACCAAGCTCTTCCTGGTGACGCCGCAGCGCGGGCGCCCGCCCCAGCGCATGGCCGCCGACATCGCGGCCGCCGCGGCCGCGGAGACCCACCGCCGCGGGCACCTGGTCTTCGCGCATCCGACCGACCTCGACGGCGTGCGGGCGGCGCTGAGCGCGCGGGTGGACATCCTGGCGCATCCGCCGCTGGGCGCGCCCGGCCCCTGGCCCGCCGCGTTGATGGACGCGCTCCGTGCGGCAGGCATCCACATGGTCCCCACCCTGAAGCTGCTGCGGTATGAGCTGGCCAAGGAGAAGGTGCCGCCCCAGCTGGCCGAGCCCGTGCTGCAGGACAGCGTGCGCGAGTTCGGCCGCTTCGCGGCCGCAGGCGGCAAGGTGCTGTTCGGCACCGACGTGGACTACATGGAGGACAGCGACCCCACCGAGGAGTACGAGTTGCTGGCCCAGGCCGGCCTGGGCCCGATGCAGATGCTGGCATCGCTGACCACCACGCCGGCCGAGCGCTGGAACCAGGCCTCGCGGCGTGGCCGGCTCGCGCCGGGCATGGACGCCGACATCGTGGTGCTGAACGGCGACCCGGTGCAGTCGGTCAGGCACTTCGCCAACGTGAAGTGCACGGTGCGCGCCGGCCAACTCCTCTTCAGCCGCTGAGGGCCGCATCGGTGACGCGACATCGTGTCGCCGACCGGACACCCCCCAATTTGCTGCGGCGCACAAAAAGTTCTTGCATTCCCCGGAACAGCCCCTATCATTCGAGTCATGTTGCAGTGCAGCAAAGCACTGCAAGTCGTTCGTCAACCCAGGATAGGAGCCCAACATGCTGACCGCTGAACAAGTCCTCGCTGCTCACAAGGCCAACGTCGAAACCCTCTTCGGCCTGACGAACAAGGCGTTCGAAGGCGTCGAGAAGCTCGTCGAGCTGAACCTGCAGGTCGCCAAGACCGCGCTGACCGAAGTGGCCGACACCACCGCCGCCGCGCTGTCCGTCAAGGACGCCCAGGAACTGCTGAGCCTGCAGGCCGCGCTGCTGCAGCCGACCGCCGAGAAGGCCGCCTCCTACAGCCGCCACGTCTACGACATCGCCTCCAGCACCGGCGCTGAAGTCGCCAAGGTCGCAGAGAGCCAGTTCGCCGACGCGCAGAAGACCTTCTCCACGCTGGTCGACACCGCCGCCAAGAACGCCCCCGCCGGCACCGAGAACGCCGTCGCGCTGGTGAAGTCCGCCGTGGCCGCCGCCAACAACGCGTTCGAGTCCGTGCAGAAGGCCACCAAGCAAGCCGTCGAAGTGGCAGAAGCCAACTTCCAGGCCGCCACGACGCAAGCCGTCAAGGCCTCGCAGACGGCCACCCGCTCCGCCAAGCGCGCCGCGGCCTGATCCGCCTCGTCGTTTGACCGAAAGCCCGGCGCGAAAGCG
>CAMLKW010000093.1 GCA_946480605.1 uncultured Roseateles sp. | reverse complement strand
CAGAAGCTGGCCCAGATCTGACGAGGCGCGCCATGAAGTCCCTCGCCGCCCTTCTCGCCGCCGCCGCGCTGCTGGCCGGCTGCGCCACGCCCTACCCCACGCCGGAGGTGGAGCTGAGCCACACGCCGGTCGTCAACCTGCCGCTGGTACAGCCGCAGGTGTCCAGCAACGGCGCCATCTACCAGGCCGCCAGCTACCGCCCGCTGTTCGAGGACCACCGCGCCCGACTGGTGGGCGACACGCTGACCATCAACATCACCGAGCGCGTGTCGGCCACGCAGACCAGCACCAGCGAGCTCAGCAAGACCGGCGCCCTGTCGGCCGGCGTGACGGCGCTGCCGGGCATCGCCGGCAACTCCTTCGGCCGCGCCAGCGCCGGCGCCACCTCGGCCAACGACAACAAGGGCAAGGGCAGCAACCAGAACACCAACGAGTTCACCGGCGCCATCACGGCCGTCGTCACCGGCGTACTGCCCAACGGCCACCTGATGATCAGCGGCGAGAAGCAGATCGGCGTCAACCGCAACGTGGACGTGCTGCGCTTCTCGGGCCAGGTGGACCCGCGCTCCATCGGCCAGGGCAATGCGGTGGCGTCAACCTCGGTGGCCAACGTGCGCATCGAGCAGCGGGGGCGCGGCGCGGTCAGCGACGCCCATGCCGTGGGCTGGCTGTCGCGGTTCTTCCTGAACATCGCGCCGAGCTGACCTCCAGTCTGCCTGCGGCGGGTTCTCCCGCGATCCCGGCCCCGCGGCGCCGCCCTACCATGGCCCGCAGGGCGCTGGTGGCGCGACAAGGAGCAGGAGGCAGCGATGCCGGGTTGGCGACGTCGACACGCGGGGCCGGCGCTGTGCGCGCTGGCCTGGCCCGCGCGGGCCGCGCCCGCGCCGCTGCGCTTCGCGACCGATGCCAACGACCAGACCGGCCTGGCCCCCATGGGCCGCGCCGTCCTGCGGCGGGCCTTCGAGAAGCTGGGGCTGGAGCTGCAGTTCGAGCCGCTGCCGCTGCGCCGCTCGCTGTTGCTGACGACGCTGGGCCAGCTGGACGGCGAGGCCCTGCGCATCCGTGAACTGGCCGCCCAGCATCCCGAGCTGCTGCTGGTGCCGGTGCCCATCGCGACCGTTCAGGTGCTGGGCTATGTGCGCCAGTCCGGGCCGCGTCCGCGCGACGAGGCGGCGCTGATGGCGCTGCGGCTGGGCTACCCGCGCGGCGTCGTGCTGCTGGAGAAATGGCTGGCCGAGGCGCCCCGCAAGATCGAGGCCAGCACGCGCACCGACCTGCTGCGGCTGCTGCGCTCCGACGTCATCGACGTGGCGCTGCTGACCTCCGCCGCCGGCGCGCCCGACCTTGACGCCGGCGACCTGGCCGGCCTGGAGCAACTGCCCACGCGCTTCCAGCTGACGCCGCTGCATGCATTGCTGCACAAGCGCCACCGCGAACTGCTGTCGCGCCTGACGGCCGTGCTGCGCGAGATGGAGGACAGCGGCGAGTCCGCGCGGCTGCGCAGCATGGCCTGGAACACCTTGCTCATGCCCTGAGCTGCATCAGATAGTCCACCGCCAGGTGGGCCAGCGCCCGCACGCCCACCTCCAGACCGCGCTCGTCGACGACGAAGCGCGGCGAATGGTTGGAATACGCCTTGCTGGGTTCGATGTCCGGTGGCGTCACGCCGACGAAGAAGAACAGCCCCGGGATCAGGCGCTGGAAGAACGAGAAGTCCTCGGCGCCGGTGGCCTTGGGCACCACCTCGATGCCCATGGGCCGCGGGCCGGTGCTGGCCACGCGCGTGAGGGTGGGCAGCATGGCTTCGGTCAGCACCGGGTCGTTGCGCGTGACCGGGTAGTTCTTGGTGATGCAGACCTTGCACGTCGCCCGCGATGCCGCCGAGATACCTTCGGCCAGCGTCGTGATGCGCTCGTGGATGGCGTCGCGCATGCCCTCGTCGAAGCTGCGTATCGTGCCGCGCATCTCCACCGAGTCCGGGATGATGTTCTCGCGCACGCCGCCCTTGATGGCGCCTATGGTGACGACGGCCGGCTCGCGGTTCAGGTCCAGCGTGCGGCTGACGATGGTCTGCAGGCCGAGCACGATCTGCGCGGACGTGACGATGGGGTCCACACCCAGCCAGGGCGCCGCGCCATGCGTCTGCTTGCCCTGCACGGTGATCTTGAGCTTGTCGGAACTGGCCATCGTGGGCCCGGGCCGGTAGCCGATGACGCCGGCCGGCTGGCGCGAGGTGACATGCAGGCCAAAGATGGCGCTGGGCGTGGGGCTTTCCAGCACGCCCTCCTTGATCATCAGCGCCGCCCCGCCCTCCTCGCCCTCGGGCGGCATCTCCTCGGCGGGCTGGAAGATGAACTTCACGCTGCCCGGAATCTGATTGCGCAACCCGGCCAGGATGCTGGCCACGCCCATCAGGATGGCCACGTGGCAGTCATGCCCGCAGGCATGCATGACGCCCACCTCCTCGCCGTTCCAGACCGCGCGCGCCTTGGACGCGAACGGCAGATCCACGGCCTCGGTGACAGGCAGCGCGTCCATGTCGGCCCGCAGCGCCACCACACCGCCGGGCTGGCCGCCCTTGAGCAGACCGACGACGCCGGTGTGGGCCACGCCGGTCTTCACGTCGTCGAAGCCCAGCGAGCGCAGATGCTCGGCCACCAGCGCGGCAGTGCGGAACTCGCGGTTGCCGAGTTCCGGGTGCTGGTGCAGGTCACGGCGCCAGGCGATGACCTGGTCCTGCAAGGCCAGTGCGGCGGCATCGATCTCGGTGGTCAGGGACATCTGCAAACCTCCGGGGCGGATGGCGGCAGTATGGCTTCAGGACAGCGGCCCCATGTTGCGATCTGCCCAACGCCGCACGGCGGCCCAGCCCAGCGCTGCGGCGAGCACCAGCTCCACGGCGAGCCAGCCGGCCCCACGCACCAGCGGCAGGCCGACGCCGACAGCCGCCACCGTGAGCATGAACACAAGGCCGAACATCAGCGCTGCGGCGAGCAACAGGCCGACAAGATCGTTACGCCGCGCGCGCACCCAGGCCGCCAGCGCGAAGGCCAGGCACAGGTCGCCCAACACGGTGGCCCCAGTGCCCAGCAAGGCCCAGCGCCCTGGCGCGGGCGTGCTGAACGCCGCCACGCCGACCACCACCGTCAACGTCAACACCCCGCCGGCCAGGCTGCGCAGCACCATGCGCCTTGCCCACTGCAGCGGCGTGATGCCGCCGGGCGCCAGCCGGCGCCGCCAGTGCGCGGCCGGCTGGACCAGCGCGCAGCCGGCCTGCCCGGCGAGCAAAGCCATCCAGCCGGCGTAGGCCGCCATGCCGACGCCCTGCACCTGGGTCTCCCAGCCCTGGTGCCGCCACGCCGTCGCCACCAAGACACAAAGAAGCAACAGCACCAACCGGCGCCAAGCGGGCACCTCGGCAAAACGCCCGTCACGGCCGTCGGCGTCCTCGCCATCGAAAGCCAACGGCTGCCAGACCAGCGCCGGCCGGAATGCGGGCCGGACCGCCCCGGTCTCCTGCACACCAGCCCAGCGCTGGCGGCGCCGCACCAGGCGCTGCCACAGCAACCACCAGCCCAGCGCCAACAGCAGCAGGCCGAGCAGCGACAACGCCGGCAGGGCCAGCAGCCACTCCCGCAAGGACCGCTGCCAGCCCAAGGCCAGCACCAGCACGACCCAGCCGAGTAGCACCCAGCGGCCGGCCCTGCCGCGCCAGGCCAGCCCGCACCAGCCGCCCAGCGCCTGCGCCGCCAGCAGCAAGGCCAGCACGGCCAGCAGCATCTGCGGCATGCGGGCGAGCGAATGCGATGCGGACACCTCGGCATGCAAGGCCAGCGCCAGCGGACCGCACACGCCGAGGCCAGCGCTGACCGCCAACTGCCGCCACAGCCGTTGCCGCACCTGCACCGCTGCGCGCGATGGCGCCACGCGGCGTTGCCAGCTCGCGCTCCAGATCGCCGCCGCCGACGTCGACATGGCCGCGGCCAGCGCCAGCATCGCGGCCTGCAGCCCGACAAAGGCGCTCAACACGGTTGGATGAACGCCGGAAGCCATCAAGGCCGTTCCCAGCGCCAGCAGGCTGGTGAGCCCCGGCCCGAGCAGACCGATGGCGGTGGGGCCGTCCTCGAAGAACGGACCGCGTGGCGTGGAGAGGGAAGCTGCCATCGGTTCAGGCCTCCCTGTTGAGGTCGTGGCGGCTCCACACGCGGATCGCCGCCAGCGTCATCGGCACGGTCAGCGCCAGTTGCAGCGCCAGCCACAGTGCGCCGCGCTGCGGTGTCACACCCAGCCAGAGCAGGCCATACAGCAGCAGCGCCGGCAGCACCGGAACCGCCAGCATCATGAGCACCCTTGTCCAGACCGTGGAACGCCGACCGAGCTGCCAGCGCAGGAAGCTGCTGCCGAGCAAGACGTCGCCCATCAGCGCAAACCATGTGCCGGCGTTGACGTAGGCGCTGCCGCTGGCACGGAACAGCACAACCAGGCTCAGCGCCACCGTGAACAGCGCCGCAGCGGCTGCCATGGAGCCCAACACCATGCGCCGCGCCCAGCGCTGCGGGCTCATGCCACCCGGCGCCAGCCGCAGGCGCCAGTGCAGCGGCGGCGCCACGTAGCAACTGGCCGCGGCGGCCGTGACCAGCAGCATGCACCCGCCGTAAATGGTGCCGCCATAGGCGCCATCGAATGCATGGCCCCAGCTGAACCAGCGCAGCCGGTCGGCCTGGCCCATCAGCTGCGGCAGCCACATCAGCGGCAGCAACATGACCCAGAAACGGTAGCGCTGGCTGGTCTGGCGAACTGGCGCCGTCGGATCGAACCCGCTGGTCCCGCGCCAGGTCAGATAGAGCTCGGTCCGGCGCAGCCAGGCGACGGGCTGGGGCCAGGGCAGCTGCGGCGCCAGCACGGCGAGCGCAAGAGGCGAACTCAGCCAGCGCCACAGCAGCGCAGCGCTAGCAGCCACAGGGGCCAGCTGCCAGCCGCTGCCGAGCGCGCCTTCATGCGGCAACGCCCCCAACAGCCCGAGCAGCAACATCCCTGCCGGCACCAGCAGCACTCGCGGCGCGCGGCCATGCCAGCTCAGCGCCGCGACCAGGCCGCCACACAAGCACGCGACGGGCACCGCCAGCGCGCTGAAGACCGCCGCCCAGCCGTCGCCCCGCCAGGCCAGCACGAGGGCCAGCGCCAGCGGCCCGGCCGAGGCGATGGCCCCCATGCGCCAGACATCGCACAGCAAGCCGACGCGCACACGGTCGCGCGCCGCCAGCGGTGCGGCCCGGCTCTCCCAGTGGCACAGGCGATCGTGCGCCGCCACGGCCAGCGCACCGGCGCCGAGGGCCAGCAGCGTGCCCTGCACGATCAGCAGCGGCAGCAGCACGCTCGCCACACCGTGGAACTGCAACGCCAGCGAGGCCGGCAGCAGCGCCACGGCACTGACCAGGCCGGGCAACAGGCGGGTCAGCAGCGGCAGCCCGAAGGCCTGCGGCTCGCCGCCCGGCGTGGTGGTGGCAAGGGCGATCATGTGTTCAGCACCTCCAGCAGGTCTTCCATGCCCAGGCCTGGGTGGCCCGCCGCATCCGGCCGCTGGCGCGCGTCCACCAGCAGTTGCCCGCCCTGCGCGGCGCTCCAGTGCAGGCCGGTCGGGGCCGGCTCGCGGGCCGGCACGCAGCGCAGGTGCTCGACGGCCTCGTCCCATTCGATGAACAGCTGGACCCGCCCTTCGCGCAGAAACAGCACATGGCTGACGACCCGCTCCAGGTCGCTCAGCAGATGGCTGGACACCAGCACCGTGCGCGGCGCGGGCTTGCGGCGCAGCGCGAACAGCGCGCGCATGAAGTCGCGCCGCGAGATCGGGTCCAGGCTGGCCACGGGCTCGTCCAGGAACAGCAGGTCGGGGTCGTGCGCCAGCGCCAGCACGACGGCCAGCTTCTGCTGGTCGCCCAGCGACAGCGCGTCGGCGCGCCGGCCCAGCGGCAGGGCTAGCCGCACCGCCAGCGCCAACGCATCGGGCAGGTGCACGCCGGGGTAGACGGCCGCCATCTCCTCCAGGTGCTCGTGGCCGGTCAGGCGCGGGAACAGGTCCGGCGTCTGCGCCGCATAGCCCAGGCGCTCGCGCACCGCGTCGGTCAGCGAGAGGCTGGGCTCGCCCAGCAAGCGGGCCTCGCCTGCGTCCGGCGTCTGCAGGCCGAGCAGGCAGCGCATCAGCGTGCTCTTGCCGGCGCCGTTGCGCCCCACCAGGCCCACGACGGCGCCATCGGGGATGTCCAGGTCGATGCGGTCCAGCAGCTGCGGGCGGGCCGCGCTCCATTGGCTGTCTTGCGCGCGCAGGCCGAGCTGCCGGGCTTGGATGGCGGGGGTCATGGGCTGTCCTGTTCGAGGGATTGAAAGACCTGGGCGAGGCCGTCAAGGGCTTCGTCGGGCGAGATGCCTAGCTGGCGCGCCTGCAGCGCCAGCGCCTGCAGCGCGGGCGCCAGCAGCGCCAGGCGGTCGCTGTCCGCCGGCCGGGCGCCGGCCGCCACCACCATGCCCAGGCCGCGGCGGCGCTCCAGCAGGCCCTCGGCTTCCAGCAGGCTGTAGGCCTTGCTGACCGTCATCGGGTTGATGGCATGGCGCTCGGCCACGGTGCGCACGCTGGGCAGCTCGTCCCCGGCCGCCAACTGCCCGCCCGCGACCAGGCGCTGCACCTGCTCCACCACCTGGCGGTAGATGGGCGTGGCCAGCTGCGGCTGGATGTCGAAGATGACCGGGGAGGACGGTGCCATGTGTATTAGTGTATTGCACAATTAATACACATAGCAAGGCACAGGCTTGGGCGGGCCGCCCGGCCCCGAATTGCCCGGCAGTCACCCGCCTTTTCCGCGGCTTCGCGGGCTCAAGCATCCGCAGAATCGGTCGAGTGAAGTCCCTGCAAGCCCTCCTCCTCGCCCTGGCCGTCGCGCTCGCGCCGGTGGCCGACGCCGCCCGCATCAAGGAAGTCGCGTCGGTGGCCGGCGTGCGCTCCAACCCGCTGACGGGCTACGGCCTGGTCGTGGGCCTGGACGGCACGGGCGACCAGACCACGCAGGCGCCCTTCACCGGCCAGAGCCTGTCGGCCATGCTGCAGCAGTTCGGCGTGCTGCTGCCCCAGGGCGTGACCATGCAGCCGCGCAACATCGCCGCGGTCATGGTCACGGCCTCGCTGCCGCCCTTTGCCCAGCCGGGCCAGCCGCTGGACATCAATGTGTCGTCCATCGGCAATGCCAAGAGCCTGCGCGGCGGCACGCTGATCGCAACGCCGCTGCGCGGCGCGGACGGCCAGGTCTACGCCATCGCCCAGGGCAACCTGGTGGTGGGCGGCGCGGGCGCGTCGGCGGGCGGCTCCAAGGTGCAGATCAACCACCTCAGCGCCGGCCGCATCCCGGCGGGCGCGCTGGTCGAGCGCGCCGTGCCCACGCCACTGGCGCATGGCGAGTTCATCCAGTTCGACCTGAACAGCAGCGACTTCGCCACCGCCCGCGCGGTGGCCCAGGCCATCAACAAGGCCAAGGGCAACGGCGTGGCGCAGGCGCTGGACGGCCGCGTGGTGCGCGTGCGTGCGCCGGGCACGCCGGACGAGCGCGTGGGCTTCCTGGCCGACATCGAGAACCTCGCCGTCGACATGGCCTCGCCGGCGGCCCGCGTGGTCATCAACGCGCGCACCGGCTCCATCGTCATGAACCAGGCCGTCACGCTGTCGGCCTGCGCGGTGGCGCACGGCAGCCTGTCCGTGACCATCAATTCCTCACCCATCGTCAGCCAGCCCAATGCGCTGTCCGGCGGGCAGACGGTCGTCACCGAGAAGGCCGACATCGCCATTCGCCAGGACCCTGGCAGCCTCATCCAGCTGCCGGCCGGTGCGCGGCTGGCGGACGTCGTCAAGGCGCTCAACTCGCTGGGCGCCACCCCTCAGGATCTGCTCGCCATCCTGCAGGCCATGAAGAGTGCGGGCGCCCTGAACGCCGAACTCGAGGTGATCTGATGTCGTCCTTCCAGTCCATTGCCGGCCAGGGCCTTGGGAGCCTCGATGCCCTCAAGGCCCAGGCCGCGCGCGACCCCAAGGCCAGCATCCGCGAGACGGCCAAGCAGTTCGAGACGCTGTTCATGCAGGAAGTCATGAAGAGCATGCGTGCCTCCACGCTGGCCAGCGGCATGCTGGACAACAGCGCCACGCAGCTGGGCACCGAGATGCTGGACCAGCAGTTCGCCGGCAAGATGAGCGGCCTGCCGGGCGGGCTGTCCGAGGCCATCCAGAAGCAGCTGGCCCGCCAGATGGGCATCAAGGACTTCAGCCCCGAGGGCGTCAAGCGCGCCAGCCAGACCACGCTGGCCCAGGCGCTGCCGGCGCTGGCCACCAAGGGCATCCCCAACCACGTGCAGAGCTTCATCCAGCAGCACGACGCGGCGGCCAAGGCCGCGTCGGCGGCCACGGGCATCCCGGCCAGCTTCATGGTGGCCCAGGCCGCGCACGAGAGCGGCTGGGGCAAGCGCGAGATCACCGGGGCCGACGGCAGCAAGAGCCACAACATCTTCGGCATCAAGGCCACGCCGGGCTGGAGCGGCAAGACGGTGGACGTGAGGACCACCGAGGTCATCAACGGCCAGGCGGTCAAGGTGACGGCCAAGTTCCGCGCCTACGGCAGCTATGACGAGGCGTTCAAGGACTACGCCCGGCTGCTCAGCAGCAACGACCGCTATGCCAAGGCGGTAGCCCAGGCGCAGAACGGCAATGTCGCCGGCTTCGCGCGCGGGCTGCAGCAGGCCGGCTACGCGACCGACCCGGCCTATGCGGAAAAGATCGCCAAGACGATCCACACCACCCAACGCGTGCAAAGCACGTTGGCGTAAGGAATAGACCATGGCAGGCCTGCTCACCCTCGGCGCCCGCGCAATGTTCGCCCAGCAGGCGGCACTGCAGACCGTCAGCCAGAACATCGCCAACGCGAACACGCCCGGCTACTCGCGCCAGTCCGTGGTGCTGACCACGTCGGCCGGCCAGTACACCGGCGCCGGCTTCTTCGGCAAGGGCGTGGACGTGCAGACCGTGCTGCGCTCGCACAACGAGTTCCTGACCCGCGAGGCCGCCACCTCCAAGTCCACCGCGATGGCCGACGCCACCCGCGCCGAGCAGCTGACGCGCATGGAGAAGGTCTTCCTGCCCGGCACCGACGGCCTGGGCTACGCGGCCAGCCAGTTCCTGAACTCGATGATGGACGTGACCAGCCGCCCCAGCGACCCCTCGGCGCGCCAGGTCGCGCTGGGCCGGGCCAGCGAGCTGGCCACACGCTTCTCCAACGCCGGCCAGCAGCTGACCGACCTGCAGTCCGGCGTGGTCAGCGACCTGAAGGCCAGCGTCACCGTCGTCAACGAGATCGTCAAGCAGATCGCCAGCGTCAACGACCAGGTGTCGCGCACCCGCGGCAGCGGCCACACGCCCAACGACCTGCTGGACCAGCGCGACCGCCTGGTGGCCCAGCTGGGCGAATACCTGGCCGTGACCACGCTGCCGGCCGACGACGGCACGCTGGGCGTCTTCATCGGCGGAGGCCAGCGCCTGGTGCTGGGCAGCCAGGCCACCTCGCTGCAGGTCACGCCCGACCCCTACGACGCGCAGCGCGTGCGCCTGTCCATGAACGAGGGCGGCAACCTGCGCTCGCTGGACGAGAGCGTGCTGACCGGCGGCTCCATGACGGCGCTGCTGTCCTTCCAGAACAAGGACCTGCAGGACGCCAAGAACCTGCTGGGCCAGCTGGCCGCCGCCATCGGCACGCGCGTCAACGACCAGAACGCGCTGGGGCTGGACCTGTCCAACCCGCCCGGCAAGGGCGCGCCCATCTTCAACGTCGCCGCGCCACGCGTGCTGGCCGCCACCACCAACCTGCGCGACGACACGGGCCGCTTCATCAGCGGTGTGCAGGCCACCATCGTCAACGCCGGCCAGCTGCAGGCCAGCAGCTACAAGCTGACGGCCGACGACGCCGGCGGCTACCAGCTGACCCGGCTGTCCGACGGCCTGGTGCGCAGCGTCAACGAGGGCGACACCGTCGACGGCTTCCGCATCAACTTCGCGCCGGCCGCGCCGACCGCGGGCGAGAGCTTCCTCATCGAGCCGGTAGGCTCGGCCGCCGTCGAGATGCGGCGCGTGCTGGACAGCCCCAACGGCATCGCCGCCGCATCGCCCGTCACGGCCTCGACCTCGGTCAACAACACCGGCACGCTGACGGTGGACAGCATCTACGCCGTCAACCCCAGCTTCGACCCCAGCCGCGCGCCCATGACGCTGGAGTTCGGCGCCGAGGACCCCACCAACCCGGCCGCACGCCAGTACACGCTGACGCTGGCCGACGGCAGCACCATCACCGGCGTGTGGAGCGCCGGCCAGGCCATCGGCAACCAGCCCGCGCTGGGCGTGGACCTGGGCTTCGAGCTGCGCACCAACGGCGTGCCGCGCGCGGGCGACCGCATCAACATCGACCCCACCGTCTACACCGCCACCAACAACGGCAACGCCAAGGCCTTCCTGGACATCCAGAACGAGACCTTCATCGGCCGCCAGGTGCTGGCCGACGGCAGCATCACCGCGGGCTCCAGCATCAACGACACCTACGCCGCCGCGATGAGCGAGGTCGGCGCGCGGGTGCAGAGCGCCACCTACCTGTCCGGCGTGTCCACCAGCGTGGCCGCCGACGCCGAGTCCAACCGCGCCGGCCAGGCCGGCGTCAACCTGGACGAGGAGGCCGCGCGGCTGATGCAGTTCCAGCAGGCCTACCAGGCCGCCGCCAAGGTGCTGCAGACGGCGCAGTCGCTGTTCGACGAAGTGCTGCAGATCGCCGCCCGCTAGGTCCAGAGGTAATCCATGAGACTCTCCACCGCCAACCTCTACGACCAGTCCATCGCCAACCTGCAGCGCCGCCAGAACGCGCTGCAGGACCAGCAGCTGCAGCTGACCTCGGGCAAGCGCATCGCGCTGGCCAGCGACGACCCCACCGGCGCCGCGCGCGCCGAGCGGGCGCTGGCCTCCATCGGCCGCGTCGAGGCCAACCAGCGCGCGCTGGAGGCCAGCCGCAACAGCATGACGCTGGCCGAGTCCGCGCTGGGCGACGCCAACGAGCTGCTGCAGCAGATCCGCGAGACGCTGGTATCGGCCGGCAACGGCTCCTACACCGACGCCGAGCGCCAGGGCCTGTCCAACAAGCTCAAGGGCCTGCGCGACCAGCTGCTGACCATCGCCAACCGGCCCGACGGCGCCGGCGGCTACATCTTCTCGGGCCAGGGCTCGGCCAACCCGCCCTTCCTGGACCAGGCCGGCGGCGTCACCTACGTCGGCGTGGCCGGCAACATCCAGACCGGCAACCTCGACAACTTCCAGCTCACCGTGGACGGCCGCAGCGCCTGGGAGCAGGCGCGCAGCGGCAACGGCAGCTTCGTCACCGAGGCCAACCCCAACACCATCGACCCCACGCAGCCGGCACGCGGCTGGATAGACGCCGGCCGCGTCACCGACCCGCCCAAGGTCACCGGCCAGAACTACCGCATCGACATCACCGGCACCGCGCCGGCCCAGACCTACGCCGTCACCAACACCGATACCGGCGCCGGCGTGGCCAGCGGCGCCTTCACGCCCGGCCTGAACATCCAGTTCGACGGCATCAGCGTCGCCATCGCCGGCGCGCCGGTGGACGGCGACAACTTCTCCGTCGCCCCGGCCACCAACAGCCTGAAGCTGTTCGACGTGCTGGACCGCGCCGTCAACGAACTGAACACGCCGCTGCGCAACAGCGCGCAGATCCAGCAGAGCAACGTCGGCCGGCTGCGCGACCTCGACGCCGTCATGGGCAACCTGCAGAACGTGCGCAGCCAGGTCGGCGAGCGGCTCAACAACCTCGACGGCACCGAGACCCGCCTCGCCGCGCTGAAGCAGTACAGCACCGAGGAACGCAGCGCCGCCGAGGACCTGGACATGGTGCAGGGCATCTCCGACTTCCAGAACCAGCAGTCGGGCTACGACACGGCGCTGAAGACCTACGCCATGGTGCAGCGCATGTCGCTGTTCCAGTACATCACCTGATCCCGGCCGCTTTGCGCACCCGGTGCGTGAAGCTGTCACGATTTGCCGCCATCGGCGCCGGACGGGCGTGGCAGACTGCCGCATTCCCCGCCCCCCCGCGCCGTGCCATGTCCGACAACATCCCCGCCGCCCTCGACCACGCCATCCTGCCCGGCGTCGCCCTGGGCTATGCCCCCGTCATCGACCGCCAGCACGCCATCGCCGGCACGCGGCTGACGCTGGTGCCGCTGCGCGCCGACGCCAGGATCGACCACGCCGAGCTGCTGGCTGCGCTGTCCGCCGCCTTCCCCCAGGGCGGCACGGTGCTCAGCCCGCAAGGCGAGGCGCTGCTGACCGCGCTGCTGCAGCAGCCGCCCGCCGAACCCTCGCAGATCGAGGTGCCCGCCTTCATCGCCTCCGACCCGGCGCACGCCGACGCGATCGCGGCGCTGAAGGGCGCCGGCCACAAGGGTCTGCTGAAGGGCCTGCCCAGCACGGCACTGGCCGCACCGGTGGCGGCAGCCTTCAAGCAGATCGTGCTGGAGCCCGGCCAGAGCGCACCGACCGGCACCGAGCTGGTCTGCGCCGGCATCCGCGGCGCCGACGCGGTGGACGCCGCCTTCGCCGCGGGTGCCACCGCCGTCATCGGCTGGCCCATGGACGGCCCCTACGAGCCCGCGCCGGGCGCCAAGATCGAGATCGCGGCCGACCTGCAGGTCATCATGGAGCTGATGACCCGCGTGGACGAGGGCGAGGACGTCGAGCGCCTGGAGCAGACGCTCAAGCGCGACCCCAGCCTGGCCTTCAAGCTGCTGCGCTACATGAACTCGGCCGCCTTCGGCCTGCCGGTGGAGGTGTCCAGCTTCCGCCACGCCATCATGCTGCTGGGCTATGCGCGGCTGAAGCGCTGGCTGGCGCTGCTGCTGACCACCGCCAGCACCGACCACAACATGCGCCCCATCATGCACGGCGCGTTGCGCCGCGGCCTGCTGATGGAAGAACTGGCGCGTGGCATGGAAGAGCGCGAGATGCGCGACGAGATGTTCATCTGCGGCCTGTTCTCGCTGCTGGACCACATGCTGAAGGCGCCGTTCGAGAAGCTGCTGCAGAGCATCCCCGTGCCCGAGCGCGTGCGCCAGGCGCTGGTGGACGAGAGCGGCCCCTTCCTGCCCTACCTGCAGCTGGTGCAGGCCATCGAGTCCGAATCGGTGTTCGACTACCGCGAGCGGGCCGAGGCGCTGATGATCGGCGCCGGCGAGATCAACGCCTGCGTGCTGCGGGCGCTGCACAAGGCCACCCAGCTCGAATGAGCTGATGTTCGGGTCGACTGCCCATCCGGCTGCGCTGCTGGACCTGGTCAGCGACCCGGTCCTGACGCTGCGCTCCGACCTGTCGGCGCTGCGCGCCAACCCCGCGGCACGCGAATGGCTGGGCGCCGACGCCGCCGAGGGCTGGCGGCTGCTGCGCCAGGCCGCCGGCAGCCGGCTGGAGACCTGGCTGCGCGAAGCCGCCCACGCCATCGACACCGGCCGCGCACCGCCGCCGGCACCACCGCTGAAGCTGGCGGACGGCCAGCGCGCCACGCTGCAGCTGCTGCGCGAACGCCCCAACTGGCTGCTGCACGCCCGCCTCAGCGCCGCCGACCCCGGCGAGCCGCCGCTGGCGGACTGGATGGCGCTGTCGCCACTGCCCCAACTGCTGGCCGATGCCGCCGGCGGCGCCCTGCTGCGCCACAACCTGGCCTTCGGGGCCCTGTGCCCCAGCCCGCCCCGCCACCTGAACGACCTGCCCGACCTGCTGCAGGCCCTGCTGGGCTGGCACCGCGGTGCGCCGCTGCCGGCGCTGAGCGGCCTGCGCGCACCGGACGGCCCGCTGGTCACCGAGGCCGAGTACGTCGACCCGCAGGGCCGCCACCGCTGGCTGCAGGCCCGGCTGCGCCTGTGGCGCCACGGTGGCCGCACGTTGCTGCAGGCGGTGCTGGAGGACCAGAGCCTGCTTCACGAGCGCGACCTCGCCCACCAGCAGCTGGACGCGCTGATGGACACCGCCGCCGTGGGCCTGGCCACCTTCCAGCCCGAGGGCGGCTGGCTGAAGGCCCACCGCAAGAGTGCGCCGTTCAAGGGTGCCGGCAAGACGGTGGGCTCGCTGCAGGGCATCAGCCGCGAGATCGTGGAGCCCGCCTCGGTGCCGGAGTTCGAGCGCCTGCAGCGGGCGCTGAAGAAGGGCGAGGCGGTGGAGGTGCGCTATGCCGTGCGCCACCCCGAGCTGGGGCGGCGCTGGCTGCTGACACGCGTGGCGCCCGGCCTGCTGGCCGGCGGCCGGCGCACCACCTCGGTCGTCACGCTGGACGTGACCGCCCAGGCCCAGGCCGAGAACGCGCTGCTGCTGCGCGCCGAGAGCGAGCGCGCCGTGCTGGACTCGGTGCTGGTGGGCATCGTCACCGTGGGGCCCGACGGCATCGAGTGGATGAACCGTTCGGCGCGGCGCATGTTCGGCTGCGAGCTGGAGGACGTGCTGGGCCAGCCGCTGGGCGTGCTGGCGCCCGAGGACGACGACCACGCCTTCCACGCCGAGCCCGGCAGCGACGTGTTCGAGTGCCGGCTGCGCGGCCGCGACGGGCGCGAGTTCTGGGTCATCGGCAACGCCGTGCAGACCACGCGCGACGACGGCGCGGGCACGCAGCTGACCTATGCGCTGCTGGACATCGACCGCCGCCGCCAGGCCGAGGCGCAGAGCCGGCTGGCGCAGGCCTCGCTGGCCCGCATCATCGAAGGCGCGCCCATGGCCATCACGTTGCACGAGGCGCACAGCCTGCGCATCGTCAAGCTCAACCAGGCCGCCGCCGCGATGGCCGGCCGCAGCGAGGCCCAGCTGCTGGGCAGCGGGCCCGAGGCCCTGTTCGGCGCCCAGCAGGGCGAGCGCGTGGCCGCCGACATGCGCGAGGCGCTGGCCTCGCTGGCCGTCGTGCAGCGCGAGTACCCCGTGCCGGCCGGCGCGATGACGCGCCTGTGGGACACGCGGCTGCTGCACCTGGCCGGCGTCAGCGGCGACGACGCGCCCGAGCTGCTGCTTCTCGTCGCCAGCGACGTGACCGAGCAGCGCGCCGCCGAGGCCGCGCGGCTGCAGGCCGCCATCTCGCAGCGCGAGCTGCTGGTGCGCGAGGTGCACCACCGCATCAAGAACAACCTGCAGGGCGTGGCCGGCCTGCTGCAGCAGATCGCCGCGCGCCGGCCCGAGGTGGCGCCGGTGCTGAAGGAGGCCGTGGGCCAGGTGCAGGCCATCGCCCAGGTCTACGGCCTGCAGGTGGGCGCGACCGGGCCGCTGGTGCTCAAGCGCGTGTTCGACGCCATCGTCGGCTCGGTGCAGCGCGCGCAGGGCCGCGTCATCACCACCACCGCCGAGGGCGGCGCGCTGCTGGACGACTGGTGCCTGCCCGAGGCCGAGGCCATCCCCATCGCGCTCAGCCTCAACGAACTGCTGGGCAACGCGCTGCGCCACGGCAACGGGGGTCAGGTGCGCTGCCAGCTCATCTGCGATCTGGCCGGCGTCAGCGTCGAGATCGTCAACCCCGGCCGGCTGCCCGACGGCTTCGCGCTGCAGAACGTGCGCAGCGGCGTGTCCGGCCTGGGCCTGGTGCGCGCACTGCTGCCACGGCGCAGCGCCATCCTGAGCCTGGAGCAGCAGCAGGACGAGGTGCGGTGCCGGCTGGAACTGATTCCACCCAGCGTGGTTCACAATCCGGCCACAAAACCAAGTTCGTGAGGGGCGCGGTGAGCAAGGGCAAGATCCTGGTCGTCGACGACGACCGTCTGGTGCTGGCGACGTTGAGTTATGGGCTGACGCAGGCCGGCTTCGAGGTCATCGACGCCGACAACGGCGACGACGCCATCCTGCTGGCCCGCGAACACCGCCCCGAACTGGCGTTGCTGGACATCCGCATGGAGGGCCTGACCGGCTTCGACGTGGCGGCCTATCTGCGCGAATACCTGCAGACGCCCTTCATGTTCCTGTCGGCGTTCACGGACGAGGCGACGGTGGCCAAGGTCAAGGAG
>CAMLKW010000092.1 GCA_946480605.1 uncultured Roseateles sp. | reverse complement strand
CACGCCTTCCGCGGCCCAGCGCTCCAGCATGCCGGTGCTGAGGCTGTCGTCGCCGAGTGCCGTCGCGTAATGCACGCGCAGTTGCGGGCCGCCGCAGCGGGACAGGTAGACGGCGGTGTTCAGCGTGTCGCCGCCAAAGGTCTGGCGCAACTGGCCGAAGGCCTGGCCTTGCAGTTCCAGCATGCATTCGCCCAGGGCGGCGATGGACACCGGCCGGCTGGTGGCCGAGGAAGAGGAGTTCACGATTGAAAATGAAACGTCGGTTCAATAAAGATATCGTACCTGGTCCACTTTGCGAACTTGGGTTTACCCCGGCCGGGGATTCCGAGGCGGGCCACCGCGCGTCGGGCGACGCCCCCGGCGCGGCTCGTCCGACAGAAATCAAGGGTTACTCGACCGGCCCTTGCGTCCGCGCGGATGATGGGCCTCATCGCCTGGAGAGTCTTGTATGTCCCTGCTGGACCCGCTGGATCCCGAAGCCCTGGAAGTCAGCATCTCGGAACTGCTCGTCGCCACCGCCGACGCCCACGACCCCGAGCTGGATCGACGCATCACCGACGTGCTGCTGATGCTGCGCAAGCAGCTGCGCATGGATGTGGTCTTCGTGTCCGAGTTCGTCGATGGCCGGCGCGTGTTCCGCTTCGTGGACGGCGGCGAGGCGCTGGGCCTGCGGGCGGGCGATTCGGCACCGCTGGAGCAGGGCTATTGCCAGGCAGTGGTGCAGGGCCGGCTGCCGGAGTTCGTCACCGATGCCGCCCCCTTCGTCGTGAGCGGGGCGGTGCCCGAGGTGGGCATCACCGTGGGCGCCCACCTCAGCACGCCGGTGGTGCTGCCGGATGGTCGGGTCTACGGCACCGTTTGCTGCTTCAGCGCGTCACCCAAGCCGGAGATGCAGCAGAGCGCGCTGGCCTGTCTGCGCCAGTGCGCGCGGCTGGTGGCGCGCAAGGTGGACATCGAGCATCGCCCCGGACTCGCACCGACGCAGGCCGACGGGTCGGCGACCCGACCCCAGCCCCTGTAGTTTCGAGGAGGAGACGCCATGAACAACGGTTTCGGACATGAAGTGCCGTCCCGGCACGCACAGCAGGCGCGCCGCCAGGTCTCGCGCTACTGCGTGGTCATTGCCTCGACGGACGGTGCGCTGGCGCGGCTGTTGCTGGCCGATCGCACCCAGGTGGCCGAGTTCGACGCCGGCACCGAGGAGGTTGCCGAGCTGATCAAGACGGCGGCCTCCAGCATCGGCGCCGGCGGGCCGGAGTGGGACCGCGCGCTGGCCGCCCACACGCCCGCCCAGCGCGCGGCAGCGACGGTCTACACGCTGGACGTCTGAGCGCGCCTCACTCGCGCATGGCCGCGGCCTCGTAGCCGGCGGTCAGCTGCGCCAGCTCGCCACCGTCGCGCATGCGGCGCAGCGCGTCGGTGATGCGCTGCGCGACGTCGCGGCGCCGCACGTGCAGGTAGTGGTGCAGGTCGAAGCTGGCCAGCTCGGGCGAGGCGTCCACCTCGGGCGCGCCCAGGCTCAGCAGCGCATGCCGGGCGGCCAGCGTGGTGCAGACCGCCAGGTCCACGCGTCCGGCCAGCAGCATGCGGAACAGCTGCAGCGGGCTCTGGGTCAGCGTCAGGGCGGGGTGGCTTTCGGTCAGGTCCTGCACATAGGGCATGCCGCGCAAGGAGCCGATCGAGTAGTGCCTCAGGTCTTCGCGCGAGCGCACGCTGGCATTGCGGGCCGGCACCGAGTAGGCGCGCACGCTGACGCGGTAGAAGGGCGGGTCCACCCGCAGCAGTTGCGGATAGGTCTGGCCGTAGCTGGCGATGCGCATCAGCTCGCCATCGGCCTGATCGCTCAGCGCCACCAGGCTGGCGCGCGCGGCGGGCAGCACGGTGATGTTCAGGCCTATGCCGGCGCGGCGATAGATGTCGGTCAGCAGCCGCGCCGCCACGCCGCTGGCGCCGGTGGCGCTGACGGCGGTGATGGTGAGCGTGTCGCTCGCCCGCGCCTGCGGGCTCGCCAGGCCCGGCAATGCCCACAAGAAGGCACGGCGGTCCATGACGGCGCGAAAGGCCATGTCCATGAGGGCTCCCTGGTGTCGCCTGTGGCGCTCTGGCTGGAAGTTAGTCCATGTCGCACGCGCCGCGCAAGCGCCGTCGGTGCCGGCCGGCGCTTAGCAAAGACTTAACGAGCGCTTAGCCGAGAACTAGCAGCGCGATCCGCGCCGGCCGCCGACAGTTGCATGCATGCCGGGCCGAAGCCGGCCCACCCTCCAACGCCGTACCGCACCTCCTCATGAAAGCCGCTTTCCTCCCGCCGTCTGGCTCGCTGCTGCTGGCGCTGAGCCTCGCCGCGCCACCGGCCCAGGCCCATTGCTGGGCCGCGTCGGTCGCCGAGCCCCGCACCAACGATGGCCTGCGTGTGGACCACCCCTCGTTGCGCCCGCTGCATGCCGCGATGGACCGCTTCGAGGCCCAGGCCCGGCCCAACGCCGGCCTGCTGGCGCTGCCGGACGTCCGACTGCGGCTGACCCGCCAGGTCATGGACTCCGACGACCCCGCCCGCCGTCCGCGCGAGGCGGTCCTGCATGCCCAGGGCTTCGGCCCCAAGACCTGGACCGGCAGCGGCTGCGAGGTCAGCGAACAGGCCGCCCACCGCATCGGCCCACGCGCCGGCTTCAGCTTCTTCATCAACGCACCACTGGTGACGATGAACCGCTGGGCCCACGATGAGCAGCTCAGTGCCTACCTGGAGGGCGAGCGCGGCGAGTCCCTGCAGGGCTGGCCGGTGTTCCGCGACTGCGCCGTCATCGCGCCACGGCAGCGCCTGCCGTGGATGGCGGTGACGGTGGGCGAGATGCTGGCCTATTTCGAGCGCGAGCAGCAGCGCAAGATCGCCGACTGGGACCGCCGCCACGAGCGCGCGCTGCGGCCCTTCGACCTGGCCGCCGTCGAGCGCCAGGCGCAGCAGATCCGCACGCAGAACGCCAAGGCCGCCGAGGCCTTGCTGATGGTCGCGCGCCAGCGCAAGGCCGCCGAGGCCGACAACCAGGCCCAGATCGCCCGTGGCCGCCAGGCGCTGGTGGACGAGCTGGCCGAGCTGCGCACCACCCGCGCCGGCATGGACCCGGCCCAGCTGGCCGAACCCTACCGACTGGGCACCGGCCGCCACCGCCTGCCCGGCGCGGCCGACGCCGGCCGGCCGCTGAAGCGTCTCGTCAAGCTGGACCCTGCCTTCCCCTGGGACGCCCGCAATCGCACGCGCATCCAGCTGCTGACCGTCTGCGCCAGCACCCATCCGAACAACCCGGCGTACTCGCTGCCGATGCGCGAAGCCGTTGCCGCGCTGGATCTGGCAAGCCTGGCCGCATTGCTGGACTGAACATCATGCAACCCTCCGCTCCGTCACGCTCGACGCTGGCCGTACCTGCCCGCATGCTGCCGCCGCCGCGCCCACCGGGTTGGCTGGCCGGCCATCCGCCGCCTTGCCCGGGGTTCCGCTCGCTGTATCCGTCGGGCGGCCTGGGCCCGCCCCAGGGGGGCACCTTCAGCCTGGGCGGTTGAGCGCCTCCGAGGGGGTGACCGCCTTGTCGGCCGTCTCGCTGTCCAGCCGCCAAGGCGCGCTCCAGCGGCTGGGCGTGGACGGCCGGTCGGTCGGCGCGACCGGCGTGTCGCGCTGGCGCAGCGCCTCCTCCAGCGCGGGCCAGTACTGTGGCCCGCAGGCCAGCCGCATGCCGTTGTCCAGCAGCAGCGTGGCACGCTTGTTGTCGTGCGGCAGCGCCTCCAGCACATGGGACGGCGCCACGGCGACGCGTGTCTGGCAGCGCAGCAGCTTGCCCGGGGGCAGGTCGTCCAGCAGTTCGGCAAAGCGCCGCTGCAGCAGGTGCCGCTCGCGAAAGCCGTGCAGCAGCACGCTGGCGCGGCGCGGGTCGGGCAGCTCCATCCAGCGCACCTCGGCAAGGTCCACGCGCGTGAAGTGGCCCTGCTCCAGCACCAGCAACTGGTTCACCTCCACACCCATGCGGCGCCGCGGCAGGGCCCGCAGCGCCGCGTTGACGCGCTGCGGATCGCCCGCGGCCACGCAGCGGCGCACCACGTCGTGGGTCAGCCAGACCAACTGCGGCGCCGGGTCGTGCAGCGAGGTCGCCAGCTCGGCCGCGTTGATGGGGCGCAGGCCCGGGTCCATCAGCAGTAGCTCGGGCTGCAGCGCCAGCGTCATCGTCAACGCCTCGGTGGCGGTCTCGGCACGGTCCAGCACGCGCAGCGCGGCGGCGTCGACGAGGCGCTGTGCCAGCGCACAGGCCGGGCTGTCGGAGCGGGCGACGAGCAGCGCGCGGGGGGCATCCATGGCCGCCATCTTGGGCGCGACGGCCGGTTCTGCCTTTGGTCATGCAAGCCCCCTGCGGGCCTTCGCGCAGGGAGGGGCGCTGCGTTGACGAGCGCCAAAGTCGCGGGGTCAGCCGCGGCAGTCGGCGGTCAGCCAGGCGGCCAGTTGCGGCAGCCAGTCGTCCACCGCCTGGGCCAGCCCGCGCACGGCGCCGGCCGCGTCGGGTGCGCTGGCCCGTTCCAGCGTCCAAGTCTGCTGCCGGGCGGTGCCGCCGCCGGCCGGCCACAGCGTGGCGTGCAGGCGCAACTGCGCCCGGCTGTCCGTGGGGCTGGTGAACTGCTGCTCGAACTGGTCCAGGTTGACGCTCAGCAGCGCCGGCCCGCGGCCCGCACAGCCCGGCGTGGCGGCCAGTTGCTGGCGCAGGCGCTGGGTCAGCAGCGCGGCCGGTGGCGCTGCCCATGCGCTGTCGCGGTAGTGTTCCAGCCGCTGGGCCTGCTGGAAGTTCAGGCGGTAGGCGATGCCCTCGCTGGCCAGCCAGGGTGGCGAGCTCACGTCGGCGATGCGCCATGCCAGCGGGCCGCCGGTGGCGGCGCTCGCGGCGCCGGGCCCGAGGTCGTAGACGGCCTTGGGTGACACGGTGGGTGCCAGCGAACAGGCCGTCAGCGCCAGTGCGGCCAGCAGGGCGGCGGCGCGCTTCACTTGACGCCTCCCTTCAGGCGCTCGGCGAAGCCCGGCTCGCCCGGCCCCGGGGGCTGCGCGCCACGACCGAACAGCAGGCTCTGCGGCTGGTCGCCGACCTCGCGCGCCGCGCGCTCCACGCTGCGGCTGGCGGCCGACAGGTCGGCCACCAGCGGGCGCGTGCGCGGTGCGGTGTCGCCCACCAGCGCCAGTTCCAGGCTGCGCGTGGTGGCCTGCAATTGCGTCGCGGCGCCGCCCAACTGGTCCAGCACGGCGACGCGAGCCTTCAGCTCCTGCGTCAGCGCGCGGCCGTCGGCGGCCAGTGCCTCGATCTCGCGCAGCGCGGTGCCGGCACGCCGGGCGGTGGCGTCGGCGTCTTTCAGCAGCGCGGGCAGTTCGCGCGCGCCGGGCTGCAGCGCGGCCATCAGCCGGCTGGTGTCGGCGGCGGCATGTTCCAGCTTCACGAGCGACTGCGTGAGCTGCGCACGGTTGCCGTCGCTGAGCAGCGCGTTGAGCCGCTGCGCCGTTTCGGCAAAGCCGGCCAG
The DNA here is from genome assembly GCA_946480605.1 of uncultured Roseateles sp. Next base: position 10,621 of record CAMLKW010000092.1, on the reverse strand, counting down.
CAGCAGCGGGCCGCTCTCGGCCAGGCGGTCCAGCAGCGTGGGCCGCATCGCAATGCGCGCACCGGGCGCGGCGCGTTTCAGCGGGGCCGCGGCGTCGGCCTCTTCCAGGCTGACGAACGACAACCCGGTGACGCCTTGCAGGCCCAGCTGCGCATGCGTGCCAGCCGACACCGGCGCGGTGGCGTCCACGGCGATGCCTACCAGGATCTGACGCGGGTCCTGCGGGTCGAAGACTATGCTGTCCACGAAGCCCACCTCCACGCCGCGCAGCTTGACCGGCGCCTTCAGGTTCAGCCCCGGCACGCCGCTGCGCGACACGACGGTGTAGTGCACGCGCTCCGTGCGGTCGCCCTGGAACCAGGCGACGCTGGCGGCGAGCGCGAGGCCCAGCAGCAAGAGGAACAGGCCGGCGGCGATGGCGTGGGCTTTGTTTTCCATGGTCAGTTGATGCCTTCCTCTCGGAGCATGGCAGGGACGCCACCTTCCTCGCTCGTGTCGTCGAGGCTGAGGCGGAAGCGCCGCACGTCCTCCTCCGCACAGCGCTCCACGTGGCCGAGGAAGAAGTTGCGCACGAAGGGGTGGGGCAGGCGCGCGACCTCGGCCAGCGGGCCGCTGGCGATGATGTGCTGGTCCGCCAGCACCGCGACGCGGTCCACGACGGCGAACAAGGTGTCCACGTCGTGCGTGACCATGACGACCGTCAGCCCCAGCTCCTGGCGCAGCTTGCGCAGCAGCTTGACGAACTGCTTGGCGCTGTCGGGGTCCAGGCCGGCGGTGGGCTCGTCGAGGAACAGCAGCTGTGGGTCCAGGATCAGCGCGCGCGCCAGCGACACGCGCTTGACCATGCCGCCCGACAGCTCGGCCGGCTGCTTGGCGGCGTCCTCGGGCTTCAGGCCGACCTGGGCCAGCTTCAGCATGACCAGCGGCTTCAGCAAGTCCGGCGGCACGCTCTTCAGCTCGCGCAGCGGCAGCGCGATGTTGTCGAACACGCTGAGCGCCGAGAACAGCGCGCCATGCTGGAACAGCGCGCCCCAGCGGTAGCGCACGCACTCCAGGTCGCGCGCAGCGCAGCGGCCCAATGGGTGGCCAAAGATCTTCACCGTGCCTTCGCGCGGCACGTCCAGCCCCAGCATCAGTCGCAGCAGCGTGGTCTTGCCCGATCCCGAACCACCGATCAGCGCGATGACCTCGCCGCGGTGCACGGTCAGGTTCAGGCCGCGATGGATGACGTGGCCGCCCAGCACCGTGGTGACGTTGTCGACTTCGATGATGGCGTCGCTCACAGGCCTACATCCGAGAACAGCACCGCGAAGATGGCATCAACCACGATGACCAGCGTGATCGCCGTGACCACCGACTGCGTGACGGCCTGGCCCAGGCTCTCGGTATTGGGCTTCACGCGCAACCCGAAGTGCGAGGCCAGCAGCGCGATGAGGCCGCCGAACAGCATGGACTTGACCCAGCCCAGCCACAGGTTGACCGGCTCCACGACACCGGGCAGCGTGTGCAGGAACTGCACCGGGTCCAGCTTGAGCTGCGCATTTGCGGCGGCCATGCCGCCCAGCAGCATCAGCGCGCTGGTCCACAGCGCCACCAGTGGCAGCGACACGGCCAGCGCGATGACCTTGGGCGCCACCAGTCGCACCGTGTGCGAGATGCCCATGACGGACAGCGCGTCCAGCTCCTGCGTGACGCGCATGACGCCGATCTGCGCCGTCATCGCCGAGCCCGAGCGCCCCGCCACGATGATGGCCGCCAGCAGCGGCCCCAGCTCGCGCAGCACGGCCAGCCCGAGGATGTTGATGACGAAGATGTCGGCGCCGTAGGTCTTGAGCTGGCGCGAGATCAGGTAGGACAGCGTCAGCCCGACGAGAAAGCCCACCAGCGCCGTGATGGGCAGCGCCTGCGCGCCGGTGCGGAACACATTGGCCGAGATTTCGCGCCACGCGATCAGCGACGGGTGACGCAGCACGTGCACGAAGTCCAGCAGCAGCCGGCCCACCAGCGCGGTCAGGTCCACGGCATGGCTGGCGAAGGCCAGCAGCCGCGCGCGCAGCAGCGCAAGACCCGGCCCCAGTCGAGGGCGGCGGCGGGGCAGCGCGGCGGGCTGCAGGAACTGCGCGAACAGCGTGACATGCTCGGGCAGCCACAGCAGGCGCGCGGGCGGCTTCTGGCCCCAGCCCTGCCACAGCGTCAGCGCGCCGGCGGTGTCCAGCCGGCCCAGCTCGCGCAGGTCCCACAGCGCGTCGCTTCGTGCAGCCACTGCCTCGGCGATGCGCTGGCGGAACTCCTCGTAGCGGCCGCGCAACGCCAGCAGCGTCCAGTCGCCGCTGACGCGCCATTCGGCGCCGGAGCCGGCCTCCAGTTGCGGCTCGACGTCGACCGGGCCGTCCTCGGGCCAGGGCGGGGTCTGGGCGGGCAGGGTGCCGGCATCTTGCATGGCGCAACGATAGCGCCGTCCGACCCTAGTCGCCCGCGCTGATTTCCAGCGGTCCGCTGGCGATGAGGCGGTACAGGCCGCGGCCGGTGCGCTCGATGCGCATGCCGAAGTCGCGTTCGGCCAGGCGGCGCTCCAGCAACAGCAGGCGCACGCCCAGGTTGTCCTGCACCTCGGGCAGGCCCAGGTCGCCGCCGGCCAGGCGCAGCTCGCGGGTGCTGAAGCTGTCGCGGCCGCTAGCGATCTGGTCACGCACCAGCTTGGCGAGGATGGCACCGGCCACGCCCTTGATGAGGTACTCGTCGTTGATGAAGACGCTGTGGTCGCGCGGGTAGTGGCGCAGCCGCAGCGGCGGGCTGTCGGCCGGCGTGGGGGCGGCGGGCACCGGCGCGGCGGGTGGCTCGTCGGCCAGCTCTGCGGTGCGCAGCGCGGCCAGGCCCTGCGCCAGCTGCGCGCCCACGGCGGTCAGCGCATCTTCGTCGTCGTAGCTGAAGAACTGGTCGTGCTCGCTTTCCACCAGCAGCGCGCCCACCGTGCGGCCGCGTGCGCGCAGCGGCACGGCCAGCTGGCTGCGCGGCGCGCACAGGCCCGGCAGCGGTATGGTGTCGGCCATCGCGGCCTGCAGGCCCAGCTGTTCGGCCTTGGCGCGCCAGGACATGCCGTAGCTGTACATCTGGCTCATGTGGCCGATGCGTATGGGCACGTTCTCGCGCAGCGCCACGCCGGCCAGGCCGGCCTCGGCCAGCGGCAGCTCGGCGCCGCTGCCGGCCTGCTCGTAGCCGATGCTGGCCAGCGTGAACAGGCCTTGGCGTTGTTCGTCCAGCAGCCAGACGATGGCATGACCGATGTGCAGGTCGCGCTGCAGACCTTCGGTGAAGGCGCGCAGCAGGCTGCTCAGATCGGGCGCCTCGCCGAGCTGTTCGCTCAGGCGGCGCACGCCGGTGGCGAGGTCGCAGCGCGGCGCCAGAGCGGGCAGCGGGTGCACCGGGTCCAGCTTGCGCAGCGATTCGACGCGGTACACGTCGGCCCCGCGCAGATGGAAGACCTTCTCCATGCCCGTCTGCGCGGCGATGCCGGCGAGCTTGGCGCGCAGGCGCTCGAACACGGGACCTTCGGTGTCGGTGCGCAGGTAGCGCAGCTGCAGCAGCACGGAGACGCCGGTGATGGGGTCTTCCACGCACAGTGCCACGCGGCCCGTGGCCAGCACGTTGGCGCGGGCGCGGTTCAGGAACTGGTAGGTCAGCGCCACATGGTCGTCGTCGATGTACTCGGCGTGCGACAGGTAATTCACATGCGGCATGCCGTCCGCCGCCACGGAACACATGGCCGGCGGGATCACGCCTTCCAGCAAGCGGCGCACATCGCGCAGCTTGAGGGCGCGGCGGTCGGGGACGGTGGCGTTCATGTGATCAGGTCGATGGTTTGGCCGGCCCCGGGGCCGGGGGTCTGGTCCCAGGCGGCCAGCGGCGTGAAGCGCACGCAGCTGAGCTGGGCGATGGTCAGGTCGCCGAGCACGGCCATGACCTGGCGGCGGTCCGCGCCGAAGATCTCGATCTGCCGCAGCCAGGCTTCAAAGCCTTGCGCGAACGGTTCGGCCTGTTCGGGAGTCGCGGGCACCACCACGGCGTCGACGCCCTTCACGTGCAGCACCTGACAGGTGCTGGGCAGACCCGCCGAGACCGCCACGCGGCCGGTTGCGTGGATCGCTGCCAGCAGGTCGGCTCCTTGCAGCGTGCGCACCAGCACCTCCAGCCGGCCGTCGGGCAGCGCCCAGGCCGCATGGCCGAAATGCAGCTCCGGCTGACCCTCTGGCGTGCTGGAGCCCACACGCAGAGAGACGCCCTTGCCCAGGTGCGCGATCCAGATGTCGGGCAGGCGGGCCATCAGGGCAGCAACTCCAGCGGCACGCCGGCACCGGGGCCGGGCGTCTGGTCCCAGGCCCCGCAAGGCGTGAAGCGCAGGCCGGCCAGTGCGGACATCTCGACGCCGTACCAGATCGACATGGCGAAATCGCGGCTGAAACCGAAGGGTTCGATCTGCGCGATGAAGTTGTCACGGCAGCGGATGAACAGCGGCTCGTGCTCGGCGCGCACGGCGATCAGCTCGGCATCGACGCCCTTGACGTGCAGCGATCGGTGGGTGGTGGGCTGCGCCGACACGTAGGCGATGCGGCCGCTTTCACGCACGGCGTCCAGCAGGCGGTCGCTGCTGCTGGCGGCCAGCAGCACCTCGATGCGGCCGTCGGGCAACGCCTGCGCCGCCAGCCCACGGCAGATCTCGGGCTGGCCATCGGCATGCACACCGCCAAGGCGGTGGGAGACGCCGCTCTCGAGATGGGCGGCCCATTCGGGCGGGAGGTGGGGCACGGGCGGGCGGCGATGGGTGAGGCCGGAATGATAAGAGCGCGACCCCTGCGCATCCGCCAGCGGCGCGTTTAGCAAAGACTTAACGAGCGCTTAGCCAACAACTAGCAGCGGGTTCTCCACGAGGCGGCCACAGTGGAGCCCGTGCCGGAAGCCTCCGGCGACATCACCAAGACAACGACCGACACGGCCCGACAGCGCCGGCGCGGGCGGAGCCTTGCCACTTGCCTGGAGAAGCGCTTGAAGTCCCATCCCTTGTTGTTCGTCACCGTGGCCGCGCTGCTGCAAGCCTGCGGCGGTGGCGGCAGTGACGCCACCACGCCCCCGGCGCCGTTGCCAGGCCCGGTTTCCACGCCGGCACCCGCGCCTGCTCCTGTCCCGGCCCCGGCCCCCACTCCTGCCCCCGCACCGCCGCCCGTTCGACAAGCCGCCGTGACTCCCGTCGGCGCCGACGGTGGTCGCCTGGTGGCGCCCGACTACGGCCTCAGCGTCATCGTGCCGGCCGGCGCATTCGACAGCGAGCAGACGGTGACGCTGCAGCCCATCGAGAACACCGCGCCCGGCGCGCTCGGCAAGGCCTGGCGCATTCGGCCCGAAGGCCGGCAGGCCAAGCAGCCCATCACATTGGAATGGCTGCCCAGCGTTGCCGAACGTGACGGCGCACGGCATCTGCGCATCGCCACGCAGGGCGCGGACGGCATCTGGCGCAGCGCCAAGGCCGGCAGCGACAGCGGCGGCGTCGTGCGCACCACCACCAGGCACTTCAGCGACTGGTCCCTGGTTGCCGGCGCGCAGTTGCGCCCCGGCGCGGCCGACGTGGGCCTGGGGCAGACGCTGGACCTCAGCGTGCTGGTCTGCGGCCGCGGCACCGATGCGCAGCTGCCGGGCGAGGACGTGCTGTTCAGTTGCCACACGGACGGCAGCATCCCGCTGTCCACCGACGCCTGGGCCGTCAACGGCGTGCCGGCGGGCAATGCCGGCGTGGGCACGTTGAGCGGCGGCGACACGCTGGGGCGCTCCAGACGCAGCTACCGCGCGCCGGCCGCACTGCCGGCGCAGAACCCGGTGGCGGTGTCGGTTCGCTACGACGACCCCTTCGATGACGTCACCGGCCCGGTGCTGCTGGCGTCCCACCTGACCGTGGTGGACCCGCAGGCGGGCTGCGAATGGATTCGCACGGTCAACACGCTGGCGATGGAGCTGGAACAGGACTACCACTGGTCCGGCAGCGACAGCAACGGCAGCGCACGTTATGCGCACCGCGTTCGCGTGACCGGCACCTTGCAGCGCGACCCGCACACGCCCATCGGCTCAATGTGGTTCTCGGGCAATGCCGATGCCGGCAGCGTCAGCGTGGAGCAGACCTACAACAGCGCCATCGTGCTGGACCGCATCCAGGTGACGGGCGAGGGCGCGCCGCTGGTCGAACCGGCGCTGCAGATGATGCGCGTGTTCGTGAACCTGCAGACCTGCAAGCTGCAGTTCGGCGGCTACCTGCCGGTCACGGCCCGCCATGTGCGAACGACCAAGGACGGCACCCACGTGATGGAGCCGCGCGTTGGCGGCACGAGCTTCAACATCACCGACTACGCACTGGCCGGGCGCCGCCAGATGGGACAGGAGCGCCAGCTGCCGGCGAACCTGCGCGAGCGCACCTCGCCCGAGTTCTTCGAGCCCGACAGCCACAAGGAGTTCCCCGGCGTGTCCGGCACGGCCCGCGTGCGCTGGTCGCTGACGCCGCAGTGAACGCGCAGCCCGCAGGAGCAGCGATGAACGCCGCGCTGCCGCTCATCACGGTCTTCGGCGCCACCGGCAGGCAGGGCGGCGGCGTGGCCCGCGCGCTGCTGGCCCAGCGCCGCTGGCGTGTGCGGGCCGTCACGCGGCAGCCGCGGTCGGCCGCGGCCCAGTGGCTGGCTGCGGGCGGCGCAGAGCTGTGCCGCGCCGATTTCGACGACCCCGCCAGCCTGGCGCGCGCATTGCAAGGCGCGTCGGGCGCCTTCTGCATGACCGGCGGCTGCGAGCATGGCGACGCCCGGCGCGAATTGCAGCAGGCGCGTCACCTGGCCGACGCGGCCGCTGCGGCCGGCGTCACGCGCCTGGTCTGGTCGACGCAGGAGGACACGCGTCCCGAAGGATTCCGCGTCCCGCCCATGGATGCCAAGGCCGAGGCCAACACGCTTTTCCTGGCGCACGAACTGCCGGTGAGCCTGCTGCTGACCTCGTTCCATTGGGACAACCTGCTCGATACCGGCTTCGCGCCGCGACGCGCCGACGACGGCGTGCTGGAACTGAAGCTGCCACTGGGCCATGCGCTGCTGCCTGGCATGGCCGCGGCCGACATCGGCGTCTGTGTGGCCGCGCTGCTGAACCTCAAGCCCGCACAGCGCCGCGTGGGCGTGGCGGGCGAGCACCTGAGCGGCCGGCAGATGGCGGTTGCGCTGGCCGATGCCTTGCGCGAGCCGGTGCGCTGGCGCGATGTGCTGCCGGATGCAGTCCCCCCCGAACTGACGGCGATGTTCGCCTTCATACAGCAGGCCAATACCGGCTACTGCGCGGCACGCCCCGTGGCGGCCACGCGGATGCTGCATCCCGGTCTGCTGGATTTCCGAACCTGGCTGCAGGGCCAGATACCGCGGCTGCGCGCCGCTCTTCAAAACCACGCTTGACCTTTCTTGCCATGAACCGACTCCACACCCTCCTCATTGCCACAGGCTTGTGCGCCGCCACCGCCACCCATGCCGTACCCATCGCCGGTCAGGGCAACTGGCAGACGCAGTTGCATGCCCGCGACCTCCAAGGCCATGCGGTAGCGCTGGACAGCGCCGCCGCGGTCTTCTTCTACGATAGCCTGCTGGACGTGACCTGGCTGCGTGAGGCCGGCCCCGCCCAGACCTGGAGCCAGGCCCAGGCCTGGGCCGACGATCTCACGGTGGGCGGCTACAACGACTGGCGTCTGCCCAAGGTGGTGGATACCGGGCTGCCGGGCTGTTCGCGCGTGACTTACAGCGGCGGCGACTGCGGTTACAACGTGCCGCAGCAAGCCGGCGGTCAGTACAGCGAACTGGCCTATCTCTTCCATGCCACGCTGGGCAACCAGTCGGCCTACACGACGACCGGTACCTTCCGTGGCTTTGAAGGGCAGGGCACGATATGGGGCCTGGCCAATACGGGCGGCTTCGACGGCCTGCGCACCGACATCGTCAACTGGAGCGGCAGCACGGTGGCTGGCGGCGCCAGCTACGCGTGGTCATTCCACTTGGGCCTTGGCAGCCAGATGATCAGCGAGAAGGGTATGCAAGGCCAGGCGCTGGCACTGCGCAGTGGCGACGTGCTGAGCCCGGTGCCGGAGCCCAGCGCACTGCTGATGATGAGCCTGGGCGTGGTGGGATTGCTGCTGCGGCGACGGGTTCAGCGCTGACGGGCAGCCTAGGCTTTCTTCACGAACTCCGACTTCAACCCCATCGCCCCGACGCCGTCGATCTTGCAGTCGATGTCGTGGTCGCCCTCGGTCAGGCGGATGTTCTTGACCTTGGTGCCGACCTTCACGACCAGCGACGAGCCCTTGACCTTCAGGTCCTTGATGACGGTCACCGTGTCGCCGTTCTGGAGCAGGTTGCCCACGGCGTCCTTGATCACGCGCACTTCGTCGGCCGCCGCAGCTTCCGGGCCTTGGGCCGACCATTCGTGGCCGCATTCGGGGCACACCAGTTGGGCGCCGTCCTCGTAGGTGTAGGCGGACTGGCACTTAGGGCAGGCGGGCAGGGTGCTCATTGAAGGGCTCTCGGCTGGACAAGAAAAAGCCCCACAGGCTTGCGCATGTGAGGCTTTGATTTGGCTCCCCGACCTGGGCTCGAACCAGGGACCTACGGATTAACAGTCCAGGTCACGCCAGCGGCGAGGCGCCTCTAAGTGCAAGAATTTTAACTGGCGCCGTCGATGCTGCGTCTGGCTGATGGCGTTTACCGACCTGCCTCCGAACCGGCCATTGATGCCGATGGCCTCATTTGTTGGAAAACTCGATGCATGCCAACGACTTAGGCGCCCTTATGTCGAACGGGTGCCGACAATGGGTAGGTTCGAAGGGATCGTAGGCCTTACCTGATCGCTCGATGCATCAGTGGCGGAGCCGGATGCTCGCCGACGCGCTTACTGCTCTTCGTAGGTCGCTCGCACGTTCTCCAGTTTGGTATTGCCGCGGGCCTCGGTGCCATCTGCATTGAGAACCCGGCAGTCGTAGCCAGGGTATGAGTCTGCGAAGCGCTTCTCTTTCCACTCTGCGACTGTCATGGACCCTTTCGCGCGGCGGTCATAGTCAAACTTTCCAAAACCGTTGGTCTTGGGGTCAACGACATTGCCATTCTTGTCGATCACTTCCACATCGAAGTCTTCCAAGTCGGCCAGTGCGCGCATGCGTGTTGCGATAGTGGTCATGTTCCTCCTCTATTTGATGACTCAGGCAGGTTGCCTAGTTAGCATTTGACGGTCACGACCAAGTGTGGGTCAACCGTGGTGCAGATTGCGCTTCGGCCCAGATGCCTACTTTTTCACTCGGCCTGGGCGAAGTTCGGCCAGTTGACCATCGCACCGGTCCACAAAGAAGGACGCCCCGCACGATTGGGCGTGCACGGCTTCTGAAGTGGCTCCCCGACCTGAGTTCGAAGCAGGGATCTGCGGATTAGCAAGGCTGTGACCGATTGAAGAGTCCGGATATCGGCAGATAGGTCATCAGCATGCGGCTTTGGACACGTTGCCAGAGTTGTCGTCTTCAACGGCCAGGCCGCCTAGAGATGCAACCGCAATTTTGGGGATGACCTGGTGCTTTCAGCGGACGACCATCATCGGAGCCTCTTGGAAGGGGACGCCAGATGGACATCAAGTTCGCCGTGTCGATGCTATTGCCGTTCCTTGCGGCTTGCTCTACCACGCCCCAGGTGGATCGCGCAGCCAACTGCGTTTCTGCACCGCCAGCCTACACACCGGTGGCCACCACTTTCGAAGAAAACTGCAGACCAGGGCAGGTCATCGTAGACCGCCCGGTAGGCAAGTCTCCGGTTGTAAAGTTCAACTTCCCACATCCACAGGAAGTCACCATCACCGCCGAGTCTGGTGCGACTTCTTCCGGCGGGAATGGTCGTGGCGCGCAGGTGTGTCTGTGGCAGTCCTGGGCACCCGCAAAGCCGTGCGGCACGAGCGACGTGTCCAGTGACAACTTCAATGCTTGGAATGGCGCGGCAGCTTGCGCAATCAAAGTGCCCGCGGGCGTTCAGCATGTCCGCGCGCTGCAGGTTAATCAGAACGCTGATGAGAGCAACACATCGATCTACATCAGGTGTCGTTAGATCCTGGCCTCCCCTCCTCGACAAGGAGGCGCTCGAAAGCCCTTTTTTGCGAATAGGTCCTCGTTGTTCTGCGTTTGCATTCAGACCTTCTTCACGAACTCCGACTTCAGCCCCATTGCGCCGATGCCGTCGATCTTGCAGTCGATGTCGTGGTCGCCCTCGGTCAGGCGGATGTTCTTGACCTTGGTGCCGACCTTGACGACCAGGGACGAGCCCTTGATCTTCAGGTCCTTGATCACGGTGACCGTATCGCCGTCCTGAAGCACGTTGCCCACGGCGTCCTTGATGACGCGCACCTCTTCGGTCGCCGCAGCTTGCGAGCCTTGAGTCGACCATTCGTGGCCGCACTCGGGGCACACCAGCTGAGTGCCGTCCTCGTAGGTGTAGGCAGACTGGCACTGGGGACAGGCGGGCAGGGTGCTCATCGCGGGCTTTCGTTCTGGCTAAGAAAAAAGCCCCGCTGCTTGCGCAACGAGGCTTTT
>CAMLKW010000091.1 GCA_946480605.1 uncultured Roseateles sp. | reverse complement strand
CTGGATCAAGCACCACGGCCAGGGCGGCCGGCTGATGAAGTACCACAGCCCCGGCTGCACCGCCTGCGGTGGCAGCGGCTACAAGGGCCGTGCCGGCCTGCACGAGCTGCTGACCGTGTCGAAGAACATACGCCGGCTGATCCAGACCGGCGCGCGCGCCGAGGAAATCCATCACGCCGGGCTGGCCGAGGGCATGCGCTCGCTGCGCCAGGACGGCATCATCAAGGTCCTGCAAGGCATCACGACGCTGGCTGAAGTCCACGCCACCAGCAACGCATGACGACAGAAGCCGATACCGCTGCCGCTCCCCGCCCCAAGCTGCGCCTGGGCGATGTCCTGGTCGAGCAGCAGCTGATCTCGGCCGAGCAGCTCACGCAGGCACTGGAGCTGCAGCGCGCCACCGGCAAGAAGCTGGGCCGCATCCTCATCGAGGCCAACCTCATCACCGAGGAAGCGCTGGCCCATGTGCTGGCGCGACAGCTGCGCGCGCCCTTCGTCAACCTCAAGACCTTCCCGCTGAAGACCGAGCTGGTGCGCCTGCTGCCCGAGACGCCGGCGCGGCGCTTCCGGGCCGTGGTGCTGGAGGAGCGCGGCGACCAGCTGCTGGTGGCCATGGCCGACCCGCTGGACCTGTTCGGCTTCGACGAGCTGGCCAAGATCCTGAAGCGCCGCCTGGCCATGGCCGTGGTCGCCGACAGCCAGCTGCCCGCCGTCTTCGACAAGCATTACCGCCGCAGCGACGAGATCTCCGGCCTGGCCAAGGCGCTGGAGAAGGACATCGGCGACGCGGTGGACTTCGGCGCGCTGCAGGCCAGCGTGGGCCAGGAGGGCGCGCCGGTCGTGCGGCTGCTGCAGAGCGTGTTCGAGGACGCGACGCGCGCCGGCGCGTCCGACGTGCACATCGAGCCGCAGGAAGGCGAGCTGCTGATCCGCAACCGCGTCGACGGCATCCTGCAGACGCTGACGCAGGCCGACAAGCGCATCGCCCCCGCGCTGGCCCAGCGCCTGAAACTGATGGCCGGCCTCGACATCTCCGAGAAGCGCCTGCCGCAGGACGGCCGCTTCACGCTGCGCCTGAGCGACCGCACCCTGGACGTGCGCCTGTCCACCATGCCCAGCCAGTACGGCGAGTCCGTCGTCATGCGCCTGCTGGGTCAGGGCTCGGCGCTGCGCCGGCTGGACCAGATCGCCATGCCCGACGACATGCTCAAGCGCTTCCGCGAGCTGCTGACGCGCGACTCGGGGATGATCCTCGTCACCGGCCCCACCGGCTCCGGCAAGACCTCCACGCTGTACGCCGCGCTGGCCGAGCTGGACGCCGAGAAGCTCAAGGTCATCACGGCCGAGGACCCCATCGAGTACCGGCTGCCGGGCCTCACGCAGGTGCAGGTCAACGAGAAGATCGAGCTGAGCTTCGCCAAGGTGCTGCGCGCCGCGCTGCGGCAGGACCCGGACGTCATCCTCGTCGGCGAGATGCGCGACGCCGAGACGGCCGAGATCGGCCTGCGCGCCGCCATCACGGGCCACCTGCTGCTGAGCACGCTGCACACCAAGGACACGGTCTCCACGCCGTTCCGGCTGCTGGACATGGGCGCCCCGCCCTTCATGGTCGCCACGTCGCTGCAGGCCGTGCTGGCCCAGCGCCTGCTGCGCGGCGTCTGCAAGCACTGCGCCGAGCCGCACCAGGCCACGCCGCAGGAGCAGGCCTGGGTCAATGAAGTGCTGGCCTTGAACGGTGAGCCCGTGGGGCCGGTGCACAGCGTCAAGGGCCGCGGCTGCTCGGAGTGCAACGGCACCGGCTACCAGGGCCGGCGCGGCATCTACGAGATGCTGGAACTGGACCCCGACATGGCGCTGGCCATCCAGCGCAGCGACGCCGGCGCTTTCCTGGCGGCCGCGCGCGCCTCGCTGAAGGGCAAGACCCTGGCCGACCGCAGCCTGGCGCTGGTGCGCGAGGGCAAGACCTCGCTTGCGGAAGCCGTTCGCATCAGCGTCGACACGGAATGAATTTCGCCTTCAAGGGCCGCAACGGCCGCGGTGAACTGGTCGAAGGCATCGTCGACGCCGCCAGCAGCGACGCCGTCGCCGCCCAGCTGATGGCCGGTGGCGTCGTACCGGTCAGCATCGAGCCCACGGCCGAGGCGGTCAGCGTCACGGGCGGCGACGGCTGGCTGCAGGCGCTGCTGGCCCGCCCCATCACCCAGGAAGACGCGCTGGTGCTGACCCGCCAGTTCTACACGCTGCAGAAGGCCGGCGTGCCCATCCTGCGCGCGCTGGCCGGGCTGGAGGCCTCCACCAGCCATCCCGGCGTCGTCAGCCTGCTGCAGGACGTGCGCGCCAGCCTGGACCAGGGCCGCGAGCTGGCCACGGCCTTCGCGCGCCACCCCAAGGTCTTCAGCGCGTTCTACGTCGCGATGACCCGCGTGGGCGAGCTGACCGGCAAGCTGACCGAGGTGTTCCAGCGCCTGTCCGAGCACCTGGAGTTCGAGCTGGACATCCGCGCCCGCATCAAGCAGGCACTGCGCTACCCCTTCATGGTCATCATCGCGATGGCCATCGCGCTGGTCGTCATCAACCTCTTCGTGCTGCCCAAGTTCGCCGATGTCTTCGCGCACTTCAAGACCGAGCTGCCGCTGATGACCCGCATCCTGCTGGGCTTCTCGGCCTGGACGGTGAAGTGGTGGCCGCTGATGCTGGCCGGCGGCATAGCCGCCGTGCTGAGCTGGCGCCACTGGGTAGCCACGCCCGGCGGCCGCTATGCCTGGGACCGCTTCAAGCTGCGCCTGCCCATCGCCGGCGACATCGTGTTGAAGGCCACGCTGGCCCGCTTCGCGCGCAGCTTCGCGCTGGCCAGCAGTTCGGGCGTCCCCATCAGCCAGGCCATGACCGTCGTCGCGCAGACCGTGGACAACGCCTACATCGGCGCCCGCATCGAGCAGATGCGCGACGGCGTGGAGCGCGGCGAAAGCATCTCCCGCTGCGCCACCGCCACCGGCGTGTTCACGCCCATCGTGCTGCAGATGATTGCCGTGGGCGAGGAGACCGGCGAGCTGGACACGCTGATGACCGAGATCGCGCAGATGTACGAGCGCGAGACCGACTACGCCATCAAGGGCCTGTCCGCCGCCATCGAGCCCATCCTGCTGGCCATCATCGGTGCGCTGGTGCTGGTGCTGGCGCTGGGCGTGTTCCTGCCCCTGTGGAACCTGGGCCAGGCCGCCATGGGCCGCTGAAAGCTTGTGAAGCCTGCAACGCTTTGCAGCCCGTCGAAGGGGCGGGTGTTGCGTGGCGTGCGCAATTCACTTCCCGTGAACCCAGGGCTGGCCGATAGTTGTTGCACTTCCGCTCAAAGGTGCTCACGCGCGCCAAGGACTGCAACATGAACAAGTCTCAGCAAGCCGGCTTCACGCTCATCGAGCTGGTGATGGTCATCGTCATCCTGGGCGTGCTGGCCGCCGTGGCCCTGCCCAAGTTCGTCAACGTGGACGACGACGCCAAGCAGGCGGCCGTCAACGGTGTGGCCGGCGCGCTGAGCTCCGCGTCCGCCATCAACTACGCCAGTCGCAAGGCCAACTCAAGCAAGGGCAATGCGGTGGCGAACTGCACCGACGTCGCCACCTCGCTGCAAGGTGGCCTGCCCAGCGGCTACGTCATCACCTCAGACCCCATCGGCGTGGATGCCACCAAGACCGACTGCGTGGTGACCGCCAACAGCAAGACGGCCAATTTCACGGCCACCGGCATCTGATGCCGCATGCGCCACGCATCGCGCGTGGCTTCACCTTGATCGAGCTCATCCTCGTCATCGTGATCACAGCCGCCCTGGCGGTGTTCGCCCTGCCCAAGGTGCTGGACACGACGCTGTGGCGGCTGCGCTCGTTTGGCGACGACCTGATGGCGCGCCACCAGGCCATGCTGCGGCTGGCGCTGCAGCAGCGCCGGCCCATCGTGGCCACCTTCACCGGCACCGGCGTCAGCTGGGCCTATGGCGGCAACGGCGGCGCCAGCCTCGGCAGCCTGCCCTGCCCCGCCACCGAGTCGCCCTGCATCGCCGAGGGCGGCAGCCGCAGCGTCACCTTCAACAGCGGCAACGGCGGCGCCGTGGCCACCAGCACGGCCGCCAGCCTGACCGTCACGGTGGCCTCGGGCAACTACAGCCAGGCCTACCGCGTCGAGGCCGACACGGGCCTGATCCACCCGCTTCCTTGACACCTTGCGGCAAGCACCCCTGGGCTAGCATGAAGCGCATGCACCTCCCCCGCCGGGCCCAGGGCCTCACGCTGATCGAGCTGCTGCTGTTCGTCGTGGTCGTCGGCATTGCGCTGGCGGCCATGCTGCGCGTGTTCACCACCGCCACGCTGGCCAGCGCCGACCCCATGATCCGCCGCCAGCAGTTGGCCATCGCGGAGTCGCTGCTGCGCGAGGTGCAGCTGATGCCCTTCACCACCTGCGACCCGGACGATGCCAACGTCACGACCGGTACTTGCGCCTCGCTTGCGGAGGCCATGGGCCCCGAGGGCAGCGAGACACGCTACGGCCCCACCCATTTCGACAACGTCAACGACTACGCCGGTTTCTCCATGACCGGCATCCGCGACCTCGGCAACACGGCGGTCACCGGCCTGTCCGGCTACTCGGCCAGCGTGGCCGTGGCCGCCGCAGCGCTGGACTCGCTGAGCACCGGCAGCGGCGACGCGCTGCAGATCACCGTCACCGTCACCGGCCCCGACGCCAGCAGCCTGGCGCTGCAGGGCTGGCGCACCCGCTATGCACCGACGGCGCCGTTCTGACCGAGGCTTGGCGCGCCGGCAAGCCGGCTTGCCAAACCTCGCTGGCGAATCCAAGTGTCGCCAGCGAGGTTTCACGCTCATCGAAGCGGTGCTGGTGATCATGATCACCGGCGTCGTCGTGGGCATCGTGGCCCTGTTCATCGCACCGGCCACCACCGCCTACTTCTCCAGCAGCGCACGAGCCCAGCTCACCGACGAGGCCGACACGGCGCTGCGCCGCATTGCGCGCGACCTGGCCGCGGCGCTGCCCAACAGCGCCCGCATCAGCGGCAACAGCCTGGAGCTGATCCCCTTCAGCGGCGCTGCGCGCTACGCCGTGGACACGGGCGATCCGCTGCTGTTCGGCACCGCGGACGCCGGCTTCGACATCGTCGGCCCCGCGCTGCGCCTGAGCAGCGGCAACCAGCGCCTGGCCTGGTACAACCTGGGCAACGGCGTGCCCGACGCCGACGCCTACACGCAGGCCAACGTGCGCGTCGCGTCCAACGCGGCCGGCAGCGTCGGCAGCGTCAGCCTCTCCGGCGCCGCGCTGCCCAATGCGCTGCAGGCGCCGCCCTACCGCGTCTACGCCATCGAGCCGCCCGTCACCTACCGCTGCGACAGCGGCAGCGAGACGCTGACCCGCCACAGCGGCTACGGCTTCAACGCCGTGCAGCAGGACCCGCCCAGCGGCGGCAGCGCTGCCGTGCTGGCCCGGCATGTGAAGGCCTGCGCCTTCAGCTACGACACGCTGGCCATCGCCTCGCGCTACGCGCTGGTCACGCTGCGGCTGCAGCTGGGCGTCAACAACGAGACCGTGTCGCTGTACCAAACGGTTCACATCGACAACCTTCCATGAACAACACCCGCGGCTTCACGATGATGTCCATGCTGTTCATCCTCGTGGTGCTGGCCGCGCTGGGCACGGCGCTGGCGTCCCTGAGCCAGCGCCAGCAGCTGGGTGCGGCCGGCGAGCTGGCCGCGGCCCGGGCCTACCAGGCGGCGTTCGCCGGGCTGGAATGGGGCAGCCACCAGATCCTGCGCGGCGGCGTGCAGCCGGCCTGCTTCGCCGCGCGCAGCTTCACGCTGCCCGACCAGCTGAGCGGCTTCACCGTCACGGTCGGCTGCACGCGCACGCCCGTCAACGGCACGGTCACCGACGACGGCCAGACGCATGCCTTCTACACGCTGGTCGCCACGGCCTGCAACATCGCCGCCAGCAACACCTGCCCCAACGCCGCGACGACGGAGCCCGCCTATGCCGAGCGGCAGCTGACGCGCAGCCTGGTCTCCAGCGCCACGCTCCCGCCATGACACGCCGGCTGCCCCACCTCCTCGCCCTGCTGTGCCTGGCCGCGCCCACGCTGGCGGCGGCGGTGGCCTACGACCTGCCGGGCAACATGCCGCCCGGCTGCACCCGCAGCGGCAGCGACTACACCTGTGCCGGCGGCAACCTGGGCTACAACGACACGGTCACGGTCAGCAGCCCCAAGCCGGCCACCGTCACGATCAACGGCAACTTCGGCACCGACAACGCGCAGATCAACTGGGGCGGGGCGGCCGGCGACCTGACGCTGATCGTCAACGGCACACTGACGCTGGGCTACCAGGCCAGGATCAAGGCCAACATCACGGCCAATGCGGTCAACGACGCGGGCGGCGGCAACGTCAGCATCGTCGGCAACGTCACCACCACCAGCGGCGACCTCTCGCTGGGCTACCTGAGCTCCGTCACCGGCAACCTGACCGCCAGCGGCAGCGGCAGCATCACGACCGGACAGAACGGCAGCATCACCGGCAACGTCTCCGGCGGCAGCGGCAGCATCACCATCAGCGAGAACGGCACGGTCAGCGGCAACGTGACCGGCTCGGGCAGCATCGCCGTGATCCAGAAGGCCACCGTCTCCGGCAATGTGGCCGCCGGTGCCGGGGCGGTCACGCTGGGCTTCCAGTCGCGCGTGAACGGCAACCTCAGCACGACCGGCACGGTCACGCTGGGCCAGGAGTCGCGCCTCGGCGGCACGCTGACCGGCGGCACGGGCAATGTCGCCGTGGGCTATGCGGCCACCGTGGTGGGCGCACTGCAGAGCTCCAGCGGCAGCATCGGCCTCGCGCAGGCCGCGGTCGCGCAGGCCTGCGTGCGTTCCACCGCCAGCGCCAGCATCACGCTGGGCTACCAGAGCAGCATCCACAGCGTGTGCTGCGGCGCCAGCTGCGGCAACAGCTGCGTCGTCAACAACTCCACCTACGCCATGCCGCCGGCCTGCAGCGGCGTGACCAGCCTGCTGGCCGACTACCGCATGGACGAGACCACGGCCTGGAACGGCACGGCCGCCGAGGTCAGGGATGCCAGCGGCAACGCTTACCACGCGCGGTCGGCCACGGCGTCGGGCAGCACGCCCGTCGCCACCACGGCCAGCGGTTCGCCGGCCTATGGCAACACCAGCAACGGCAGCTGCGGCTACGGCCACTTCAACCGCACGACGCCGGCCGCGACGGCCAGCCACACCTATGTCCAGCTACCCGGCGGCTTTCCGTCGCTGACCGGCAGCTTCACGCTGCTGGCCTGGATACGCAGCCCGGTGCCGGCGCAGGCCAACCAGCGCATCTTCGCCAACGACGACAACCAGAACGGCTGGGCGCTCAGCCTGGGCGACGCCGGCAGCGCCTCGCTGCGACTGTTCAACCGCAACATGAACGCCAGCGGCGCGGTCAGCTCCACCGGCAGCAGCGGCGCCAGCAATGCCAATTGCAACGCAGGCACCTTCTGCCTGGACAGCGCCCCCGTCATCGCGGCCAACACCTGGTACTACCTCGCCGCGCTCGTCGACACCACCGCCAAGCAGGTGCAGACGCAGATCTACAACAGCAGCGGCACGCTGCTGGCCAGCGCCAGCTCGGCCTACAGCGGCAATTGGGTGGCCGGCACCGGCGGCAGCACCCTGGGCGGCGAGTCGGCCAGCTCCAGCGAGGGCCAGAACAGCAGCTTCCACTTCAATGGCCACATCGACGAGCTGCAGGTCTACAGCGGCGTGCTGAACGGCAGCGCCATCACCACGCAGCTGGCGCGCTCGCGCGCCTGCCCGGCGCCGGCCATTGCCGGCTTCACGATCGGCGGCACGGGCAGCGCGTCCACCTGCACGCCGCAGACGCTCACCATCACCGCCAGGGACAGCGGCGGCAACACGCTGACGAACTACACCGGCACCGTCAACCTCAGCACGACCACGGGCGATGGTGACTGGAGCGTCGGCAGCGGGCCGGCGCCGTCGGGCAGCCTGGTGCCCGGTGCCGCGAACAGCGGCCTGGCCAGCTACACCTTCGCCGCGGGAGACGCCGGTGTGGTCAAGCTGAGGCTTTCGCACAGCCTGGCGCAAAACCTGACAGTGACCGCCGTGGACAGCGCGGTGAGCAGCACCAGCAGCACCTCGGCGTCCATCAACTACCGCGACAACGCCTTTGTGTGGGACGAGGACGTCGGCAACCTCGTCGGCGGCAGCTTCATCGCCGTCGCCGGGCGCAGCCATGACCTGCGCGTGCGTCTCTACAAGAAGGACCCCTCGACCGGCAACTGCGGCATCGCCACCGACTACAGCGGCAGCCGCAACCTCAAGCTCTGGCGTGCCGACAGCGGCGGCAGCTGGACGGCGCCCAGCGTCGCCAGCCCCGCGCTGACGGTGCCCGCCGCGCGCCCGGCCGGCAACAACCTGGCGCTGAACTTCACGGCCGGTGTCGCGAGCTTCAACCTCGCCACCGCCAACATCGGCAGGTACGCGTTCAACCTGGACGACGACTCACTGGCCTATGCCGCCACGACGGTCAGCGGCAGCAGCAGCGACCTGACCGTGCGCCCCTTCACGCTGGCCGTCACCGGCCTGGCGGCCGGCGCCACCGCCAACCCCAACGGCAGCACCGCGACGGACGCTGTCTTCGCCAAGGCCGGCGCGCCCTTCTCCGCCACCGTCACCGCCTACCGCTGGGCCGGCGGCGCCGACGCCAACAACGACGGCGTGCCCGACGCCAACGTGACGCTGGCCCAGGTCTCGGCCGGCGGCGTGACGGCGGGCTTCAACAGCAGCGTGGCGCTGACGCTGGCGGCCGGCTCCGTGACGCCGTCCGGTGGCGCCTCCGGCACCTTGGCCAACAACGTCGTCAGCGGCTTCAGCGCCGGCGCCGCCACGGCCACCACCCTCAGCTATTCCGAGGTCGGCAGCTTCCAGCTCAATACCAGCGCCGTCGTCGGCAGCTACCTCGGCTCGGGCATCGCGCTGGACGCGCTGGTCTTCAACGCCGCCGGCCAACAGAACACCCGCGTGGGCCGCTTCACGCCGGCCGGCTTCGCGCTCAGCAACGGCAGCGTCACACACCGCGTGGACGCCTCCTGCACCATGGCATCCAACTTCACCTACCTGGACGAGTACTTCCGGCTCGGCTTCACGCTGACCGCGCAGAACGCCGCCGGCGGCACCACGGCCAACTACACGGGCGCCTTCGCCCGGCTGGTCCTGGCCAACGCCGCCAATTTCAAGCTCGCGGGCATAGACGGCAGCACGATGTTCAAGACCGGCAACGGCCGGCTGGGGCTGGACACCACCACCGGCGGCTGGGCGGCGGGCGTCGCCAACGTCACGCTGCGCGCACGCGGCCTGCGCGCGGCAGCGCCGGACGGCCCCTTCGCCAACGCCGCCTTCGGCATCGCGCCGGTGGACCCCGACGGCGTGGGCATGCTCACGCCCGACCTCGACACCGACAGCCCCGCCAACGGCCTCGACAGCGTGAAGGTGGGGGGTGCAATCCCTCTGCGCCATGGCAGGCTGCGGCTACAGAATGCGATGGGCGCCGCCAGCCGCACGCTCAACCTGCCGCTTGCGGCCCAGTACTGGAACGGCACCGCCTACACCACCAACGCCTTGGATTCCTGCACCCGCATCAGCGCCGCCAACCTCAGCTTCGGCAACCTGCGCAACGTGACGGCGGCGAATGCGGCCATGGTCGGCACCGCCACCACGGTCGCGGCGGGCGTGGGCACGCTCGCGCTGGCAGCGCCGGGCAGCAGCCGTGCCACCTACGACGTCGCCATCGCGCTCGACACGGCCACGCCGCCTGCCGACGCGTCCTGCCTGAAGACGGCCACCAACTGGACGCCCGCCAAGGCCGCCACCGCAGGCGCGGGCCTGACCGCGCTGCGCGCCGGCTGGTGCGGCGGTACGCTGGCCGACCCCGCCGCGCGCGCGACCTGGGGCCTCTACCGCGGCGCGGATGGCGTGCTCTACCAGCGGGAGAACTACTGACATGCGCTGGCCCTGGTCTCCCCGCCGCAGCGGCCACCGCCTGGTGTTGCGCCGCGCCGGTCACCAGCACGCCTTCGTGCTGACCGACGGTGAACCCGGCGACACCCCGGCCCGGTTGCTGCGCTGGGGTCTGCTGCCCGACGCAAGACCCATCCACGCCGGTGAGGCCATCGCGCTGCTGGACCCGGCCGAGTACCAGATCCTCAAGGTCGACACGCCCAATGTGCCACCGCAGGAGCTGAAGTCCGCCGCTCGCTGGCAGATCAAGGAGATGGTGGACGTGGACGCCGCCGAGCTGACGCTGGACGTCCTGCACGTGGGCGGCGACGTGGACCGGCCCGGCAACGCAAGCGCACGCCAGCTGTTCGTGGTCGCGGCGCGCAACGGCGCCATCCAGGCGCTGATCGGCGCTGCCTCGGGCATCACCGAGCAGATCGCCGTCGTCGACATCTGGGAGACGGCGCTGCGCAACCTGCTGTGCCGCCAGGCGCGGCTCGACGACCTGTCCGCGCGGGCCTGCGCGGCCGTCTTCATCGACGCGCAGCACTGCATCCTGGTGGTGGGCGCAGGGGACGAGCTGTTCTACACGCGCCGCCTGGAAGGCGACCCCAAGCTGCTGGCTCGCGCCCGCGGCGACACCGGGGAAGCCGCCGCGGCCGACCTGCCGCTGGGTTTCGAGTACCAGCCTGGCGGCAGCTTCGACGGTGGCGGCAGCCAGGAATCGCCCCTGGTCGTCGAGCTGCAGCGCTCCATCGACGTCTGGGAGCGCAGCTGGCCCGAGCTGCCGCTGGCGCGGCTGTACGTGATCACCGCCCAGCACGGGCCCGAGGTCGCCTCGCTGGTCCAGCGCGAACTGGGCCTGCGCACCGTGGCGCTGAACCCGCTGGCCGCCTTTGTGCCCGACGCACCGGCCCCCGAGGGCGACGCGGCCCAGGCGCTGGCGGCCTGCATCCCCCTGCTGGGCGCGGCCCTGCGCACGGAGACACGCAAACTGTGATGCCCCCACGCTCACTTCGTTCGACGCCTTGCAGGCCGCACCGCGCCAGAGGCGCGGTTCTTCACCAGCCAGGAATCGCCCACCGGGCGTTTGCTGTGCGGGTTCAGCGCCCCACGGGGCTGCCAGCGCCCTTCGGGCGGCCGGGCGGGCGCTGCTGATGGCCCAGCAGATCAACCTCCTCACGCCCATCCTGCTGGCACCCAGGCGCTATTTCTCGGCGCTGACGCTGCTGCAGGCGACGCTGCTGCTGGTGGTGGGCGGCATCGCCACCGCGCTGTGGCTGCAGCAGAGCGACCGCGCCGCCGACGTGCAGCACCAGGCCCTGCTGGCGCGCTACGCGACCGAGCGCCAGCAACTGCTCGTGGCACGCGCCAATCTGCCGGCGCCGCAGGACGCCTCGGCGCTGCAGACGCAGCTGCAGGCACTGGAAACCGGCAACGGCGACCGCGCCGTGCTGCTGCGTGCGCTGGGCAGCGACGGCGGCGCCCGTGCCGGCCGGCAGCATTCCGACCTGCTGGCCCTGGTCGCCCGCACGCTGCCCGACTCGGCCTGGCTCAGCGACATGCGCTACACCCCGGGCCGCCTGGAGCTGCTGGGCGGCACCTTGAACACCGCGCCGCTGCGTCCGTGGCTGGGCCAGCTGGCGGACCATCCGCTGCTGGCCGGCCAGCAGCTGTCCGCGCTGCGCGTGGAGCGCGTCGGTGCCACGGGCGGCGAGAGCCAGGGCCGACCGTTGCTTGAAGGCGCGGACAGGCTGGCCAGCGCGCGAGTGCCGGTGTGGGGCTTTCGCGTCGTCAGCGCGCCGGCCCTGGCGGCCAGTGCCATCCCGGGAGCGCCCCGATGAAGGTGCAGACACCGCTCGACATCGCGCTGCTGCGCCGCCGCTTTGCGCCCCTGCTGTCGGCCTGGCAGCGCCAGGCCCAGCGCATCGATGCACTCAGCCTGCGCGAGCGTGCCATCCTGTTCGTCAGCATCGTGGCCGTGCTGGCCCTGCTGTTCGACACGCTGGTGCTGACGCCGCTGGCCGCGCGCCAGAAGCTGCGCGCCGATGCCCAGGCCCAGCAGGCCTCGGAGCTCACGCAGCTGCGCGAGCAGTACGTGGCGGCCAGCCGCAACAACAACGACGACGCCAGCGGCCCGCTGCTCCGCCGGCTGGACGCGGCCCGCGCCGAACGCCAGCGGCTGGACGACGCGCTGCGCGAGGCCGGCTCGACCGGCGCCGGCGAAGGCCTGTCCGTGGTGCTGCAACGCCTGCTGGCACAGCAGCCCGGGCTGATGCTGGAGCGGCTCACGCTGCTTGAGGAGACGGCTGGCGCGGATGCCGCCCCGCGCCCTGCCCTGCCCGTGGTGCCCGGCATCGTCTGGCAGGGCGTGGAGTTGCAGGTGCAGGGCGGCTACCACGACGTGCGGCGCTATCTGCAGGTGCTGGAGCGCGAACTGCCCGGCCTGCGCTGGGGCGAGCTGCATCTGAATGCCGGCAGTGAGCCGCCGCGCGTGCGGGTGCAGCTGTTCATGCTGAAGGTGCAGCCATGAGAATCCTCGCCGCCCTGCTGCTGTCTGCTGTGCTGGCCGCCCAGGCTCAGGAGACGGGCCGCGACCCGACCGCCTGGCCGCCGGCGCTGCGCAGTGCGCTGGCGGCGGCATCGGCGGCCTCCGCCCCCGATGCCGACGTGGCCGACAACACCATCCGCCATGTCGTGTTTGCCAACGGCCGTGCCTACGTCGTGCAGCGCGGTCGCCGCCATGCCGTGGGCGAGCTGCTCGATGGCGCCCGCATCGAACGCATCACCGAGCAGGCCGTGTGGCTGCGCGAGGGCGGCCAGGTCCGCCGCGAGCCGCTGTACGGCGGTGTCGAGAAGCGCCCGCCCGCCACGGCCGCCAAGAAATCCAAGGAGAAGTAGCCATGAAGGCTCCCGTCCATCCGGCTTCGCGCGTTCTGCTGCTGAGCGCCATCGCCACCGTGCTGGCCGGCTGTGCCGACAAGCCTCTGCGCGTGGCCCAGCCCAGCCAGGCGCTGCGCGAGGAACTGCAGGCGCAGCGCGCCACCCCGCCGACGGCCGCCGCATCAGCCCCGACGGCCCAGCCCGCCCCGGTGCCGGCCCCGCCCCCCGCGCTGCCGCCCGAGCCGCGCTTCGACCTCATCGTCAATGGCGCGCAGGCTCGCGACGTGTTCCTGTCCCTGGTCAGCGACACGCGCTACAGCATGCTGGTCCACCCCAGCGTGGCGGGCACGCTGTCGGTCACGCTGAAGGGCGTCACGCTGCGCGAGTCGCTGGACGCGATCCGCGAGGTCTACGGCTTCGACTACGCCATCGACGGCCGCCGCATCACCGTGTTCCCGCCCACGCTGCAGACGCGCGTTTTCACCATCAACGCGCTGGCCCACCAGCGCAGCGGTCGCAGCGAGGTGCGCGTCAGCTCCGGCGCGGCGCCGGTCAGCGCCCCCGGCAGCGGCGGCAACGCCGCCAACACCACCGGTGGCGGCACGGCCAACACGGTGATGCAGCAGGAGAGCAGCCAGCTCAGCACGCAGGTGCGCGCCGACTTCTGGGGCGAGACGACCACGGCGCTGCGCGCGCTGGTGGGCGGTGGCGAGGGCCGCACCGTCATCGCCAGCCCGCAGACTGGCACGGTGGCCGTGCGGGCCATGCCCGAGGAGCTGCGCCATGTGGAGGCCTGGTTGAAGGCCACGCGCGTTGCCGTGGAGCGCCAGGTCATGCTGGAGGCCAAGATCGTCGAGGTGGAACTGCGCGAGGGCTACCAGAGCGGCATCGACTGGTCGCGCATCGGCGACCGCGGCGCCATCGGCCAGACCAGCGCGAACCCGTCCCTGCCCAGCGGCGTCAACAGCATCATCAACCCGCTGGTCAGCAACACCCGCGGCCTGCCCACGCTGTCCAGCGGCACGCAAAGCCCGGCCTGGCCCGACCTCATCCCCCTGCCCTCGGCCGGCGGCGGCACCTTCGGCCTGGCGCTGGCGCGCGGCGGCTTCCAGGCGCTGCTGAGCTTCATCGAGAGCCACGGCGACACGCAGATCCTGTCCAGCCCGCGCATCGCGACGCTGAACAACCAGAAGGCCGTGCTGAAGGTCGGCACCGACGACTACTTCATCACCGGCATCAGCGGCAGCAACACCAACAACACGACCAACAACGGCAACAACGGCACGACCAACCAGATCCCGACGCTGACGCTGACGCCGTTCTTCAGCGGCATCGCGCTGGACGTGACGCCGCAGATCGACGCGGCCGACATGATCACGCTGCACATCCACCCCTCGGTGTCCAACGTGACCGAGAAGGTCAAGCAGGTGGATCTGGGCGAGGTCGGAAACTTCCGCCTGCCGTTGGCCAGCGCCAGCGTCAACGAGACCGACACGGTGGTGCGCATCCCCGACGGCCACATCGTGGCCATCGGCGGGCTGATGCAGATGGAGGCTTCGCGGCGCGGCTCGGGCCTGCCGGGCGCGGACAGCAATCCGCTGACGTCCGTGCTGTTCGGCAACCGCGCCAACAGCGGCCGCAAGCGCGAGCTGGTGGTGCTGATCAAGCCCAGCATCATCCGCAGCGCGGAGGACTGGGCCCAGCACAACCGGCTCATCAGCGAGTCGCTGGACGATACCGAGAGCCGCTCGCGGCGGGTGATCCGGCTGGACGGCAGCAGCGCTGCCGGGGCGAAGTAGCCGCGCCGGTGGGCGTCAGCGCCAATAGGCGTTGAAGGTCGCGGATTGGCCCGAGGTCAGCTGCGCGTGCAGCCGCAACGCCTCGGAGTCGGTCAGCGAGGACAGGTGGTCCGCCACCAGCCGCGCGGCCTCGCGCTCGCCGGCAGGGCCGCGCGGCAGCGCGCGCAGGCGCTCGCGCTGCGGGTCGGGCAGCAGCAGGCCGCGGACCTTGGCATCGCGCTCCATGGCGTTGCCGAACAGCGTGTCGAACAGCTCGCCGACGATCTTGCGGCTGCGGTAGTGGTACATCTTCAGCCGCCGCGAGTTGATGACCCGGTGGTAGTTGAAGGCCTTCAGGCACTCGATGCGCAGCCGGCTCGCGGCGTCCACGCGCAGCCGCGAGAAGTGCGGCGCGGCGGCATCCACCTCGACGTCGACGGCGCCGATGTGGCGCTCGATCAGCGCCTCCAGGAACTGGCGCCGCACCATGGGGTGGCGTGCGTGCATGACGGATTCCAGGTAGGTGCGGGCCACGAAGATGTGGCGGGCACGGTTGCCGTCGACGCTGTCGACCTGGATCTGCGGATAGGCGTCGCCCAGGTCGAACAGGCTGTCGAACACCTGGGTCAGCGCTTCGACGATCAGCGCGTTGGCGCGGTGCACATCGGCCGCCAGCGGGCCGAGCGCGGCGCGCACGCCCTCCTCGCCGAGAATGGCGGCCAGCAACTCGTCGTCCGGTGCCACCAGGTCCAGCGGCGTGACGATGCCGGCTTCCAGCGTGTCTTCGAGGTCATAGGCCGAGTACGCAATGTCGTCGGCGAAATCCATGATCTGGCATTCCAGCGTGCGCCGCTCCACCCCGACGCCCAGGCCCAGCGCCTGCAGCGCATGCAGTACCGGCATCTCCTCGGCATAGATGCCCTTGCCGGGCAGCGGATGGCGACTCGCCTTGCGGCCCGGGCTGTCGAGCCGGAAGGGGTACTTCAGCACGGCGGCCAGCGTACCCACCGTGAGGTTCATGCCGCGCGGCGCGGCCTCGGCCTGGCCGATCGCGAATTCGGCGGCCTCGCGGTCCTCGATCAGGCCCAGCCGGTTCTCCAGGCAGGTGACGATGCGCAGCGTCTGCGCGTTGCCCTCGAAGCCGCCGTAGTCGCGCATGCGCTCGTTCAGCACCTCCTCGCCCGAGTGACCGAAGGGCGGGTGGCCCAGGTCGTGCAGCAGGCTGGCGCAGGCCACGATGTGCGTGTCGATCCGGTAGGCGCCCAGCGCCACGCCCTGCCGGTGGTTCAGCTGCGAAGCGATGCGTGAGGCGATGTCAGACACCTCCAGCGAGTGCGTCAGCCGGGTGCGGAAGACCTCGTTCTCGCCCGCCGGGATCAGTTGCGTCTTGCCCTGCAGCCGCCGGAAGGCGCTGGCGTGCACGATGCGCGAGTAGTCCTTGGCAAAGGGGCTGATGCCGCCATAGCTCTGGTCATGCGGCC
>CAMLKW010000090.1 GCA_946480605.1 uncultured Roseateles sp. | reverse complement strand
ACTCGTTGATGAGGCCGTCGACCGACCAGGTCAGGTTGTACTTCAGCGCATTGGTCGGGAAGGCCGGCAGCGCGCCGACGCGCATCTGCACGTCGCGCACGGAGTCGAAGCCGCTGGCCAGGTGGTGGGCCACGATGCCGATGAAGCCCGGCGCCAGGCCGCACTGCGGCATGAAGGCGGTCTTGGCGCCCTTGGCCATGTCCTTGATGGCCTTGGTGGCGGCCACGTCCTCGGTCAGGTCGAAGTAGTGGCAGCCGCACTCCAGCGCCAGCTCGGCGGCGGTGATGGCCAGGTGGTAGGGCAGCGCGTTGACGACGGCGTCCTTGCCGCGCAACTGGGCGGCCAGCGCGGCGCGGTTGTCGCTGTCGACCTCGGCCGTCGCGATGCCCTCGGCGGCCAGCACCTTCAGGTAGCCGGCGTTCTTGTCGAGCACGGTGACCTGGTAGTCGCCGGTGGCGTGCAGCAGGCGGGCGATGGTCTGGCCGATGTGGCCGGCGCCGAGCAGGGCGATCTTCATGAGGGGCTCCAGGCTGGTTTTGCGTTGGGCCGCACTCTAGGCAGGGTGGATGACGAAAGAAAGCATTGTTCCGACGAAATCAATTGCCTATTCGTCGAATCGTCGCGATGATTCGCCGTTATGAATGAAACACGGGTAAACCCACCCTCCAGCGCCGACGACCTCGACCGCCAGCTGATCCTGCTGCTGCAGGCCAACGCCCGCGAAAGCACCGCCACGCTGGCACGCAAGCTGGGCGTGGCGCGCACCACGGTGGTCGCGCGGCTGGCGCGGCTGGAAGCCAGCGGTCGCATCGTGGGCTACACGGCCCGGCTGGGTGGCGATGAGGCCGGGCGCAGCGTGCAGGCCTTCGTGGGCATCACCGTCAGCCCCAAGGCCGGGCGCGAGGTCGTCAAGCGCCTATCAGAACTGCCGGAGCTGCGCCAGCTCGCCAGCGTCAGCGGTGAATTCGACTACATGGCGCTCTTGCGCGCCGACACTACGGCTCGGCTCGACGCGCTGCTCGACGAAATCGGCGACATCGACGGCGTGCTGCGCACCAACAGCTCGGTCGTGCTCGCGCTGCGCGTCGACCGGCAAACTTGACTCTCACGGAGACCTCGATGACCTGGCTCGCCCTCGGCCTCGCCCTTTTCCTCGGCATCCACATGACCCAGGCCATCGCGCCGCGCTGGCGCGCCGCTCAGATCGCCCGGCTCGGCGACAAGGGCTGGAAAGGCCTGTACACGCTGGTGTCGCTGCTGGGCTTCGGCCTGATCCTGTGGGGCTACTCGCAGGCGCGCCTGAGCACCGTCGTGTTGTGGGCGCCCATACGCGGCATGAACCATCTTGCGGCGCTGCTGATGCTGGTCGCGCTGGTGCTGTTCGCCGCGGCCCATGTGCCGCGCAACCACATCAAGGCTAGGCTGCAACATCCGCTGACCCTGTCGGTCAAGGTCTGGGCCTTCGCCCACCTGCTCGCCAACAACACGCTGGCCGACCTGATGCTGTTCGGCAGCTTCCTGGTCTGGTCCATCCTGGTGTTCCGCGCGGCACGGCGCCGGCCGGCTCCGGTGCTGGCCGCTCCCACCGTCGCGGGCACCGTGGCCGCCGTCGCGGCCGGCGTGGCGCTTTGGGCCTTGTTCGCGTTCTGGGCCCACGCCGCCTGGCTGGGCATCGCGCCGCTGGGCTAACGCACGAGCCGCGCGCATAGACTCTGGGCGACATGACCTGCCGCCTCCACTCTCAGCGCCGCCGCTGGATGCCCGCGCTGGCCGCCTTGCTGGGGCTGGCGGCACTGGCGGCGCAGGCCCGGCCCATGAGCGCCTGCGGTCAGGCCGGCACCGGGCCGCCCTGGCTGTACCGGGCACCCGCGCAGCCTCAGCAGCTCACCGGCTTCGTCGTGGACCTGTGGGCGCCGCTGTTCGCCAGGCTGGGGGTGGAGCTGGAGCTGCGCGAGATGCCCTTCAAGCGCTGCCTGCAGGCGGTGTCTGACGGCGAGATCGACTTTGCGCTCGCCGCCTACCGGGACGAGGAGCGCGCGCGGACGCTGGCCTTCTCGGCGCCGTACAAGACCTTCACGCCCCAGGTCTTCTACCGCGCCGACCGGCCGCTGCAGCTGATCCGCCGCGCCGACCTCAAACGCTGGCGCGGCTGCGGCAAGAGCGGCGCGAGCTATCTGCACTACGGCCTGGCCCCCGGCGACCTGGATCAGGGCGCGCGCAGCTACGGGCAGCTCATCGACAAGCTGATGCTGGGCCGCTGCGACTATTTCGTCGAGGAGTTGGAGACCATCGCGCTGCTCGACCTCGGCCGGGTGAACCACCTCGCCACGCCCGGCCTGGCGCATGCGCCGGTGCCCGATGCGAAGGCGCCGGCCTTCCACGTCGTGGCGGCCAAGGGCAGCGCCGCGGCCCGCCTGCTGCCGCGCCTGGACGCCGCGCTCGCCGATGCGCGGCGCAGGGGCGACCTCGCCCGGCACTGGCGGCGCCACGCCGGCAGCCTGCCGTACTGAGGCCACGGGCCCGCGAGGCCGTCATCCTCCATCATGGGGATCAGCGTCGGCCGCCGGCTTGTCCGGCTCCTGCCGGGCGGCCATCATCCGGCGTCACCCGAGGAGACCGCCATGGCCACCAAGACCCGCAAGCCCGCCACCACCAAGACCGCCGCCGTCATGCCGCGGCTGGACGCCCGCCCCGACCGGCTGGATCTGCGCGACCTGGTCTACCGCGCGCCGTTGCGCTCGCTGCCCGCCCGCTGGCCGCTGGACGCCGACCTGAAGAAGCTGCTGCCCGCCTACGTCAAGGCCGGCCGCATCCTGAACCAGGGCAACGAGGGCGCCTGCACCGGCTTCGGCCTGGCCTGCGTGACCAACTACCTGTACTGGCTGCGCCACCTGGGCACGCCGCGCGCGCGGCAGCCCGACCTGGTCAGCCCGCGCATGTTCTACGAGCTGGCCAAGCTGTACGACGAATGGCCCGGCCAGGACTACGAGGGCTCGTCCTGCCGCGGCGCACTGAAGGGCTGGCACAAGCACGGCGTCTGCACCGAAGCGCTGTGGCGCTACCCGCTGGACCGCGACGGCAACGGCGTCTTCGAACGCCCCGCCGCCGGCTGGGACGACGACGCCACCGGACGCACGCTGGGCGTGTACTACCGCGTCGACAAGAAAAGCGTCGTCGACATGCAGGCCGCCATCTACGAGATCGGCGCGGTCTACGTGTCGGCCGACGTGCACGACGGCTGGGGCCTGGACGCCGCGCCCATGCCCTCCAGCCACGACAAGCTGCCGCGCATCGCGGCCATGAAGCAGAAGACCGGCGGCCACGCGTTCGCGCTGGTGGGCTTCAACGAGCGCGGCTTCGTCGTGCAGAACAGCTGGGGCACCGGCTGGGGCGCCAGCGGCTTTGCCATCCTGCCGTATGAGGACTGGGTCACCAACGCGACCGACGCCTGGGCCGTCGCTCTGGGCGTGCCGCAGGATCTGTCCGACGTGAAGGCACGCCAGGCCCCGGGCACGAAGCCGGCCAAAGGGGCGCCGGCCAGCGGCTTCCGCACGATGGCGGGACGCGGCCTGTCCGACGTGGGTGCCACGCTGAACCAGGGCGACAACCCGCGCGACGACCCCTGGCCGTTCAAGCACAGCTTCGACCACAAGCCCTACCAGCCGCTGCGCACCGACCAGGCCTACACGCACACGCTGGTGTCGGGCAACGACGGCCAGCTGATGGCCACCGACTTCACCCGCGAGCGCAACGACCGCGTGGGCCTGGCGCGCGAGCTGGTGGTGGAGCGACCGCTGAGCTGGTTCAAGGCCGGCAAGTCCAAGACCGTCAAGCTGGCCCTCTACGCCCACGGCGGCCTGAACTCCGAGGGCGGCTCCATCCAGCGCATCCGCGTGCTGGCGCCCTACTTCCTGGCCAATGGCATCTACCCGCTGTTCTTCACCTGGAAGACCGGCCCCGGCGAGACGCTGAAGTACATGCTGGAGGACTTGAAGCACCGCATCATCGACAGCGACGACCGCAGCGAGGGCTGGCTGGACCGGCTGCGCGAGGCCGCCTCCGAGGCCAAGGACCGCAGCATCGAGGCCGTGGGCCGGCAGTTCGCGCGCGGCATCTGGAGCGAGATGCGCGAGAACGCCGCCGGCGGCGCCACCACCGACCATGTGCTGGAACTGTCCGCGCGCATGCTGCGCGAACTGCGCGACGCGCTGGCCAAGAACGGCCAGACGCTGGAGCTGCACCTCATCGGCCATTCGGCCGGCTCCATCCTGCTGGGCCATCTGCTGGGTCACCTGGGCGGCGCCAAGGCGCTGGGCGTGGCCAGCTGCGAGCTGTACGCCGCCGCCTGCTCCAGCGCCTTTGCCGTGCGGCACTACGGCGGTGCCACCGACGTGCTGCCGCTGGACCGGCTGCGCCTGCACGTGCTGACCGACGCCAACGAGCGCGCCGACGGCCTGCCCAGCGCCGAGCGCGACATCTACGGCAAGAGCCTGCTCTACCTCGTGTCGCGCGCGCTGGACGACATCCGCAAGCAGCCGCTGCTGGGCATGGAGCGCGCGCTGGTCAAGCCGCAGCCCCACTGGCCCGCCGACCAGTGGGCCGACGGCGCCCACGCCGACATCGCCGCCTGGCGCAAGCTGTGGCCGGCGGGCGCGCTGCTGAACCTGGTCGAGAGCCCCAAGGTGCGCACCACCAGGACCGGCGACCAGATCGCCGCCAGCCACGGCAGCTTCGACAACAACATCGACGTGCTGACCGGCACGCTGCAGCGCATCCGCGGCCAAGCCCTTGTGGCGCCCATGGAGTGGCTGGATTACTGACAATGGCGGCATGAAATACCTGCACACCATGGTCCGCGTCCACGATCTGGACGCATCGATGCGCTTCTACCGCGATGCCCTCGGGCTGCAAGAAGTTCGCCGCTCCGAGCACGAGGCCGGTCGCTTCACGCTGGTCTACCTGGCCGCTCCCGGCGACGAGGACGCCCAGGTCGAGCTGACCTACAACTGGCCCGATGCCGACGGCAAGGCCGAGACCTACACCGGCGGCCGCAATTTCGGCCATCTGGCCTATGCGGTGGACGACATCTACGCCGCCTGCCAGAAGCTCGCCGATCACGGCGTGCTCATCAACCGCCCGCCGCGCGACGGCCGCATGGCCTTCGTGCGCTCGCCGGACGGTATCTCCATCGAGCTGCTGCAGCACGGCCCCGCGCTGGCGCCGGCCGAGCCTTGGGCGTCCATGCCCAATACGGGCTCCTGGTAACTCAAAGGGCCAGCGTGTCGGCCCAGATGTTCTCGGCCCAGCCCAGCGCATAGCCGGCT
Source organism: uncultured Roseateles sp. (assembly GCA_946480605.1). The sequence goes on along the minus strand of CAMLKW010000090.1, from coordinate 10,920 downwards.
TCGGCGGCGCTGGCCGCGGCCGACACGCCGCCCGAACCGGGCACCGTCTTCATGGTCCTGTCGGCCGCGTCGTAGCGGTGCACCGAGGCCACGTGCATGGCCTCGTCCGGCGTGACGAAGCTGTAGCAGGTGTTCATCACCAGCGGCTCGGGGTTGACCGGCTCGCCCTTCAGCAACTGCAGCACGGCCGCCGCCGCCAGCTTGGCCTGCTGGTTGGCCAGGTGGCCGGACTTGGGCATGCCCGGCGCCGAGAAGATCGCATCGCCCACCACGTGCACACCCGGCGCGGCCTGGGCCTCCATCGTCTGCCAGGCTATGCCCACCCAGCGCCGGTTCACATTGGCAAAGGGCAGCGCCAGGTCGCCCGCTCGCTGCGGCGGGATCAGATTCAGCACGTCCGCCTTCACGTCCTCGAACTCGAAGCGCGCGACGCCGTCGGCCGTCACCTCCTTCAGCTCGGCATTGGGCCGGTACTCCAGCACGCCGGCGTGGTGCTGCGCGAACGCGCGCTCGAACAAGGCCTTCTTGCTCTGCACCTCGGGGTTGGCGTCCAGCACCAGCAGCTTGGCGCGGGGCTTCGCGCGGCGCAGCCACGACGCGATCAGACAGGCGCGCTCGTAAGGCCCCGGCGGGCAGCGGTAGGGTGCCTTGGGGATGCTCATCAGCACGACGCCGCCCTCGGGCAACGCCTCCAGCTGGCGGCGCAGGCCCAGCGTCTGCGCCCCCGCCTGCCAGGCATGCAGCGCGCGGCCGCTGGCATAGGCGGCGGCCAGGCCGGGCACCTCGTCTGGCATGAGGCCGATACCCGGCGCCAGCACCAGCCGGTCCCAGCGCAGCAGGCTGCGGTCAGCCAGCCGGACGGTCTTCGCCGCCGGGTCGATCGCCACGACCTCGCCGCGCAGGCGCTTCACGCCCTGCGCCTCCAGGCCCGCATAGCCGTGGGTGATGCTGGCCAGGCCGCGCGTGCCGGCGATGACCAGGTTGGACATCGGGCAGGACACGAAACCCGCATGGCGCTCCACCAGCGTGACGTCCACCGCATCGCCGCCCCACAGCTTCAGGTAGCGCGCCGCGGTGGCGCCGCCGAAGCCGCCGCCCACGACGACGACGCGGCCGATGGCCGCCTGCGGCGTCGCGCAGCCCGCCAGTGCCAGCCCGCCGGCCGCCATCAGTTGCCGGCGCGCGATCACGGCCCGGCCTGCGCTTCGAAATAGGCTGCGATCAGGCGCAGTTGCGCCTCGCTGTAGCCCTTGACGATCTGCGGCATCACCGTGCCGGCCTGTCGGCCGCTGCGGTAGTCGGCCAGCGCCGCCAGCATCACGCCGGCCTTCATGCCGGCCAGCGGCTGCATCAGGGTGCCCCGTGCCCGGCCCTGCGTGCCGTGGCAGGTGGCGCAGGTGGCCGCGAGGTTGCGGCCCGCGTTGAGGTCCTGCGCCAGCGCTGGCGCGCACGGCAGCAGCGTGAGCAACAGCAACGGCCAGACCTTCATCCGCAGTCCCTCCTCAGAGTTTGTGGGAGCGATCCCCGCGTTCAAAACCAATGGCGTCGAAGGCGCCTTCCGGCGGCGCAAAGCCGACCACCTTGAACAGCTCGCCCATCTCGTGCTCGGCCAGCAGGCGGTGCGCCATCGCGCGCTCGCCCAGCGAGGCGCCGGCCAGCAGGTCGGCGATGCCGCAGTTGAGCAGGAAATTGGCCTGGCTGGTGTAGCCCAGCACGACCAGGCCCGCATCCTGGCCCGCCAGCGCGACGCCGGTGAAGTTGACGTGGGCGGTGATGTCCTTGTCACCCACGGCCTGCAGCGGGTCGGGGTCGGCCAGGTGGCCCTGGTGGCACATCAGCGTGCCGCCGCGGCGCTGCGGGTGGTAGTACTCGGCCTCGGGGAAGCCGTAGTCGATGAAGAAGGCCGCGCCGCGCTTCAGCGCGCGGGCCAGCGTCTGCGTGAAGGCCTCGGCCTGAGGGTGGATCTCGGTGACTGTGCCCGGCACGAAGCCGGTGTCCAGCGGCGGGTGCAGCATGCTGTCGCGGTCCTCGAACGCAAAGCCCTCGCCCGACGACACGACGCCGCGCTCGCGCCACACCTGGCCATCGAAGGCGATCAGCTGCACCGGCATCGCGTCCAGCACCTCGTTGCCGATGACCACCGCCTCGATCTGCTCGGGCAGCGCGTCCAGCCATTCGACGCGGGCCCTCCAATGCGCCAGGCGCTCTTTCTGGCGCTCGCGCAGCTCGGCCGACAGCTCCACGATGCGGTAGCGCGCCAGGCCCGCACCGAGCGCGTCCAGCTCGGCGATCAGCTGCGCGGCCAGCGCGCCGGAGCCGGCGCCGAACTCCATGACGTCGCGGCAGCCGCTGGCGTCCATGGCCTGCGCGAGCTGGCGCGCCAGCGCGCGGCCGAACAGCGGCGACATCTCAGGCGCGGTGACGAAGTCAGAGCCCTGCGAGGGCATGGTGCCAAACTTGCGCCGGCCGCCCGCGTAGTAGCCCAGGCCCGGCTCGTACAAGGCCATGCTCATGAAGCGGTCGAACGGCAGCCAGCCGCCCTCTGCGGCGATCTGCGCGCGGATCTTGTCGTTCAGATTCATCTTGCCTTGACCCAGGCCTCGAACTCGGCCGCCGGCATGGGCGCGCCGACCAGCTCGCCCTGGAACTGCTGGCAGCCCCAGCCGGCCAGCAGCTGCCACTGCGCCGCCGTGCGCACGCCCTCAGCCGTGACCGTGAGGCCCAAGCCCACGGCCATCTGCACGATGGCGCGCGTGATGGCCTGCGCGCCGCCGTCGTCGGGCAGGCGGGCGACGAAGCTCTGGTCGATCTTCAGCTTGTCCAGCGGCAGCTCGGTCAGGTGGGCCAACGAGGTGTAGCCGGTGCCGAAGTCGTCCACCGACACCGTCAGCCCCAGCGCGCGCAGCTGGGCCAGCGTGGCCGGCGCGTGCTCGATGTCGTCGATCAGCATGCGCTCGGTCAGCTCCAGCTCCAGCCACTGGCCCTTGGCGCCCGACTCGGCCAGCACGCGCTTCACCGTGTCGGCAAAGCCGTCCAGGTGGAACTGCATGCGCGACAGGTTGACGGCGATGCGCATGGGCCCATGGCCCTGCGTCAGCCCCTGCTCGCGCCAGCGCCGCGCGGTCTGCGCGGCCTCGCGCAGCACCCACTCGCCCAGCGCCAGCATCAGGCGGTGGCGCTCGGCGACGAAGATGAAGCTGTCCGGCGACAGCAGGCCGCGCTCCGGGTGGCGCCAGCGCAGCAGCGCCTCGGCACCCGACAGCTGGCCCGTCGTGGACTCGACCTGCGGCTGGAAGAACAGCTCGAACTCGTTGCGCGTCAGGCCCTGCGCCAGCTCGGACTCCAGCACCAGGTCGGCATAGGCCGTCTCGGCCAGCGCCGACTCGAAGAACTGGTAGGTCGCGCGGCCCCGCGCCTTGGCGCGGTACATGGCCGTGTCGGCGTGCTGGATCAGCTCGTCGGCCTGGCGGCCATCGTCGGGGAACATGGCCACGCCGATGGACGGCGTGACGGACAGCGAGCGGCCGTCGGCCTTCACCGGCACCTCCACGACGGACAGCAACGCCTCCAGCACGACGACCACGTCGGCACGACTCTCCAGGTCGCTGAGCAGCACGACGAACTCGTCGCCGCCGAAGCGGCCCACCAGGTCGCTGCCGCGCAGCGCGCCGAGCAGCCGTTCGGACACGGTGGTCAGCACCTGATCGCCCTCCAGATGACCCAGCGAGTCGTTGACGCGCTTGAAGTTGTCCAGGTCGATGAACAGCAGCGCCAGCATCTCGCCCTTGCGCTCGGCGCGCTTGAGCATGCCGGTCATGCGCTCCATGAAGGCGCCGCGGTTCAGCAGCCCGGTCAGGCCGTCGTGGTGGGCCAGGTGCTGGATGCGCGCCTCGCTCTCGATGCGGTCGCGGATGTCGCGCACGATGGTCATGCGCAGCTTCTCGCCGTCGCGCTCCAGCGTGCGCACGATGAACTCGACCGGGATGCGCGTGCCGTCCTTGTGGCTCACGGCGGTCTCGTAGCGCAGCTCGCGGCCCAGGCGCATGACCTCCTTGACCTTGGGCAGCTCGTCGGGCGCGATGAAGGACAGCACGTGCCGGCCCACCATCTCGTCCAGCGTGTAGCCCACCAGCTCGCAGCAGGGCGGGTTCACGTCGGTGGTGATGCCGTCCTTGTGGAACAGGATGCCTTCCACCGTGGCCTGCATGAACTTGTCCAGCCGCGCCTGAGACTCGCGCACCGCGCGCTCGGCCAGCCGGTGCTTGGTGATGTCGTTGATGAGCACGCAGCTCGCCACGGGCTCGCCGTCCGGGCCCAGCTGCGGGATCAGGTGCACCTCGATCCAGTGCGGCGTGCCGTCGGCCTCGGGCAGCTCGCGCTCGTAGCTGACGGCCACGCGCTCGGACAGCACGCGGTCCACCGCCGGCTGGATCAGCGCCGCGGCGTCGGCGCCGATGATCTCGGCGAAGGTCTTGCCCAGGATGCTCTGCTCGGTCAGTCCGAAGGCGCCGGCATAGCCGCGGTTGGCGAACAGACAGTGCTGGGTCCTGGCGTCGTACAGCGCGATCCAGGCCGGCAGGTAGTCGGCCAGCAGCCTGAAGCGCGCAGCCTCCAGCGAGCGCGCCGCTTCATCGGCAGCGTTCATGTGTTGGAGGTCTCGCGAGCCAGACACAGGTCGTCCCAGGCTCCGGCCTTGTCCGCCGGTGATCGCAACAGGTAGGCCGGATGGTAGGTGACCACCAGCGGCAAGTCGCGCCAGCGGTGCACGCGTCCGCGCAGCCGCCCCAGCGGTTCGCTGCCGCCGCCGGTCAGCCGGCGCGCCGCCTGCAGCCCCATGGCCAGCACCACGCGCGGCTGCAGCAGCTCCACCAACCGCGCCAGCTGGGCCTCGCCGGCCTCCAGCTCCTGCGGCAGCGGCGGCCGGCCGCGCGGCGCCCGGCCGGGCACGATGGGCGCCACGAAGGCCGTCGCACCGTCGCCGCCCAGGCGCTGGTGGACGGCCGCCAGCATGCGGTCCAGCAGCCGGCCGGCATCGCCGCCGAGCAGTTCGCCCGCGGTCTCGTCGGCCTCGTCCGGCGGATCGGTGACGACCAGCCACGTCGCCTGCGGCTGCGCACCACGACCGAACAGATGGCCGCGGTGCTCGCAGGTACCGCAGGCCCGGCCATCCAGCACGGCCTCGCGCAACGCAGCGAGGTCCAGGCCCGCCAGGCTCGCCAGCACCGGCGGCGCCGCGCGGGGGGCCGGGGCTGGGACCGGCACGGGCGCCGGCGTCGGTGCCCGCGCAGCGACGGGTGCGGGTGCAGGCGGCGCTGCCGTCGGCACCCCGTCCGCCACGAGGGCCTGCGGCGCAGCGGCCGGCACGCGGAAGCCCATCTCGGCCAGCATCGCCCTCTGACGCGGGTCCCAGCTCATGCTCAGGCGGCCGCCACCGGCAGGCTCATCAGCAGCGCATCCTCGCGCGGACCCTGCAGCACCGGGTAGTAGGCGCGGCGCCGGCCGACCTCGGCAAAGCCGTAGCGCAGATAGACCTCGCGCGCGCGTTCGTTGCTGACGCGCACCTCCAGCCACAGCTGGGTCAGGCCGCGCTGGCGGCAGGCGACGACGAGGCGGTCCAGCATGACCACCGCCAGGCCGCGCCCCTGCCAGGCCGACGCGACCGTGATGTTGAGCAGGTGCAGCTCGTCCACGCCCGGCATGGCCACCCAGTAGCCCAACAACTCCGCGCGCGCACCGCGCAACACCTCGGCCGGATAGCCGGCGGCCAGCGAGTCGACGAAATTGCCATGCGTCCACGGCACCGGGTAGGCACGCCGCTCGACGGCCATGACCTCGGTCAGGTCTGGCAGCCGCATTCCGGAGGCTTCGTAAGGCGGCTGCCCGCGATCCAGCTGTGCGCTCATGCCTTGCTCAACTCGCGTTCGGCCGTCGTCAGCGCCACCTTGTCGCGCACATAGACGGGCAAGGCCTCGGCGGCATCGCGTCCCTCGCCGCGCTGCCAGGCCGCCAGCGCCAGCGCGCCCAGCGCCGCGGCGCGCGAATGCGCCTGCGGCCAGGCACGGGGCAGCGGCCCCAGCGCGTCGGCGTATTCGGTCAGCGCGGTGCCGGCGACGGCGGCCGGCTGGCCCCAGTGGGCGGCCAGCGCCGCGGGCGCGTACAGCGCCGGCGCCTCGACCACCTGCCAGGCGCCGCTGGCCCAGCGGTAGCGGGCCGCATAGATCTCGCCGATGCGGGCGTCCATCGCCACCCAGATGTCGTCGCCCGCGCCCTGCGCGCGCGCATCCTCGGCCACCAGCATCAGGCTGTCGATGGCCAGCACGGGCCTGTCCAGGCCGAAGGCCAGGCCCTGGGCGACCGCGCAGGCGGTGCGCAGGCCGGTGAAGGCCCCCGGCCCCTGGCCGAAGGCGATGGCGTCCACGTCGGCCAGCTGCATGCCGGCCTCGGCCAGCAAGGCCTTGATCTCGGGCAGCATGCGCGCCGAGGCCTGGGCGCCGCCGGCGGCCTCGAACCGCCTCGTCGCCCCCGGCGCCACGAGGGCCAGGGCCATCGTCTCGGTGGAGCTGTCAAGGGCAAGCAGAACGGGCATCGAGGCAGTTTACCGTCGGGGTCCGGCGGCCGCGCCCCTGGGCGCAGTGACAGCCGCCACCCGCCAACCAGGCGGCCCATCCTGCCATTCGCCCGCCCGACGCACCGCCCTGCAGCCGCCAGCCGCACCATGGCCGCATGAACAAGCTGCTGCACTCCCTCAAGGCCCACCGTGGCTTCATCGTCTTCCTGCTGGGCTTGGCGCTGCTGCGCACGGCGGTGGCGGACTGGAACCCCATCCCCTCGGCCTCCATGCGGCCCACGCTGCTGGAGGGCGACGTGGTGCTGGTCAACCGGCTGGCCTACGACCTCAAGCTGCCGCTGACCGACATGGTGCTGCTGCCCCTGGGCGAGCCGCGCCGCGGCGACGTGGTCACGTTCAGCTCGCCAGCCGACGGCACGCGACTCATCAAGCGCATCGTGGGCCTGCCGGGCGACCGCATCGCGATGCGCAACGGCGAACTGCTGCTCAACGGCCGGCCTCAAGTCCGGACCGGTATCCGGCACCGCGGCGAGACGATCGCACCGGGCTGGGTCGTGGACGCCGTGCGCGCCACCGAGGACCTGGACGGCCGGCCGCATGCCGTGCAGGCGCTGCCCGTGCTGGGCGTGCCACGCGATTTCACCGAGACCACGGTGCCCGCCGGGCACTACTTCATGCTGGGCGACAACTGCGACCTCAGCGCGGACTCGCGCGTCATCGGCACGGTGCCGCGCGAGCGGCTGATCGGCCGCGCCCACCGCGTGCTGGTGTCGGCGGACTGGCTGGGCGAGGACGGCTGGCGCCTGGCACCACGGTTCGAGCGCTGGGCAGCGGCCATCCGCTGATCACTCCTCCCAGCGGAAGCGCCAGATCGCGACCACCATGAAGGCCACCGTGAAGCCCAGCATGACCGCGCTGGGCAGCAAGGCCTCGGCAAAGGGTTGGGCGCGCCAGGTCATCGCGTCCAGCGCATCGACGGCCCAGCGGGTGGGCACGGCCAGCGACACGGTCTGCAGCCACTCGGGGAAGATGAAGGCCGGCACCCAGGCGCCGCCCAGCATGACCATCAGCAGCGTCGCGAGGATGGCCAGGCCGCGCGTGGCCTCGGGCGTGCGCCCCAGCGCGGCCACCAGCAGGCCGAAGCTGGCGGTCAGCAACGAGAAGCACACCAGCACCAGCGCGAAGCCGGCCAGGCTGCCCAGCACGCGCACGCCGAAGCCGGCAATGGCGACCGCGTAGATCACCGCGAAGACGATCAGCGAGATCAGCGCGCTCGCGGCGACCCGGCTGCCCAGCAACTGGGCGCGCGACAGCGGCGCGGCACGCAGCCGCTTCCACAGGCCCAGGCGGCGCATCAGCAGCAGGCCCACGGCCATGTCGATGCCGGCCATCAGGATGAACTGCACGCCCATGCCGGCGAACGAATGCGCATAGCTGTTGTAGGCCGCCGGCGCCGCGTTGGCCGTCGACTGCAGGGCCTCGATCTCGCGCGTCGTGTAGGGCATGGACAGCCCGCCGGAGCCGGCGCCCGACGCCGCGACCTCGCCGCGCTGCACGTCGCCGATGGCGGCAAACATCCTCGTCAGCGCCTCGCGCTGCGCGGCGGGCACGCCGGTGGCGTCGCGCACCTGCTGCTGCATTTCGCCCAGCGACGCCGGGCTGAAGCCGGTGCGGCTGACCTCCTGCATCAGCGTCTGCGCCAGCAGGCCGCGCACGACGGCCAGCACGCTGGCCTGCGAAGGGTCGTAATGCAGTTCGATCTCGGGCTTGGGCGCGGCACCGAACAAGGCCCGCGCTGCCTGCTCGCCCAAGCCCTTGGGCAGCACGGCCACGGCGCGCAGCTTGCCCGCACGCACCTGCTCCAGCAACTGGGCCGGATCGCCGACCGAGGTCTTCAGCGACGGCTCGGCCTGCAGCGCCGCGACGACGCGCTGCGACAGCAGGCTGCCGTCTTGGTCGACCACGCCCACGGCGATGCCGGCAGGCTTGCTGCCGCTACCGAACAGGCTGCCGAAGAAGGCCGCGATGAGCACCGGCGCGACGATGCTCATCAGCAGTGCGCGGCGGTTGGAGAAGTGCAGCTTCAGTTCTGCACGGACGAGGGCGAGCAAGGCTTGCATGGTCGGTTCCTGTCAATCGCGCAGGGCGCGGCCGGTGAGCTGGAGGAAGACGTCTTCCAGCGTGGCGCGCGCCGTGGCGAGGCCGCGCACCCGCACACCCCGCTCGGCCAGGGCCGCCAGTGCGGCAGCGGCATCCCGGCCCACATCGCGCAGGCTGAGGTCCAGCCGCTGGCCAGCGCGCTTCATGCCGGGCAGGCCGGCCAGCACCGCATCGTCGGGTTCGCCGTCGAGTTCGATCTGCAACGTCTGCGCGGCCGGCAGCAGCGCGAACAGCTGCGCCTGCGTGCCGCTGGCGACGACGCGGCCGTGGTCGATGATGGCGATGCGGTCGGCCAGGCGCTCGGCCTCTTCCATGTAGTGCGTGGTGTAGATCAGGGCCTTGCCGGCCGCCTTCAGCGCCTCCAGGTTGTCGAAGATCGCGTTGCGGCTCTGCGGGTCCACGCCGGCCGTGGGCTCGTCCAGCAGGATGACCTCGGGGTCGTGCACCAGCGCGCAGGCGATGTTGAGTCGCCGCTTCATGCCGCCGGAGAAGGTGGCCGGCCTGTCCTTGGCGCGGTCCGACAGGCCCACCATGGCCAGCACCTCGTCGGTGCGGCGCCTCAGCAGGTCGGGGGCCATGCCGTACAGCGCGCCGAACAGCTCCACGTTCATGCGCGCGGGCAGGTCCTCGTACAGCGCGATGTCCTGCGGCACCAGGCCGATGCGGCGCTTGTAGCCGGCCTCGTCGGAGGCCAGGCTCACGCCGCCCGCCAGCGTCACGCTGCCGGCGTCGGGCGCCGTCAGGCCGCAGATCATGCCGACCGTCGTGGACTTTCCGGCGCCGTTGGGGCCCAGCAGGCCCAGCACCTCGCCGGGGCGCAGCGCGAGCGCCACCTCGTGCACGGCCACCCGCTCGCCATAGGCCTTGCGCAGGCCGCGGGCCACGAGCACTTCGCTGTCATTCATGCCATCGCCTCCTGAACCGAATGCGCTGGATGCTAGGCAGGCCGGCAACGCCGCGCGACCGGCCGACGACGGATGGCATGAAGGCGGCGTGAATCGACGAGCCGCGGAATGAACAGCAGGGACCGCAGCAACACAGAGCGCCCCGCGCCGGCGCGCAAAGCACCTGATCGATACATCAGGTCGCCACAGCCCCGAGCCAGAAACATTCGATAACACGCAATGTGCAAGTTCACTCGATCAAATCGTGCAACTTCATGATTGTTTCGATAACCTATGCAAGGTTCCAGAAACCTTTGAAGTCATATGTTCCTCCGTCGTTTGAACCTGAGCCTGCCTGCCGACCGCGCGATCGCGACCGAGTTGTTTCTGGCCAGCGCTGGATACGAGGTTCAGAGCTTTGGCCGTCTGCCCTCGGCGGAAGATGGCGATCAGCTACACGACCGCTTCCCCGACGCATGCCCGGCCGAAGATCGGCTCAGCTTCGTGGCCTACCGGCGCAATGAGCCGCTGGCGCTCATTCAGGTGGCCTTGCATCGGCCGGTCCCGGACGCCGCCACCTTGCTACTGCTGCTCGTGCGGCCCGGCGAACAGCGCCAGCATGTGGGGTGCGAAATCGTCGAACGTCTGAGCCGCCAGGCCAGGAACTGGCCTGGCATCGCACGCTGGGAACTTGGCGTGCTGGAGACGAATCTGGCGGGTCTGGCGTTCTGGCGCCACTGCGGCTTCAAGTCCTTCGAGATCGGCGTAGCCCACCCCGAGTTCAAGGCCGGCATGCGCTGGATGCGCAGGCCGATCAAGGGCCGCCCTATGTGCCAGAAGGCGGGCCAGCAGGACGACGATGCGAACGTGTTTGCAGGCCGGCTGCTATCCCGCCTGGGCTGACCCCCTCAGCCGGCCAGCGCCCGGCCAATCAGGATCTTCTGCACCTCGCTCGTACCCTCGTAGATCTGCGTGACGCGCACGTCGCGGTAGATGCGCTCCACCGGAAAGTCGCTCAGGTAGCCGTAGCCACCGTGGATCTGGATGGCGTCGGAGCAGACCTTCTCGGCCATTTCGCTGGCGAACAGCTTGGCCATGGCGGCCTCCTTCAGGCAGGGCCGGCCGGCGTCCTTCAGCGCCGCGGCATGCCAGATCAGCTGGCGCGCCGCCTCGATCTGCGTGGCCATCTCGGCCAGCCTGAACTGCACCGCCTGGTGCTGAAAGATGGGCTGGCCGAAGGTGACCCGCTCCTGGCTGTAGCGCAGCGCCGCCTCGAAGGCCGCGCGCGCCATGCCCACCGACTGCGAC
>CAMLKW010000089.1 GCA_946480605.1 uncultured Roseateles sp. | reverse complement strand
ACGCCGGACAAGCTGGCGCTGGCCAAGCCGGACGCCATCGTCATGCACCCGGGCCCCATCAACCGCGGCGTGGAGATCGCATCCGAAGTGGCGGACGGCAAGAGCAGCGTGATCCTGCCCCAAGTGACATTCGGCATCGCTGTCCGAATGGCTGTGATGGCCATCCTCGCCGGGAACGAAGCATGAAGATTCTCATCAAAGGCGGCCGGCTGATCGACCCGGCATCCAAGCTCGACCGCACCGGCGACCTCGCCATCGCCAACGGCCGCATCGTGCATCTGGGCGACGTGTCCGACTTCCGTGCCGACCGCACGCTGGACGCCAGCGGCCTCATCGTCGCGCCCGGCCTCGTGGACCTTTGCGCCCGCCTGCGCGAGCCTGGCCACGAGCACGAGGGCCTGCTGGAGAGCGAACTGGCCGCGGCCGCGGCCGGCGGCGTGACCAGCCTGGTCTGCCCGCCCGACACCGACCCGGTGCTGGACGAGCCCGGTCTCGTCGAGATGCTGAAGTTCCGCGCCCGCAAGCTGAGCCGCTGCCGGCTGTTCCCGCTCGGCGCGCTGACGCGCCAGCTGGGCGGTGCGGCGCTGACCGAGATGGCCGAGCTGACCGAGGCCGGCTGCATCGGCTTCTCGCAGGCCGAGGTGCCGATCAAGGACACGCAGGTGCTGAACCGCGCGCTGCAGTACGCGGCGACCTATGGCTACACGGCGTGGCTGCGCCCGCTGGACGCCTGGCTGGGTGGCGGCGTGGCGGCCAGCGGCTCTGTCGCGACGCGGCTGGGTCTGTCCGGCGTGCCGGTTGCGGCCGAGACCATCGCCTTGCACACGCTGTTCGAGCTGGTCCGCACGACCGGCGCCCGCGTGCACCTGTGTCGCATCTCCAGCGCGGCCGGCGTGGAGCTGGTGCGGGCCGCCAAGCGCGAGGGCCTGCCCGTCACGGCCGACGTGTCCATCAACTCGCTGCACCTCAGCGACGTGGACATCGGCTATTTCGATTCCGCCATGCGCCTGACGCCGCCGCTGCGCCAGGGCCGTGACCGCGACGCGCTGCGCGCCGGCCTGGCCGACGGCACGATCGATGCACTGGTGTCTGACCACATGCCTGTCACCGTCGACGAGAAGGCCGTGCCCTTCGCCGAGGCCACGCCGGGCGCGACCGGGTTGGAACTGCTGCTGAGCCTGGCGATGCGCTGGGCCCGGGATTCGGGTCTGCCGCTGCAGCGCGCACTGGCGGTGGTCACGTCCGAGCCGGTGCGCGTCATGGGCCCGGCGCTGGGCTCGCTGGCGGCCAGCGCGGGCCGGCTGGTGGAGGGCGGCGTGGCCGACGTCTGCGTGTTCGACGCCGGCGCCAGCTGGGCCGTCACGCCGGACCAGCTCGCCAGCCAGGGCAAGCACACGCCGTTCGCCTACGCGTCCAGCGGCTTCGAGCTGCCGGCGCGCGTGCGCTGCACGCTGGTGGCGGGGCACATCGCCTACGAGGCGGGCACGGGCGCATGAGAGGCCTGGTCGCCGCGGGGCGGCTGACGCGCCTGGTGCCGCATGTGTTGCACGGGCTGTGGATAGTCCGGCGCCGTTTTGAGCTGCTCACGGCGACCGAGCGGCATCAGCTCGTCCAGTGGTGGTCGGCCAAGACGCTGCGCATCCTGGGCATTGAGCTGGAGGTCGAGGGCCAGGCGCTGCCGGCGGGCCATCTGATCGTGGCCAACCACGTGTCCTGGCTGGACATTGCGGCCGTGCACGCCGTGCTGCCGCAGGCGCGCTTCGTCTCCAAGGCCGACGTGAAGCACTGGCCGCTGGTGGGCGCGCTGGTGGAGGGGGCGGGCACGCTGTTCATCGAGCGTGAGAGCAAGCGCGACGCGCTGCGCGTGGTGCATCAGGCCGCGGCGGCCCTGCAGGGCGGAGACTGCGTGGCCTTCTTTCCCGAGGGCACGACCGGCCCCGGGCCCGGACTGCTGCCCTTCCATGCCAACCTGCTGCAGGCGGCCGTGTCGGTGGATGCGGACGTGCTGCCGCTGGTGCTGCGCTGGCACGAGCCGGGCGAGCGTTTCAGCACGTCGGCGCGCTTCATAGGCGGCACGACGCTGGTGCAGAGCCTGTGGCGCATTGCCTGTGCGCGCCGGTTGGGCATTGCAGTGCAGATCCTGCCCAGCATGGCGATCGAGGGCCGCGACCGGCGCGCGCTGGGCGAGGCGCTGCGCGGCCTGATCTCGGCAAAGCTGGGCTGAAGCCGACCCGTTGCGGCGGATGTTGGTGTGGGCGAAAGATGATGGGCCCGCGCCGGTCATCGCATCTCCATGCGCTGCACGAATGAGCCCGGCTGCTCCGCGTAAACCCGCTGTCGCTTCCTTTGACAGCAGAGCGGCCGAAGATCTCTTGGGAAAGAAAGCCCCTCTGCTAACTCGTTATCAATACTGGGCTTCTTGCTTGGCAGACAGCTTGGCGCAAGATTTGCTTCGAAATGTTCATGTCGTATCCGATTGATACGGCATGGGGCGAATGCCCAACACAACAATTTTGGAGACCGTGAATGAGAGCTTCCATCGCGAACGTATCGCTCACTGCAGTCTTGTTGGCTTGCGCCGGCGCGGCCCAAGCTGCCCCGACGCTGGTGAATGGACTCGGGGTCGGCGGCTGGGCTTCAGGCGACACCCGGAACATCACCGGTGCGCCGGCGAATCCGACGCAGATCAATGCGCAGATCAAGTTCGTGGGTGAGGGCCAGGTCGTGCCCGATGCCGCGGGCGCCAACCCCGATGCCACACCCACCGGCACGCTGAATGGCAATGGCGCCGTGCGTCTGGACGGCACGAGCACCAACTCGGGCAAGTCCGACATCGGCTTGCTGGACGCCGGCGGCATGGCCTCCGCGTCAGCGCTGCTGGACCGGCTGTTCACGGCCAGCTATCGGTCCTATTCGGACCCGAACTCCACGCTGCGCACCGTCTCCTTCGGCATCGCCGTCACCAACGGGTTGTCGAATTGCGGTGCGACGGGCAACCAGGCTTGCTACTTCACCTTCGCGCACGCCGATCCCGACATCAACCCTGCCAATCCGAACACCTGGTTGACCGAGACCGTTTCCTCCACGCTGGGCGACTTCTCGCTCTATGGATCGGGTGCACCCGGCGGTGGCGGCCCTAAGAAGACCCTGGCGGATTGGGCGCTGGACGGCACCTGGGGTTTTCTGTTCGACGACGCGAACAACTATGACGTCGTGCGCATGAACTTCAACATCGGCTCGTCCTCTCGCAATGGCCTGGTCTACGTCGACTGGGTGCAGAGCAACCTGCTCAATGGCGGCGAGATGGTCGACTTCGTGTCGGCCGACGTGGGACGGCTGCCCGAACCCGGCAGCCTCGCACTGGTCGGCTTGGCTGTGGCAGGCCTGGCCGGCGTCAGGCGTCGCACGCGCTGAACAGCGTTCTCTGGAAATCTGCCTTGACCTGACTGCCCGAAGCTGGCGGTTCACGGTCACGACGCAAGGTCTGGGCTCGGTCGTACACCGGGCCCAGACCTTTTGTTTGAGCATGGCGTATGGCCAGCTGCAGCAACCCTAGCGCAGCCAGCCCAACCCGACCGAGGTACCGGCGCGCGGCCGGTATTCCAGACCCACGGCGCCGTGCCAGCCGCGCTCGGCGAGGAGCGCGAGTTCGGCGGCGTACTCGCCGGCTTCTGGCTCGTGGCGGCCGGCCTCGCCGGCGACCTGCACATGGCCGAGCACGCCCTGATCCAGCGCGCGGGTCAGATGCGTGAGCGACTCGCCCTCGGCGACACGACAGTGGTAGAGGTCCAGCTGCAGCTGCACGTGCGGCACGTTGAGCGTGGCCAGCAGGTCCAGCGCCTGTGCCTGGCGATGCAGGAAGTAGCCTGGCATGTCGCGGCGGTTGATGGGCTCGACGACCAGCGGCAGGGCCGACTGCCGGGCGGCCCAACCGAGGTTGTCCAGCCAGGTGGCACGCGTCTCGGTCGTGTCGTCGGCCAGGCCGGACAGAAGGTGCATGCGCGCCGCCCCTAGCCTTGTGGCCAGGTCCAGCCCGCGCAGCGTCGCGTCGCGGAAGTGTGACGCCTTGCCCGGCAGCGCCGCGTAGCCGCGCTCACCCGCCGCCCAGTCGCCCGCCGGCGCGTTGATGAGCACGACGCGCAGCCCGCTCAGTCGCGCAGCCAGCAGATCGACATCGTGCAGCTGGGGCTGCTGCAGCTCGACCGCTGCGAAGCCGTCGGCCCGCGCGGCGCCCGGGCGGTCGAGGTAGGCGTGCTCCGCGTAGAGCCAGTCCAGGTTCGCTGCGAAGCGGGGCGGGATCACTTGGATTCGGCCACCAGCGCCGGGTTCAGCCGCGGGTCGTTGTACATCTTGAACTGGCGGTAGACCTTGAAGTAGGCCCGGCCGGCGCCTGCGTCGGCCAGCAGCTCGTCAAAGCACTGCCCCAGGTCCGCGCGCTGCTGGACGAGGCGCAGCAGCCGCTCGCCGCAGGCCTGGCGGTGGGCGTCGTCCACATCGGCGCGCAGCGTCTGTTCGCGCATCGCGGCGATCTTCAGGCCCAGGATGGAGATGCGGTCCAGCATGGAGCCGGCCGTCTCGCTGTTCAGCCGCGCGCCCGGCGCCACGGTGGAGACGGGCAGGGCGCTGGCGATGGTGGCGGGATCGACCAGGCCCAGCGCGCTGAGCATGAACTCGTCGATGCGCTCGATGGCGTCGTTGCGAGCCTGGTTGTGGCGGTCGATGGCGCGCTTGTTGGCGACGATCTCGGCGTCGGGCGCCTGCGTGCGGCGGGCCAGGTCTTCCTGAGCCCACAGGCTGCGGTTGTGGAAGTGGTTGACGGCGACCCAGCCGCGCACGTCGTTGGCGTCGATGGCCATGGGGGCCGAGGCCAGCGCTGCGTCGTGGGCGGCGATGACTTCGGCGGAGGAGGGCAGGGTGATCTCGGGCATGGGGTGTCTTCTCGCACGGGCAGAATCCCGCGCCACTGTGCATGAGCCGCCGATGATAGAAGCCCGCCCCACCGCCAAACCGCTCATCGTGCGCCTGCGAAATTTCGTTGGCGACACGGTGTTGAGCATTCCCGCACTGCGCCTGCTGGAGCAGCACGGCTACCGGCTGGAGCTGGTGGGCAAGGGCTGGGCGCGCGGGCTGCTGGAGGCCGAGGGCTGGGCGGTGCATGTGCGGCCCGGCGAGCTGCGCGGGCGCATTGCCCAGCTGCGCGCGCTGCGGCAGCGGCTGCGCGCCGAGGACCCGGGCTTCGACCGACGCTCCAACACGCTGCTGCTGCCCTATGCCTTCTCGGCGGCGCTGGATGCGCGGCTGGCCGGCCTGAGGGCCGAGGGCCATGCCGGCGACGGCCGCACCTGGATGCTCAGGCGCGGCCATCCGCGCCGCGAGGGGCGGCACACGCTGCAGGAGTACTGGGAGCTGGCCTGCGACTTCCTGGGCGTGCAGGCCGAGCCGCCGGCCGACATCCGCATGAAGGTCAGCGAGGCCCAGCGCGACGCGGCGCGGGCACTGCTGGCGCCGCTGGGCGTGGAGCCGGGGCGCTTCGTGCTGATCTGCCCGTTTGCCAACGGCCGTGTGGAGTTCCTGGACCGCAGCTGGCCGGTCTTCCCGGACTTCGTGCGGCGCCTGAAGGCGGATGGCCGCACCGTCGTCATCGTGCCGGGGCCGGCGGAGGTGGAGGGTGCGAAGCAGCTCTACCCGGACGCGCTGCGCCTGGATGGCGTGGCGCTGGGCACCTACAACGCGCTGCTGCAGCTGGCCGGCGTGGTGGTGGCCAACGACACCGGGCCGGCCCACATGGCAGCCGGTGTGGGCGCGCGGCTGCTCAGCGTGCTGGGGCCGACGGACCCCGGGCGCTGGGCGCCCTGGGGTTCGACGGTGACGGTGCTGCGACGCTGGCCCGAGTGGGTCGGCGTCGACGAGGTCGTTTCAGCAGTGGATCAGGCCTTGCCCTGATTGGCCACGGCGGCCGCGGCCTTGGCGGCGGCTTCCGCGTCGCCCAGGTAGTAGCTCTTGATGGGCTTGAGGTTCTCGTCCAGCTCGTAGACCAGCGGGATGCCGTTGGGGATGTTGACGCCCACGATGGCGTCGTCGGCGATGTTGTCCAGGTACTTCACCAGCGCGCGGATGCTGTTGCCGTGCGCGGCGATGACGACGCGCTGGCCCGACTTGATGGTGGGCGCCACGGTGTCGTTCCAGAACGGCAGCACGCGGGCAACCGTGTCCTTCAGGCATTCGGTCAGCGGCACGTCGCCTTCGGCCAGGCCGGCGTAGCGGCGGTCGGCGCGCTCGCTGCGCGGGTCGGTCGCTTCCAGCGCCGGCGGCGGCGTGTCGTAGCTGCGGCGCCAGATCAGCACCTGCTCGTCACCGTACTGCTTGGCCATGTCGGCCTTGTTCAGGCCCTGCAGCGCGCCGTAGTGGCGCTCATTCAGGCGCCAGGCGTGGCGCACCGGCAGCCAGGTGCGGTCCATCTGGTCCAGGCAGTGCCACAGCGTCCACACGGCGCGCTTGAGCACCGAGGTGTAGGCGATGTCGAAGTCGTAGCCGGCTTCCTTGAGCAGGCGACCCGCCTGCTTGGCCTGTTCCACGCCGGTGGGCGTCAGGTCCACATCGGTCCAGCCGGTGAAGCGGTTTTCCAGATTCCAGGTCGATTCGCCGTGGCGGATGAGGACGAGCTTGTACATGGGCCTTCTGTGTTGCGAAAACGAATCGGAAATTGTAGGGAGAGCTTGATCGGCCGCATGGCAATTGGGTTCGACCGTGAATGAGTGCGCGTTCGTCTTGGTGGTAACCCGCATTTCCTCAAGACCTGGCCCTAAGATTTTCGTTGTTGCCGCAAAGGTGCGGCCATTTATGACTTATTCCCAGGAGACCTCCATGAAGTTGTCCCCCCGCCAGCGCGTGCTGCCTGCGCTGATCGCCTGCCTGCTGAGCGCCGGTGCAGCCCATGCCGCCGATGAAACCAGCAGTTTCACCGTCTCCGGCTTCGCAACGCTGGGGTTGGTCAAGACCAACACCGACCTGGCGCAGTACGCCATCACGGGCCAGGTTCGCGGTGCGGACAAGGACGGCTCGGCCGAGGTGGACAGCAAGCTGGGCGTGCAGTTCGGCGCCAAGTTCAACCACATGTTCTCGGGCACCGTGCAGTTGCTGAGCAAGAGCAATGGCGACGGCGACTTCATGCCCGGCGTCGAGTGGGCCTTCGTGAAGGCGCAACTGGCACCGTCGGTGTCGGTGCGTCTGGGCCGCATGGGCGCACCCTTCTTCGCCATCTCGGACTTCCGTGCCGTCGGCTTCGCCAACACGACGCTGCGTCCGGCACCGGATGTCTACGGCCAGGTGCCGGTCAGCCATTTCGACGGCGCTGACGTCAGCTACCAGGCCAACCTGGGCCTGGGCACGCTGACGGTGCAGGGCTTCGGCGGCCAGTCCAGCGACACCGTGGAGCGCACGGACGTGGATCTGAAGAAGCTGTACGGCGTGAACGCCACGTTGGAGACCGACTCCGGCCTGACGCTGCGCTTCGGCCACGCCAGCGGCAAGCTGACGGTCAAGTCGGCCTCGCTGGCGACGCTGGTCGCCACGCTGCGCGCGACGCCGTTCGCCAGCGTCGGCAACGAGCTGGGCGCCACCGAGAAGAAGGCCAGCTTCACCGGCGTGGGCCTGACCTGGGACGAGGGCCAGTGGCTGGTCAATGCCGAATACACGCAGCGCCGCACGGACACCTACATTCCCGACACCGATGGCTGGTACCTGACCGTGGGTCGCCGCTTCGGCAGCTGGACGCCCTATGCCACCGTGTCGCAGGTCAAGACGGTCGACAAGAACGTCACCAACACCATCCCGAACGCCACGCCGCAGCTGGCCCAGCTGAAGGCCATCGTGGACGGCACGCTGGCCAGCCAGCACCTTGCCCAGAAGACGGTGGCCATCGGCACGCGCTGGGACTTTGCGCGCAGCTTTGCGCTGAAGGCCCAGGTGGAGCGACTGCGCCCCACGGGTGACGCCTTCTTCGTCCAGGTCCAGCCGGGCTTTGCGAGCCGCACCGTCAACGTCTTCAGCATCGCTGTCGACACGGTGTTCTGAGCCAGGAGACGCAGCAAATGAGCATTCGCAACATCGCCATCGCCGCCACCCTGCTGAGCGCAGGCTTCGCCGCCCAGGCCCAGGTCGTCGTGATCGTCAACCCCAAGAGCGCGCTGGCCAGCATGACGGCCGACCAGGTCTCCGGCATCTTTCTCGGCAAGACCACCACGCTGCCCAGTGGCGCCACCGCCGCGCCGGTGGACCAGGCCGAATCGGCCGCCGTCCGCGACCAGTTCTACAGCAAGGTCACCGGCAAGCAGTCGGCCCAGGTCAAGGCCGCGTGGTCGCGCCTGGTGTTCTCCGGCAAGGGCACGCCGCCCAAGGAGCTGGGCAGTTCGGCCGAGGTGAAGAAGTTCGTCGCCGGCAACCCGGACGCGATCGGCTACATCGAGAAATCGTCCCTGGATGGCAGCGTCAAGGCCGTCCTGACCGTCGACTGAAACCCAACGCCGCCCGATGATGGGCGCGTCGCGTTTGCGGCGCGCCCGTTCTTTTGAGAGAACCGAGGAGAACAGACCATGAATGTGAAGACCCGGATCTGGCTGTTGCCTGCATTGGCCGCCGGCATCTTTGCCATCGGCATCGCCGTGGTGCTGCTGTTCTCCTCGCGCACGTCGGATGCGATCGACTCGGTGGGCAAGGTCGACTTCCCGTTCCTGGATGCGACCACGCAGTTCTCGGCCCAACTGGAGGCGCTGGGTGCCACCATCCAGAGCGCCGTCGCCGAGGGCGAGAAGAAGCGCCTGGACGAGGCCCGCGAGCGCGCGGGCAACATGCGCAAGCTCGTCGCTGCGATTCAGAAGATCGACGGCAAGGCCGAGACCGGTGCCCGACTGGGCAAGAGCTTCGAGGCCTATCTGGCCGCGTCGGTCGAGACCGCCGAGCTGTTCCTGGGCATCAAGCAGGGCGACCAGGCCGGCGCCATTCCCAAGATGCAGGCGGCGCTGAAGGCGCTGGAGGCCGATCTGCAGGCCGCCCGCAAGCAGGCCAGCGAGGGCTTCGACGCCGGGCTGGAGAAGGCCCATCGGGGCGTGTCGTCCAGCCTGTGGGCCATCGTCATCAGCGGTCTGGTCGTCGTCGGCGTGCTGGGCGGCGCGTCCTTCCTCGTCATCGGCGGCGTGTGGCGCCAGCTGGGTGGCGAGCCCGAATACGCCCGCGACGTGATGCGCCACATGGCCGACGGCGACCTGTCGCAGGACATCCGTGTCGCACCCGGCGCCGACCAGAGCCTGCTGGCCGCCGTGCGCGACATGTCGCTCGGCCTGTCGGCCATCGTCGCCAACGTGCGCCAGGGCACCGATTCCATGACCGTCGCGTCGCGCGAGATCGCGGCCGGCAACCAGGACCTGTCCGAGCGCACCGAGCGCCAGGCCGGTTCGCTGGAGCAGACCTCCGGCAGCATGCAGGTGCTGACCGAGACCGTCCGCCAGAGCGCCGATGCGGCCGCCCAGGCCAACCAGCTGGCCAGCTCGGCCGCGGCCGTCGCGCAGCGCGGCGGCGAGGTGGTGGGGCAGGTCGTCTCGACGATGGACGAGATCAATGCCAGCTCCAAGAAGATCAGCGACATCATCGGCGTCATCGACGGCATTGCCTTCCAGACCAACATCCTGGCGCTGAATGCCGCGGTCGAGGCCGCGCGCGCCGGTGAGCAGGGGCGGGGCTTTGCGGTGGTGGCCGGCGAGGTGCGCAGCCTGGCGCAGCGCAGCGCCGAGGCCGCCCGCGAGATCAAGTCCTTGATCGGCGCCAGCGTCGACAAGGTCGAATCGGGCGCGCGCCTGGTGCAGGCGGCCGGCTCCACGATGGAGGAAATCGTCTCCAGCGTGCAGCGCGTGTCGGACATCATCGGCGAGATCACGACGGCCGCCAGCGAGCAGAGCGAGGGCATCGGCCAGGTCAATGCGTCCGTCGTGCAGCTGGACCAGATGACGCAGCAGAACGCGGCGCTGGTCGAGCAGGCCGCCGCAGCGGCCAGCAGCCTGGAGCAGCAGGCCGTCACGCTGCAGCAGGCGGTCGCGACCTTCAAGCTGTCATGAGTCCGGCGGCGCGCGCCCGGACGGCTGCGCCCGCTCGCGGATAATCGCCGGCTTTTCCGACAGTCCACCGACGGTGTCCGCTTGAACTTCCTGATTCAAAACTGGTTCCTCATCCTCGCAGCGCTGGTCTCCGGCGGCATGCTGCTGTGGCCCCTGCTGGCGTCCGGCTCGCAAGGCAAGGCCGTCAGCCCCGCCGAGGCAGTGCAGCTGATCAACCGCGAGAAGGGCGTCCTTATCGACGTCAGCGAGCCCGAGGAGTTCGCCAAGGGCCACGCCGTCGGCGCGCGCAACATTCCCTTTGGCCAGATCGAGGGCCACAAGCAACTGCCCTCCAACAAGGCCTTGCCGCTGGTGTTGGTGTGTCCGACCGGCGCACGCGCCGGCCGCGCCGCTGGCATGCTGCGCAAGCTGGGCTACGAGAAAGCCCAGGTGCTGGCGGGTGGCTTCAAGGCCTGGCGTGAAGCGAGCCTGCCGGTTGAAAAAACCGCGTAAGGAGTCTGGCGATGGCGCCCGTGAAGATGTACACCACCCTGGTCTGCCCGTTCTGCGTGCGCGCCAAGATGCTGCTGAAGCAGCGCGGCGTCGGCGAGATCGATGAGATCCGCGTGGACCTGAACCCCGCCGAGCGACAGGCCATGATGGACAAGACGGGCCGCCGCACCGTGCCGCAGATCTTTATCGGCGACACCCATGTGGGGGGCTGCGACGACCTGATCGCGCTGGACCAGCGCGGCGGACTGCTGCCCTTGCTCCAGGCGGCCTGATTTCAAGACCGGGCAAGCCCCCACGGGCCCGCCACGGGCCTGCGCTGATAATCCGCCCCGCCGCCCGCAGCACGCCGCTCGCGGGCTTTTGTTTGAAAGACCCGTTTCCATGGCCGACGAGATCCAAGCCGCCGCCGAAGGCACCCCCGTTTTCCAGATCCAGCGCATGTACCTGAAGGATCTGTCGCTGGAGCAGCCCAACGCCCCGCACATCCTGCTGGAACAGCAGCAGCCTCAGGTCGACATCAACCTGACGCTGTCGGCCGAGAACGTCACGGACGGCATCTTCGAAGTCTGCGTGACGGCCACCGTCAACACCAAGGTCGGCGACAAGACGCTGTTCCTGGTCGAGGCCAAGCAGGCCGGCATCTTCGAGATCCGCAACGTGCCGCAGGACCAGGTCGAAGGCATCCTGGGCATCGTCTGCCCGCAGATGATCTACCCCTACCTGCGCGCCATCGTGTCCGACGTCTGCACCCGCGCCGGCTTCCCGCCCGTGCTGCTGACCGAAGTGAACTTCCAGGCCATGTTCGAAGCCCAGCAGGCCCAGCGCGCCGCCCAGGGCGGCCAGGCCGTCAACTGAGACGAGCCCGCTCCGTGACGACGCCCCGCCCGCAGCGGGGCGTTTTTCTTGGTGGACACTTCTGCGCATGACGACGATGAAGATCAGCGTTCTCGGCGCCGGTGCCTGGGGCACGGCGTTGGCCATCCAGGCTGCCCGCGCCGGCCATGACGTGAGCCTGTGGGGGCGCGATGCCGCGGCGGTCGAGGCGATGCGGGCCGGCCGCCGCAACGCGGCCTACCTGCCCGACAGCGAGCTGCCGCCCGCATTGGCGCTGACCGCCGCGCGCGAGGAGGCGATTGCCCACGCAGCCGAAGGCCTCACCATCGTCGCGACGCCGATGTCCGGCCTGCGCGAGACGCTGGCGGCACTGCCTGCGACGCAGCGGGTGCTGTGGCTGTGCAAGGGCTTCGAGGCCGGTACGGGCCGGCTGGGGCACGAGATCGCGCGCGAACTGCAGCCGGCCATGAAGGTCGGCGTGCTGTCCGGCCCCAGCTTTGCGCAGGAGGTGGCGGCCGGGCGACCGACGGCGCTGGTTGCGGCCAGCGAGGACGCCGGGCTGGCGCAGGCCGCGGTCGATGCCTTCCACGGCGAGCGGCTGCGCGTCTACACCTCGGGCGACCCGGTCGGCGTGGAGGTGGGCGGGGCGGTGAAGAACGTGCTGGCCATTGCCGTGGGCGTCTGCGACGGCCTGTCCCATGCTGCGCCGGATGCGCCGGGCCTGAATGCCCGGGCCGCGCTGATCACGCGCGGCCTGGCCGAGATGATGCGCCTGGGCCTGGCGCTGGGCGCGCGGCCCGAGACCTTCATGGGCCTGTCGGGCCTGGGCGACCTGGTGCTGACAGCCACGGGCGACCTGTCGCGCAACCGCCGCGTCGGTCTGATGCTGGCCGAAGGGCTGGCATTGCCCGACATCCTGGCCCGGCTGGGCCATGTGGCCGAGGGCGTCTACAGCGCGCCCACGGTGCTGGCGCGTGCACGCGCGGCGGGCGTGGACATGCCCATCACCGAGGGCATGGTGGCCTTGCTGGATGGCCGGCTGCGTGCCGACCAGGCCGTCGCGCTGTTGATGAGCCGCGACGCGCGGGCTGAGTAGTCAGGCGCCGCCCGCGTAGCCGTTCTGCCGCCAGGCCTCGAAGACGGCCACCGCCACGCTGTTGCTCAGGTTGAGGCTGCGCTGCCCCTCGCGCATGGGCAGGCGAACACGTTGTTCGAGCGCAAAGCCGTCGCGCAGTGCGGGCGGCAGGCCGGCCGTCTCGCTGCCGAAGACGAACCAATCGCCGGCCCGCCACTGGACTTCAGCGAACGGGCGACTTCCCCGCGTGGTGAAGGCGAACATGCGCGCCGGGTCCGGCGACTCGGTGGCGAGGAAGCTGCTCCAGTCCGCGTGCCGCTGCACGCGGGCGTACTCGTGGTAGTCCAGCCCGGCACGCTGCAGCAGCCGGTCCTCCATCGAGAAGCCCAGCGGCTCAATCAGGTGCAGGCTGCAGCCGGTATTGGCGGCCAGGCGGATCACGTTGCCCGTGTTGGGCGGGATCTCGGGGTGGACGAGGACGATGTGGAACATGCGCGGCATTGTCCGCGCTGCTCACTCGTCTCCAGGCTCCGGCGTGCGGGCCACCACCCAGGCCTGCACGCTCATGACGCCGGCCTGCAGCAGCACGCGGGCCAGCTCGAACAGCGTGGCGCCGCTGGTCATCACGTCGTCCAGCAAGGCCACGCTGCTGCCGCGCAGCTTGGACGAGCGCAGCGGATCGACGGCGAACACGCCGCGCACGTTGGCCGTGCGGGCATCCAGCTTCAGGCTGGCCTGGGCAGCGTTGTGGCGCACGCGCAGCAGCATCTCGGGCTCGCAGCGCAGGCCGCGCCGCCGCGCCAGCGCCTTGGCCAACTCGTGCGACTGGTTGTAGCCGCGCTCGCGCAGCCGCTGGGGTGACAGTGGCACCGGCAGCAGCCAGTCCGGCGTGGCCACCTCGGCGGCGGTGAGGGCCGAGTTCAGCCGCTCCAGCAGGCTCTCGCGCAGTTCCAGCGCCTGGTGGTACTTGAAGTGCTGCAGCAGGCCGTCCCAGGGGAAGCGGTAGTCCAGCGCCGCGACGGCACGGTCCAGCGGCGGTGCCTCCACGAGGCAGCGCCCGCACTGCGGCCGGGGCCGGCCCATCAGCTCGGGCGGCAGCCGCGCCGCGCAGGTCCAGCAGCGCGGCTGCGGCCGGGCGTAGAGGCCCACGCAGCTGGTGCAGATGGTCTCGTGGCTCCAGGCGCGGCACACCGCACATTGGCCGGCGCAGCGCATCAACACCTTCTCGATCAGCGGGGGCTTGGGGACGGCTGGGTGTCGCTCCGGCATCGGCTCAATATACTGACCAGCCCATGAGCGAGACGGCATCGGCCCCTACTTCAAACAAGGGGCCGCGGCCCCAGGATATTGATGATGCGGCGCTGCGCCGGCAGTCCTTGCGTCTCGCTGGTGCCGCCCAGCCGCCCTGGCTGCATGCCGAGGCGGCGGCCCGCATGGCCGAGCGCCTGCCCTTCATCAAGCTGCGGCCGGCCCGCGTGCTGGACGCGTCGCCCGCGCTGGGTGCCAGCGCCGGGCTGTTGCGCCAGGCCTATCCCGATGCCGAGATGCTGTGGCACGAAGACGACGCTGTGCTGGCGGCGCGCGCCGGGCAGGACCGCGCACCCAATTGGTGGCGGCGCCTGGCGGGCGGGACGTCAGGTCGGGTGGAGGTCTTGCCGGCCCGGCCCGAGGTGCAACTGCTCTGGTCCAACATGGCCTTGCATGCCCAGTCCGACTTGCCGGCCCTGCTGGCGCGCTGGCAGGCCAGCCTGGCGGTGGGCGGCTTCGTCATGTTCTCCTGCCTGGGGCCTGACAGTTTTGTCGAGTTGCGCCCGCTGTACGCCCGCCAGGGCTGGGGCCGACCTGCGCCGGACTGGTGGGACATGCACGACATCGGCGACCTGGTGCTGAAGGCCGGCTTTGCCGACCCCGTCATGGACCAGCAGCGCCTGACCCTGACCTGGGCCAGCCCCGAGCGGTTGCTGGAGGATCTGCGGGCGCTGGGCGGCAACCTCGCGCCCGGCCGCTTCGCCGGCCTGCGTGGGCGGCGCTGGCGTGCGCAGTTGCTGGAACAGCTGCAAGGCTTGCGCGATCGCGAAGGCCGCCTGGTGCTGACCGTGGAGCTGGTGTTTGGCCATGCGTTCAAGGCCGCGCCGCGTCTCACGGTGGCGCCAGAAACCAACATCTCCGTCGACGCGATGCGCGCTTCGCTGCGCCAGGGGCGGCGAGGGAGTGAAAACGCGGACTTACGCTTGGACGCTGCCCCTGGGGCCGTGGGCTAAAATCCCGCGTTGCTATCAGGGTCGGGTGCAAGCCGGGCCCGATCCACTGCGCCTGCGACGTCCCCGACGCCCCTCCGGCATCCGCCGGCATGGCGCCGGAGGCAGGCGCCGATCTTCGAAAAAACAAGTGACAACCATGACGATGATGAACGCACGAGCGCATAGCGCCTCTCGCGGTTGGGCCAAGGCAGCCCTGGCGGCGACGGCGGTCCTGGCCGCGGGTTCGGCCCTCGCGGTGAACGATCTCAAGGGCGGCCCGGGCGTCAATCAGCTGAACCTGCACGAGCCCGTGACGCGCATCGCGTCCAGCCAGATGTGGCTGCACAACATGATGCTGGTCGTGTGCCTCGTCATCTTCGTGGCGGTGTTCGGCGTCATGTTCTATTCGATCTTCAAGCACCGCAAATCCAAGGGTGCGGTGTCGGCCAACTTCCACGAGAGCGTGGGTGTCGAGATCGCCTGGACCGTGGTGCCCTTCCTGATCGTCATCGGCATGGCGCTGCCGGCCACCAAGGTGGTCGTCGCGATGAAGGACACGACCAACGCCGACGTGACCATCAAGGCCACCGGCTATCAGTGGAAGTGGGGCTACGACTACCTGAAGGGCGAGGGTGAGGGCATCGGCTTCCTGGCCACGCTGGACAGCGCCCAGCGCGAGGCATCCGACTCCGGCAAGCCTGAGGCCGTCGACAACTACCTGCTGAAGGTCGACAACCCGCTGGTCGTGCCGGTCGACAAGAAGATCCGCATCATCACGACCGCCAACGACGTCATCCACGCCTGGATGGTGCCGGCCTTCGGCGTGAAGCAGGACGCCATCCCCGGCTTCGTGCGCGACACCTGGTTCAAGGCCGAGAAGATCGGCGACTTCTACGGCCAGTGCGCCGAGCTGTGCGGCAAGGAGCACGCCTACATGCCCATCCACGTGAAGGTGCTGCCGCAGCAGGAATACGCCGCATGGGTCGAAACGAAGAAGAAGGAACTCGCCGCCAAGGCCGACGACCCCAGCAAGGTCTGGGAACTCGACGCCCTGGCCGCTCGTGGCGAAAAGGTCTATGCCGCCAACTGCGCCGCCTGCCACAAGGCGGACGGCACCGGTGCCGGCCCGATCAAGCCGCTGGCCGGTTCCGCCATCGTGCAGGACGCGGACAAGAGCAAGCAGATCCAGATCGTGTTGCACGGCGCCGCCAACGGTGCGATGCCGGCGTGGAAGCAACTCTCGGACACGGAGATCGCCGCGGTGATCACCTACACGAAGAACGCCTGGTCCAACAAGACCGGCCAGATCGTGCAGCCGTCCGAAATCGTGGCCGCCCGCAAGTAACGCAAGCAGTATTCGAAAGGAACCGACGATGAGCGCAGTTCTCGACCCCCACGGGCACGCTGCGGGCGACCATGCCCACGATCATGCGCACGACCATCCGCACGGCTGGCGTCGCTGGGTCTTCGCGACCAACCACAAGGACATCGGCACGCTGTACCTGCTGTTCAGCTTCACGATGCTGATGGTCGGCGGC
>CAMLKW010000088.1 GCA_946480605.1 uncultured Roseateles sp. | reverse complement strand
CACGACTCCCGGATTCGCCAATGGCGGTTTCGAGACCGTCGCGGCCGACGGCTTCGCCCAAGGCTGGCGGGTGGCGCCGACCGGCAACCCGGCGCTGCTGTCCAGCGAGGCCCACACCGGCAGCCATTCCATCCTGCTGACGGTGCCCAACGGCTTCGGCGCCTCGACGCTGTTCCAGGACTCGTTCGGCCACGGCGGCATGCCTCAGTTGGGCGCGGCCAACGTGGGCGACACCCCCACGCTGAGCTTCTGGGCCAAGGGCGACGTCAGCACCACGGGCAACGTGCTGTTCTCGCTGGCCTATATGAGCGAGACGGGCCAGCGCCTGTTCGAGAGCGGCAACCGCTTCTTCCATAGCGACATCAATCCCGGCGGCTGGACGCAGATCAGCTTCCAGGGGGCGGCCATCCCGGCCGGCACCGTGTCGCTGTTCCTGGAGATCAACACCGCCGTCGGCCCGCTGCTGGATGGGCGCGTCAACGCCGTCTACATCGATGACGTGCAGTTCGCGCTGAGCACCGCGCCGGTGCCCGAGCCAGGGAGCTATGCGTTGCTGGCAGCCGGCCTGGCCGTCGTGGGCATGGCCGCTCGCCGCCGCCGCGCCTGAACCCGAGGAGACATGAACATGCAGACCCACACCCTCTCCAAGCTCGCCGCCTCTCTGCTGCTGTGCGGCCTGGTCGCCCAGGCCGGCGCGCAGACCGTCGTGCTCGACACCTACCACCCCGACATCGGCTACCTGGAGGGCTGGCCCACCCAACTGGGCCAGGGCCGCAGCGTCGCCGCCGCCTTCAGCCTGAGCAGCGCCACGTCCATCCAGTCCCTGCTGACGACGATCTACGGCAGCGGCGGCGTCACGCTGGGCGTGCTGGCTCGCACGGGCGACGTGCCCACCGGCAGCAACTGGCTGCACAGCATCCATCTGCTCAACCCCGAGGAAAACACCACGCTGACGCCGTCCGGCTGGACGCTGGCGGCGGGCAACTACTGGCTGGCCGCGGTGGCCGACGACGGCTTCGAGGGTCAGTGGCAGAGCGCCACCAACAACCCCACGGGCATCTGGGCGGCGTCGACCGACGGCACGTGGTCGACCATGACCTCGCTGGACACCGGCATGCCCGGTGCGCGCATCACCGTCAGCGCCGTGCCCGAGCCGTCCACCTACGGCCTGATGCTCGCCGGCGGCCTGCTCGTCGCCGCCGCCGCCCGCCGCAAGGCCCGCCACCAAGGATGAACGCCATGAAGCTACAACACCTCATCGGCGGCCTGCTGCTGGCCGCCAGCGCCGCGGCGCCCGCCAGCGTCACCAGCCCCGTCATCGGCAAGCTGCTGTGGTCCGACGAGTTCAACGGCGCCGCGCTGGACGGCAGCGTCTGGGCCGCCAGCAACGGCAACGGCTGCCAGATCGGCCTGTGCGGCTACGGCAACCAGGAGCTGCAGACCTACAGCCCCAACAACCTGAGCATCGTCAACGTGCCTTTCGAGCCCGGCACGCGCGCGCTGGCCATCACGGCGCGGCGCGAGACGGTGGGCAACAACCAGTTCACATCCGGCAAGATCGACACCTCGGGCAAGGTGCAGGTCAAGTACGGCCTCGTCGAGGTGCGCATGGCCACGCCCAAGGTCGGTGTGGGCCTGTGGCCCGCCGCGTGGATGCTGGGCACCAGCCCGCAGGCCTGGCCGCGCAAGGGCGAGATCGACATCATGGAGCAGGGCGGTCGCCAGCCGACCAGCCTGCCGGCCATCTCGCCGGACCAGTTCGTCGGCGCCAACGTCATCACCTTCAACGAGGCGGCCTGCGTGCCCGGAAATGAGAGCTGCGCCGCGTCCACCGCCTGGCAGACCAAGAACTGGTACACGCCCAGCCGCTCGCTGGCCAACCGCTTCGTGACCTACCGGCTCTACTGGACGGACACGCAGATCCGCTTCAGCGTGCTGGACAACGGCCGCGAGTACGACATGTACAAGGCGCCCATCTCCACAGTGGGCTCGCCGGCGCTGCAGGAGCCGTTCTACCTGCTGCTGAACATGGCCGTGGGCGGCAACTTCACGCCCGCCGCCACGCCGGCGCAGATCACCGCGCCGCTGCCTGCCACGACCTACGTGGACTATGTGCGCGTCTACGAGCTGGATGGCAAGGGCGAGGTCAAGCTGGGCCTGGGCATCACGCCGGAGGTCGGCAAGTTCGGCGTGTTCACCGACAACACGCCGGTGGACAACAAGCAGGTGCCGGGCGTGTCGTCGGACGTCTACATCTGGAACCAGGGATCGATGACGGCCGGTGATGTGCCGCCCTACGAGGGCTCGGGCGTGCTGGCCTTCAGGTACTTCGCGCCGGGGCAGTGGTTCGGCGGCAGCATCCAGTCGCGCCAGGTGCACGACATGAGCGGCTTCCGCAACGGCCACATCAAGCTGAAGATCAAGGCGCCCGCCAACGTGGCCTTCCGCATCGGCATCTACGACACCTACACCAACCAGGGCATGGTGACCTTCCCGGCCAACACCACGGCCTACGGCCTGGTGCGCAATGGCGAGTGGGGCACGGCCACCATCCCGGTGGCCGAGATCGCCGGGCCGCTGGTCGCGCTGCAGTCCATGCTGGACCTGTTCCAGTTCGTCAGCGTGGACGGCGCGGTGCCGGGCGCGCAGTTCCAGATCGCGTTCGACGACATCATCTGGGACTCGGGCACCGGCAGCACGCTCCAGGTGGCCACGGCCAAGGCGCTGGCCGCACCGACGGCGTCCGGCACGGCGGCCCAGACCGGCGCCGGCACGCTGCAGTTCAGCGCCATGGCCTCGGGCTGGGTGGACGTGCACTACACCGTCAACGGCGGCGACGCCCGCACGGTGCGCATGCGCCAGGACGGCGCGACCAGCCGCTACACGGCCGGCGGCCTCGCCAAGGGCGACGTGGTCGAGTACCGCTTCACGGCCTGGGACAACGCGCGCCAGCTGGCGACGGACTCGGCGGCAAAGAAGCTCGTCATCAGGTAGTCGAAAGGGCAGGGCGCGGGGTGACCCGCGCCATCCGCGAAAATCGGCGCCATGAACCAAGA
Organism: uncultured Roseateles sp.; assembly: GCA_946480605.1. The sequence goes on along the minus strand of CAMLKW010000088.1, from coordinate 13,355 downwards.
CCAGCTCAAGCAACTCGTCGGTCGCGCGGCCCTGGACTACGTCCCCGCCGGCCAGATCCTCGGCGTCGGCACCGGCTCCACGGTGGACTGCTTCATCGATGCGCTCGCCGCCGAAATCGCCAAGGGAGGCATCGCCATCCCCGGCGCCGTGTCCAGCTCGGAGCGCTCCACGCAGCGCCTGATGAAACACGGCATTCCGGTGCTGGACGCAGCCGACGTGAGCCGCCTGGCCGTCTACATCGACGGCGCCGACGAGATCGACGGCAAGGGCTACATGATCAAGGGCGGTGGCGCGGCGCTGACGCGCGAGAAGATCGTCGCCGACCTGGCCGACCAGTTCGTCTGCATCGCCGACGCCTCCAAGCTCGTGCAGACGCTGGGCGCCTTTCCGCTGCCGGTCGAGATCATCCCGATGGCCGCGGCGCAGCTGACGCGGCGCTTCGCCGAGATCGGCGGCCAGGCCCGGCTGCGCGCCGGCGTCGTCACCGACAACGGCGGCCACATCCTCGACGTGACGGGTCTTGCCATCGCCGACCCGCTGGCCTTCGAGAACGAAGTCAACCAATGGCCAGGCGTCGTCACCGTGGGCGTGTTCGCGCACCACAAGGCCAGTGTCTGCCTGCTGGGCGGCGCGGACGGCGTGAAGACGCTGAAGTTCTGACGCTCACGGCCAACGCATGAAAAAGGGCGCCGCGAGGCGCCCTTCGTCATTGCGACCGGAGGCGGCGTCAGAAGGTTTCCCAGTCGCCATCGTCCGCCGGTGCGGGCGCCGGCGCGGACTTGGGTGCCGGCGCGAGCGGGGCTGCTGGCGCGGCCTTGGGCGCGGCAGCCACCGGCTTGGCCGCAGCGGCGGGCTTGGCGGCGACCTTGGCCGCCGGCTTCGTGGCTGCGGCCGGCTTGGGGGCGGGGGCCTTCGCCACCGGCGCCTTCGCCGCCGCGCCGCCCATCTTGAACACACCGATGACCTCGGCCATGCGGCCCGACTGCTCGCGCAGGCTCTCGGCCGCGGCGGCGGACTGCTCCACCAGCGCGGCGTTCTGCTGCGTCATCTGGTCCAGCTGCACGACCGACGCGTTGACGACGGCAATGCCCTCGCTCTGCTCGCGGGCGGCGGCGCTGATCTCGCCAATGATGTCGGTCACGCGCTGCACGCTGGCGACGATCTCCGTCATCGTGGCCCCGGCGGACTGCACCTGCTGGGTGCCCGAGTCCACGCGCTCCACGCTGGCGCTGATCAGGCTCTTGATCTCCTTGGCCGCCTCGGCGCTGCGCTGGGCCAGCGTTCGCACCTCGCCGGCGACGACCGCGAAGCCGCGGCCCTGCTCGCCGGCGCGGGCGGCTTCCACGGCCGCGTTCAGCGCCAGGATGTTGGTCTGGAAGGCGATGCCGTCGATGGTGCCGATGATGTCGTTGATCTTGCGCGAGCTCTGGCTGATCTGGTCCATGGTCGCGACGACCTGGGACACGGCCTCGCCGCCGCGCTGGGCCACCGATGCGGCCGAGCTGGCGAGCTGGTTGGCCGTCATCGCTGCGTCGGCGGTCTGCTTGACCGTGCCGGTCAGCTCGCTCATCGACGAGGCCGCGTTCTGCAGGTTGCTGGCCGTCTGCTCGGTGCGCTGGCTCAGGTCGAAGTTGCCGGTGGCGATCTCGGCGCTGGCGGTGCCGATGCTGTCGGCCGCGCCGCGCACGTCGCCGATGAGCTTCTGCAGCGCCCGCTGCGTGTCGTCCAGCGCGCCCAGCAGCCGGCCCACGTCGTCGTTGCCGCCGCGCGGGATGGGGTGGGTCAGGTCGAAGCGGGCCAGCGCCTCGGCCGCCGCGGTGGCGGCATGCAGGCTGCCGCCCTTGCCGCCGCCGCTGGTCAGCAGCGCGAACAGGCTCACGCCCCAGGTGATGACGAGGCTGGCGATGAGCCAGCCCTTGGCCGGCGCGCCGCTGGCCAGCGCGACACCCGTGCACACGGTCACCACGCCGAGCACCCCGCCCAGCGCCGTCTTCAGCTTCTGCGAATCACTGCCCGATCCGAACATGCCGTCGTCTCCATCGATGCGTAATAGCCGGCCGCGCCGGCAAACCCGCGCAGTGTGGCGTCGCCCCGTGAGGCGGGCGCGCGGTCGGCGCGGCAAAGCGGCAATAGTTGCGCGAACGGCCGGGTCAGCGCTGCGCCTTGCGCTGGCGACGCAACGCGAAGCGCAAGGGGTCCACCGCGTCCAGCAGCTCGGCCTCCAGCGGCCTGGGGGCGCCCAGCGCCAGCGCCGCGACGAGGTGGCCGGCCAACGCGGCCCAGGTGATACCGCGCGACCCGAAGCCCGTGCAGACGACCAGCCCTGGCTGCCGCGGCTGCAGCCGCAGCTGGTCGGTCGGTGCGGCGCCGTGCGGCGCCAGGCCGCCGATCAGCGGCAGGCGGTCCGCGGCCATCAGCCGCCAGGCCACGCGGCCCGCCAGCGGTGCCTGCGGCGGTGCGGCCAGGCCGGCCAGGCGGGCATAGCGTGTCAGGTTGTCGGCCTGGTCGGCCTCGCGCAGCGCGGGGTCCGGGTCGTCGTCCTGGGCGGTCGCGCCGCACCAGGCGCCGCCCTGGCCGTCGGCGATGGCATAGCCGTCGCCCGCAATGGGCAGGCCAGGCGACCAGGGCGCGTGGGCCAGGTGGGTCAGCTGGCCGCGCTGCACGGTCAGATCACCGGCCAGGTCGCCCAGCAGCGGCAGCTGCGCGTGGCCGCCGGCCAGCACCAGCAGCGGTGCGGTGGCGATGGCCTCGCCAGCGCCGCCCAGCAGCGTCCAGCCGGCCTCGTCGCGGCGCATCGCGTGCACCGTGGTTTGCAGTTTCAGCGTGGCGCCGCTCGCCTGCAGCATGGCCCGCACATAGTCGCCCGGCGCCACGGCGCCGCCGCCGGGATAGAACCAGGCCGGGTGGGGCAGGGCCGTGCCGGCCAGCGCCGACGCCCGTGCGGCATCCAGCGGCTGCACATAGCCGGGCATCCCGGTCATCGCCTCCGGCGCAAGCCGCGTCTCCAGCCGCAGCAGGCCGGCCTGATGCGGCAGGGCCAGCTCGTGCAGCAGCGCTTGCGTGGCCAGTGCGGCGGCGCGGTTGAAGCGGGCGTGCGGGCCGTCGTCGGGGTTCAGCGTGCCGTGGAACAGGCCGGCCGGGTTGCCTGAGCTGGCCTGGGCGGGCGCGGCCAGCGCATCGACCACCGTGCAGGCCACGCCCTCGCGGGCCAGCGCCAGCGCGCAGGCGGCGCCGGCCAGCCCCGCGCCGACGATGACGGCCTGCTTCGCGCCGGCCGCCAGCGGCTCGCGGCCGGCCGGGCGCTGCGGCAGGTGGCGCGGCGCGAAGCGCGCGGCGGTCATCTCCGGCTTGTTGGCAAAACCCGGCACCAGCCCGACCTCGAAGCCCAGCGACGCCAGCGTGCGGCGCATGGGCCGATGGATGCTCCAGGTCGCGACGGTCGTGCCGGGCACCGCGTGGCGGGCCAGGCTCTTCAGCAGCCATTCGTCCCACAGCTCCGGGTTGCGCTTGGGCGTGAAGCCGTCGAGATAGATCGCGTCGGCGTCCAGCACCAGCTCGCGCGACAGCTCGCGGGCGTCGCCCAGGCCCAGCAGCAGCTCGACCCGGCCGCCGTCGAAGCCCAGCGTGTGCAGCCCCGGCGTCAGCGGTGGCCAGCGCTTGACGAGATGCCGCGCCAGGTCGCCCAGCGGGCTGCCGGCATGGGCGCGCGCCAGGTCGTCGCGGGTCAGCGGGTGCTTCTCGACGCTGACGAACACCAGCCGCGCGCAGCGTGCCGGGTCTTGCCGCCAGGCATCCCAGGTGGCGAGGAAGTTGTTGCCCAGGCCGAAGCCGGTCTCCAGCACGACGAAGCGCTCACGGTCCTGCCAGCGGCCGGGCAGGCCGTTGCCGCCCAGAAAGACGTGGCGGGCCTGTGCCAGTGCGCCGGCGCGCGAGTGGTAGACATCGCCGAAGGCGGGCGAGGCCGGTGCGGCCGGGTCCGAGAAGTCGACCTCGGCGGGCGTGACGGGGCGGCGCGTCATGCGAGCGCCCAGGTCAGCAGGGTGGCCAGCAGCAGCGGCAGGGCCAGTGCCGGGATGAGCATGCGCGCGAAGCCCCAGCCGCCTGCGGCGACCGCCGTGACGCTGCGCGTCACGCTGTTGCAGGCCACGGCCAGCAGCAGGCCCCACAGCAGCTGCTCGGTGGCGATGCTGCCGGCCGACTGCAGCCCGGCCAGCGATGCGACGGGGGCGTGGGCGTCGGCCAGGGAGGTCAGCGCGATGGCGCCGTACAGGCCGGAGCTGCCGAAATGCTCGCGCGCCCAGCTGACCGCCACGGCCACGCCGCTCAGCATCAGCGACAGGGCCAGCGCCTCGCGCAGGCGCAGCGGCCCGCGGCGGTCGCTGGCGCCCGGTGCGGCCTCGGGCGGCTCGGTGCGCCGCGAGCGCCACGCCAGCAGCCAGCCCAGGGCGCCGCACAGCGCCATGCCCAGCAGCGTGACCGGCAGCACCGTCAGCGCGGCTTGCGGTGCCATCGCGAAGATCATCAGCTGCGCCTGCAGCCAGGTCGCCGCGGTCGACATCACGGCGCCCGCCGCGCAGGCCAGCGTCAGACCCGGCTGGCGGCGCGCGCGCGTGCCCATGGCGGCGATGGTGGCCGTGCTGGACACCAGCCCCGACAGCAGGCCCGACAGCGCCAGCCCGGCCTGTGGCCCGGCCAGCCGCAGCGCGATGTGGCCCGCCGCCTGCAGCGCCAGCAGCAACAGCATCAGCCCCAGCAGCGAATGCGCCTTCATGCCGGCCAGCCAGGGCAAGGGCTGCTGCGGCATCAGCGGCAGCACCACCAGCGCCAGCGCGCCCAGCAGCAGGCCGTCGTGCAACTCCTGCTCGCGCAGCACCTGGGTGGCGAAGCGGTGCAGCCGCGTGCGCGCCGCCAGCAGCGCGGTCACGACGACCGCGGCCGGCGAGCCCAGCAGCGGGGCCGTCATGCACAGCACGCCGATCAGATAGGTCACCAGCAGCGCGATCTCGGTGGTCAGGCCGGGGTCGCGCTCGCGGCTGCGCAGATAGGCCAGCGCGGCCAGCGCCGTGATGGCCAGCGCGCCCACCGGCACCAGGCCGGGCACGTCCAGCGCCTGGGCCAGCGCGCCGCTCAGGGCCGCCAGCGTGAAGGTGCGCAGCCCGGCCGGCTCGCGGTGCGGGCCGCGGCGCTTGCTGCGCTCGCGCTCCAGCCCGATCAGCAGCCCGCTGCCCAGCGCGGCGGCCAGTCCGAAAAGCAGCTCGCTGGAAACGCCGAAGGGCTGTCCCGCGATGCCCATCACCAGCCGACGGTCTCGCCGTGCTGCGGCACGCGCACCGGCAGGCCCAGCTCGTCCTGGATGCGGCAGCGCAGCGCATCCGCGGCGGCGGGTTCGCCGTGCACCACGTAGACCTGCTCGGGCGGCCGGGGCAGGGCGCGCAGCCACTGCATCAGGCCGTCGGCGTCGGCGTGGCCGGAGAAGCCGTCCAGGTGGCTGATCTCGGCGTTCACAGGCACCCACTGGCCGCGGATCTTGATCTCGCGCTCGCCCGCCACCATGCGCGCGCCGCGCGTGCCGCCGGCCTGGAAGCCGGGGAAGGCGATGTGGTGCCGTGGCTGCGGCGCCAGCGCCTCGATGTAGTTCAGCACCCGCCCGCCGGTGGCCATGCCGCTGGCCGAGATGACCACGGCCGGCCTCGCGCGCGGTGCCGCCAGGCTGGCGGCCAGCTTGAGGCTCTGGGCGTGCTTGGTCACGTAGCGCACCCGGTCGGTGAGGCTGCGCGCCTCGTTGGCGGAGATGCGCAGCAGCCGGGCATGCTTGAGGGTCAGCTCGGTGGCCTGCTCGGCCATGGGGCTGTCCAGCCAGATGGGCACGTCCAGCGGCAGTTCGCCGGCATTGCGCAGCCGTTGCAGCACCAGCAGCAGCGCCTGGGCGCGCCCCACGGCAAAGCTGGGCAGCAGCACGGAGCCGCCGCGCTTGAAGGTGTTGCGCAGGATCTGCGCGAGCCGTGCCTGGGCGTCCTCGGCCGGGTGCAGCCGGTTGCCGTAGGTGGACTCGATCAGCACCACGTCGGCCGCGGGCGGCACCTGGGGCACGGGCATCAGCAGGTCGCCCACGCGGCCGACGTCGCCCGAGAACAGCAGCGAGCGGCCGGCATGGCTGACGTGGATGCTGCTGGCGCCCAGCAGGTGGCCGGCGGGCGTGAAGCGGATGTCCGTGGCGCCCAGGCGCAGCCGGCCGTCACGGGGTACGGGAGCGAAGGCGTTCAGCGTCGCCTCGGCCTCGCGCACGCCGTACAGCGGCAGCGCCTTCTCGTGGCGGCTGCTGCCGTCCTTGTTGGCGCGGCGGGCGTCCTCCTCCTGCAGATGGGCGCTGTCGCGCAGCAGCACGTCGCAGAGGTCGCGCGTGGCGCTGGTCGCGTAGATGGGGCCCTTGAAGCCCTGACGGCGCAGCGCGGGCAGGTAGCCGCAGTGGTCCAGGTGGGCGTGGGACAGCAGCACGGCGTCGAGCTGCATGGCGGGCGCGCCCAGCGCCATCCAGTTGCGCTCGCGCAGCGCCTTGTAGCCCTGGAACAGGCCGGCATCCAGCAGCAGGCGCTGCTCGCCGAGCTGCAGCAGGTGGCGCGAGCCGGTGACGGTGTCGGCGGCGCCGAGAAAGGTCAGTTTCATGGGGCTCCCAGGGTTTGCAGTTGGGCGGATTCCAACACCTGCACGGCCGGGCCCGGCTGATCCAGCGCAAGCACCAGTGAGCGGGCGACGCGATCCGGCGTGATGGGCCGCCAGCGCGCCGGGATCAGGCCGGCGATGGGGCGCGTGAGGCGTAGCGCCCAGCCTTCGCCCGCGCGCTGAGGTTGCGCCAGCGCGGCGCGTTCGCCATCCAGCAGCGAGGGGCGGGCGATGACGAGGCGCTCGAAGCCGAGCGCGATCAACGCGTCCTCGGCCTCGCCCTTGACCCGGGTGTAGAACGCGGACGAACGGGCGTCGGCGCCCAGCGCCGAGACCAGCCCGCAGTGCGTCGCGCCGCGTTCGCGGGCGGTGCGTGCCACGGCCACGACGGCGTCGAAGTCCACCGTGCGGAACGCCGCCTGCGAGCCGGCCTGGGCCAGGGTGGTGCCCAGCGCGATGAACAGACGCCGCGGCGCCGCCAGGGCGGCGAAGGTCTCGGGGCGGCCGTAGTCCACCACCATGAGGCCCGGCCCCGGCCGGCGTGCCAGCGCGATGGCCTCGGGCAGTTCCCGCCGCAACGCGCCACCGACGAGGCCGGTAGCTCCGGCGATCCAGGTGCTTGTCATTCAGTCCTCCAGCAAGGCCGCCAGCGCGGCCGCGTCCAGCGGCACGGCCCGGCCGTCGCCTTCCAGCATGCTCTCGGCCAGGCCGCGCTTGTCGCGGTGCAGCTCGATGATGCGCTCCTCCACCGAGCCGGCCGTCACCAGCCGGTAGACGGTCACCGGCCGTTGCTGGCCCATGCGGTGGGCGCGGCCGGCGGCCTGGTCTTCGGCGGCGGGGTTCCACCAGGGGTCGACGATGAGCACGTAGTCGGCCACCGTCAGGTTCAGGCCGAAGCCGCCGGCCTTCAGGCTGATCAGGAAGACCTCGCCCTCGCCCTGCTGGAAGGCGGCGACGCGCTTGGTGCGCTCGGCCTGCGGCGTGCTGCCGTCCAGGCGCTGGAAGGCCAGGCCCATCTGCGCGACGCGCTCGGCCAGCAGGTCCAGGTAGTCGGTGAACTGGCTGAAGACGAGGGCCTTGTGGCCGCCGGCCACCAGCTCGCGGACGATGTGCTCGAACTCGGCCATCTTGGCGCCCACCAGGCCCAGCTCGGGCGCCACCAGCCGCGGGTCGCAGGCGGCGCGGCGCAGCCGCATCAGCTCGGCCAGCACCTGCATGGGCGCGCCGCGCTCGGGGTCGGCCGCGGCCTGGGCCACGGCGGCCTGGGCGTCGCGGCGCAGGGCTTCGAGGAAGTGGCGCTCCGGTTCGGACGGCTCGACGCGGTGGACGATCTCGGTGCGCGGGGGCAGGTCTTGCAGCACCTGGGCCTTGGTGCGCCTGAGCAAGAAGGGCGCGACGAGGCGGCGCAGCCGCGCGCGGGCCGCAGCGTCCTGCTGGCGCTCGATCGGGCCGGCGAAGCGCTCGTTGAACTGCGGCGCCGTGCCCAGCAGCCCGGGGTTGATGAGGTTCATCAGCGACCACAGGTCGGCCAGCCGGTTTTCCACCGGCGTGCCCGACAACGCCAGGCGGAAATCGGCATCGAACTCGGCGACCGACCTGGCACGCTTGGTGGCGGCGTTCTTCAGCGCCTGGGCCTCGTCCAGCACCAGCGTGTGCCAGCGTCGCTTGGCAAACGCGTCGGCGTCGATCTGCGCGAGCGCGTAGCTGGCGACCACGACCTCGCCAGGCCCGGCGGCGGTCAGCAGTGCGGTGCGGTCGGCGGCGGCGCCGTAGTCCAGCGCGTTCAGCGACGGCGCGAACGCGGCGCACTCGGCCAACCAGTTGCCGCAGACGGAGGTGGGCGCGATGACCAGCGCCGGGCCGGAGGCCGCGCGCTGGATCAGCAGCGCCAGCGTCTGCACGGTCTTGCCCAGGCCCATGTCGTCGGCCAGGCAGGCGCCGAAGCCGGCCGCAGCCAGCCGGCTCATCCACGCGAAGCCCTCGGCCTGGTAGCCGCGCAGCTCGGCGCGCAGCGCCTTCGGGAGCTGGGGTTGCAGCGCGGCGGCGGCGGCCAGTTGCTCGGCCCGTGCGCGCCAGGCGCTGTCGCCGGCCAGCTGCACGCCGGCCAGGCCTTGCTCCAGCCAGGCGGCGCCGGCGGCAGGCAGCTGCAGCGCACCCTTCTTGGTCTGGCCCAGTGCATCCAGGTCGCGCAGCTGCTGGCGCAGCTGTTCGGACAACGCCAGGTAGTGGCCCTCGGCCAGGCGCACGAAGCGGCTCTGGCTGGCCCGGCTCAGCGCCAGCAGCTCCTGCAGGCCCAGCACGCGGCCTTCCTCGACCTGCACCTCGCCGCTCAGGCCCAGCCAGTCGCGTCCGCTGCTGACGCTGATCTGCACCGCCGCGCCGTCCAGCGGCAGCACCCGCACCGGCTTGCCCTTGGGCCAGGCCAGCGCGGCGATGCCGGGCAGCGCGGGCAGGCGCTCGACGGCGGCCAGCGCCTCTTCGGCATCGGCCAGCAGCCAGGGCTGGCCGGGCGGCTGCTCGGGGTCCAGGAAGGGCAGGGCGGCCAGCACGTCGGCGCGGTGCCGGCCTTCGGCGGCCAGGTCGCGTTCGGTCGCCAGGCTGACGCCCTCGTGCAAACACATCAGCCGCTCGCGGCCCTGGCCGGGCGTGACGGCGGGACCGAAGTCGCCAAAGGGCTGGGCCACCAGCAGCAGCTGCAGGCCCTCGCCCTGCGGCGTCAGGCGCGCATGCAGGCGGCTGTCGCCGGCGACGCGCTGGCCGGCCTCGGCGTCGCTGTGCAGCTGGAAGTGGCCGGTCAGCACCTGCAGCGCGGCGCCCAGCTCGGCGGTGGCATGGGCCGGCACCTGCCAGCCCTGGGCGACCAGCTCGGCCACGCGGCGCTGCGTGGGCGTGATGCGGATCAGCCGCGCGCGGCCCGGCCCCTCGCGCAGCACGCGCTGGGTGTTGCGGCGCTCGCGTTCGGCCTCGGCCTGGGCACCGAACAGCGCGCCGGCATGCGGCGGTTCGGCGGCGGTCAGCGGCGGGTGCAGGTGGAACTGGAAGGCCGCGCCGTCGGCAGTGTCGACGCGGCGCACTTCAAGCTCGGGCAGGCCCTCGCCCAGCTCCACCCACTGGCCCGGCGCGTCGGCAAACATCAGGTGAGGGTGGCCCACCAGCGCGACCAGCGCCGCGCTGACGTCCAGCCTCAAGTCGTGCACGCCGGCCCAGGCGTCGCGCTCGATGTGGCGCAGCACCAGGTTGTCGCGGCTGCGCTGGGCGCCCTGCTTCTTCAGCTTGGCCAGCGTGACGAGCTTGAACTTCAGGCCGCCGCGGGCGCCGGTGTTCATCTCCAGCGGCTCCAGCGTGTGCACGCGGCCGGCGGCGTCCAGCGTCAGCTGCCAGGCCAGCTCGGCCTTGGCGGCGGCGCCGGCGGGCTTGCCGTCGTCGCTGAGCGCGGCGATGGCGGCGAGCGCGTCCTGCCAGGCCTCGCGTGGCCGGCCCAGGAAGCCGGTGATGCGGGTCGGCCCGCTGCCGCCCAGCTCCAGGCGTTGCAGCGCGGCGCGCAGCTGCTCGGCCAGCAGGGCCTGCTCGTCGCCCAGGTCGGCCAGCAGCTGCTGGGCCAGCTCGGGTGTCCAGCCCGGCGCGGGCCGGCCCAGCCAGGCGGCCAGCAGCAGGCGGTCGGCGGCTTCAGCGTCGCCCGGCGCCTGCGGCGCAAAGGCGGCGTCGATGAAGCTGTCCTCGCCCAGCCGCACGCCGATGCCATGCGCCCACAGGCCCCAGGCGTCATAGGCGGTGGGGTTGCGCGCGCCGGACTCGGCGATGGCGTACTTGCGCGCCTGCGCCCAGGCCTTGGGGTCGTCGCTGGCCAGCAGGCTCAGCAGGTAGAGCCGCGCGGTGCGCAGCGGCAGCGCGTTGCGGCGGCTGCGGCTGGCGCTGTGGATGGCCTTGATGGCGGCCTCATAGCCGCTGCGGGCCTCGGCCCAGCGGCCGGCGACCAGCGCGCGGGTGGCGGCCAGCAGCGTGACGCCAGGGCCTTCCAGGCCTTGCAGCTGGCGTGCGGCGCCGTCCAGGTCCAGCGCCAGCAGGTCGGCCTCGGCCAGCCGGGCCCGCAGTGGGGTGGACAGCGGCCCGGCGGCGTCGGACTTCAGCCAGGCGTGCACGTCGGCGCGCGCCGGGTGGCCGGGCGGCAGCAGGTCCAGCAGATGACTCAGCAGGTCGTCGCGAAGTTCAGCGTCGATCTGCGCCAGGAGGCCGGGCAGCCAGGGCGTGGTCAGCGCCTCGACCTGCAGCACCGGATCTCGCAGCTCGGTCAGCCGCGTGATGAGCAGCTCGCCGAACTCGGAGGCCGGCATGCCGGTGTAGAGCATCAGCCGCAGCACGGCCTGCATGTCCTCCACGCTGCGGAAGCTGACCCAGCCGATGGGGTCGCGCCAGCTGCCGCGGCCGCCGCCCAGCAGCCACAGGCGCTGGCGCCAGAAGTGCTCCGCCTCGGGCGTGATCAGCAGGGCCTGGAGGCGCTCGGCGTGAGCGTCGCGATGGGCGCGCGTGCCTTTGCCCGATACCGCCTCGGCCTGCCCGCGCGCGACCAGCACCTGCAGGCCGTCGCGCGCGGCGTAGTGGTCGAAGGCCTCGCCGTTGACGCGCTCTCGGCCTGTCAGCGCCAGCCATTGCATGACGGCGTTGATGCTGGCCGTGCCGCCCAGCAGCAGCAGGGCGTCGAGCAGGGTCTGCAGGTCGGCCTCGGGCAGGGCCTGGGTGGATGCGTTCTGGTGGCTCCTGCGCAGCATCTCTTCGCCGGTCACGAGACTGTCGGCGAGCAGGAACTTGAGCGAGTTGTCGAGCGGTGGGCGGGCCATTGGAGGGGATTAGATCAGCCGTGTTTCAAAGGTTCTGGCCGAAGGCGTCCACCTGATGCGATTGAAACCATTGCAGGTCCGGCGGGAAACGGCATTGATACGGCCGATCCAGACACTGACTTCCATCGCGGCATGTCGTCGTGAGCCTTATCAACCCCACAGGGAGATCACCATGTCTTTGCGTCACATCCTCATCGGCGCGGTCGCGCTGGCCTGCAGCGCCGCCGCTCAGGCGGCCCCGGTCACCTACAGCTTCGTGGCCAAGGGCCTGGATGCAGCGGCCGGCGGAACGCTGTCGGGCAACCTGGTGGTGGACATGGATGCCGTCGACTCGGATCCCGAGCTCATGCGGGGTGAGTACAACAGCGGCGTCACGATGTCGGGCAGTGTTGCGGGCGGCGTGCAGGATGGCATGGCGTACATGAACGAGAGCAAGCGGATCTTCATCGACGCGGATACGGACAGCTTGTTCAGCTTCATTCACCTGAACGATCCGTGGCCCGTCTTCCAGCTGTTTTTGGAGGGGCTGTACGGCACCGATGTACTGACGACGGGCGCCATGCCCTACCTGTATCTGGAGGACTTCCAGTTCCGTCACGAAATCCGCTTCCAGATGCCCGACGAGACGCAGTACCGCTACGAAATCACCGCGTTGACGAGCAGGGATCTGCCACCCCGCGACGGCGCGCATGAGCTGCCGCTGCCGGGCACGGCGCCGCTGGTGCTGGCAGGGCTGATGGGCCTTTGCTGGGCTCGGCGCCGGGCCGCCGCGCCAGTGGCCTGAGGGCTGCCTGCCCAGAAAAAACGGCCCGCCCCGCGAGGGACGGGCCGTGCAGGCACTTGCTCAGCAGATCAGCGCTTGGGCTGGGTCAGGCGCGGGCCGTTGGTATGGCGCGGTGCGCTGCCGTCGCGGCTGGGCTGGCCGGAGCCCGAGCGCGGTGCGCCCTGGCCTTGCGGCTTGGGCGCCGTGCGGGCGCCGCCGATACCGGTGTGGCCTTGCGGTTTGCCGCCGCCACCGCCACTGCGGCCACCGTCGCGCGAGCCACCACGGTTGTCGCCACCACGGCCGCCGCCATTGCCGCCACGACCGCCCCGGCCCGCGTGCTGCGGCGGGTTGGGGTTGCGGCCCCGGCTGCCGTTGGGGTTCAGCACGGTGCGGCCCAGCACGATGGGCTCGGCGCGCTCGTTGGGGTCGGGTGCGAAGCCGGGCAGGATCTCCTTGGGGATCTCGCGCTTGATGAGCTTCTCGATGTCGCGCAGGAAGCCGTTCTCGTCCACGCAGACCAGGCTGACCGCTTCACCCTGAGCGCCGGCGCGGCCGGTGCGGCCGATGCGGTGCACATAGTCCTCGGGCACGTTGGGCAGCTCGAAGTTGACGACGTGGGGCAACTGGTCGATGTCGATGCCGCGGGCCGCGATGTCGGTGGCCACCAGGCAGGTCAGGTCGCCCGACTTGAAGTCGGCCAGCGCCTTGGTGCGCGCGCCCTGGCTCTTGTTGCCATGGATGGCCATGGCGCTGATGCCTTGCTCGTTGAGGTAGTCGGTCAGGCGGTTGGCGCCGTGCTTCATGCGCGTGAAGATCAGCACCTGGTGCCAGTCGCCACCCTTGATGAGGTGCACCAGCAGCTCCTTCTTGCGCTCGCGGCCCACGGGGTGGACCTTCTGCGCGATCTGGTCGTTGGTCTGGTTGCGGCGAGCCACCTCGATGAGCGCCGGCTGGTTCAGCAGGCGGTCGGCGAGGTTCTTGATCTCGTCGCTGAAGGTGGCGCTGAACAGCAGCGACTGCTTCTGTGCGGGCAGCAGGGCCAGCACCTTCTTGATGTCGTGGATGAAGCCCATGTCCAGCATGCGGTCGGCTT
>CAMLKW010000087.1 GCA_946480605.1 uncultured Roseateles sp. | reverse complement strand
GAGTCGCAAAAGCTGCTCAACTGGGGCTACACCGCGTTCGAGGCGGTCAAGCTGTTCGACGCCAACCAGGCCGTGGTGAGCCCGGACGTCTGGAAGGGCTCCCAGTCCACCGCCAAGCTGGGCCGCCAGCAGTTCGAGCAGCAGATGGCCGCCGAGCGCGACGCCGAGGAGGCCGAGCGCCGCGCACAGCGCCAGGGCTGGGGGGCACACCCCGACGGCGAGAGCGGCACATGAGCGCGACGCCGGCCGGCCTCACCGCACTGCTGCAGGCCGCCCGCGACGGCGATGCCGCTGCCACCGAAGCCGCCTGGCCCCTCATCTATCCCGAGCTGCGCCGCATCGCCCGCGCGCGGCTGCGCGGCCCCGGCGCGCCCAGCCTGGCCACCGAGGAGCTGCTGCACGAAGGCTTTCTGCGCCTGGCCGCGGCGCCCAGCGCGCCGCTGGCGGACCGCCATCACTTCTACGCGCTGGCCGCCAAGGCCATGCGCCACATCGTCATCGACCACCTGCGCCGCCGCCAGGCCCAGGTGCGCGGCGGCGACTGGCAGGCGCTCAGCTGGGACACCGCCCTGGCGGAGCTCGCCGCCCCGGCCGCCGAAGAGCGCCTGCTGGCGCTGGACGCCGCGCTCGACGCGCTGGCCGCGCTGGAGCCGGCGCTGGCCCAGGTCGTGGAGCTGCGCTTCTTCGGCGGCTACACCGAGGCCGAGACCGCCGAGGCCCTGGGCCTGGGCGAGCGCACGGTGCGCCGCCAGTGGGCCAAGGCGCGCGCCTTCCTGCTGGTGCAGCTGGATGGCTGAGGGCCCGCGCGCGCAGGCGCTGGACCCGGCGCTGTGGCCGCGCCTGTCCGCCGCGCTGGATGCCGCGCTGGACCTGCCCGCCGACGCCCGCGAGGCCTGGCTTGCCAGCCAGCCGGCCGACCTCGCACCCGCGCTGCGCGCGCTGCTGCAGGCCCACGACGGCGGTGCCGAGCTGCCGGCGCTGGAGGCCGCCGCCCCGGCGGGCCAGGCCGGCCGGCGCATCGGCCCCTACCGGCTGCTGACCTGCCTGGGCGTGGGCGGCATGGCCGAAGTCTGGGGCGCCGAACAGGTGGACGGCCCGCTGACCGGCCGGCGCGTGGCCCTCAAGCTGCCGCGGGCCGGCGGCCGGCTGGGCCAGCGGCTGATCGAGGAGCGCGCGCTGCTGCTGGGGCTGGAGCATGCGCACATCGCACGGCTGTACGACGCCGGCATCGAGGCCGGCCAGCCCTGGCTGGCACTGGAATGGGTGACCGGCCGGCCCATCACCGAGGCCTTGGCGGGCCGGCCGCTGCGCGCCCGCCTCATCGCCTTCCTGCAGGTGCTGGACGCGGTGCGCCACGCCCACGCGCGGCTGGTGCTGCATGCCGACCTCAAGCCCGCCAACATCCTCGTCGGCGACGACGGCCGCGTGAAGCTGCTGGACTTCGGCATCGCCCGGCTGCTGCATGCCGCCGGGCCGCGCGCCTTCACGCCCGGGCTGGCCGCGCCCGAGCAGCAGCGCGGCGACGCGCTGACCGTCGCCACCGACGTGTACGGCCTGGGCGGCGTGCTGGCTGCGCTGGTGGCGCCGGCCGAGCGCAGCCGCGCGCTGGCGGCCGTCATCGCCCGCGCGCAGGCGCACGAGCCGGCCGACCGCTATGCCGACGTCGAGGCACTGGCCGCCGACATCCACCGCCTGCTGGACCACCGGCCCGTGGCCGCCCTGCCCGGTGCGCGCGGCTACCGCCTGGCCTGCTGGCTGCGCCGCCAGCGCTGGCCGCTGCTGGGCGCGGCGGCCCTGCTGCTCGGCACCGCCGCCGCACTGTGGCAGGCCGACACCGCCCGCCGCGAGGCCCGCCGCGCCGAGGCCGCCAACGCCTACCTGCTGGACCTGTTCAAGACGCTGGACCGCCGCGCCCCCGACGCCGCCCAGCCCGAGGCCGCGCTGCGCCGCCTGCTGGCCGAGCGCAGCGCGCGCATCGAGGCCACCCTGCCCAGCGACCCCGACACCGCCGACGAGCTGCTGCGCATCACCGCCACGCTGCACGACTACCTGGGCGACGCGGGCCGCAGCCGCGCGCTGGGGCAGCGCCGCTACGACCTGCTGAAGCAGCGCCTGGGCCCGCGCCACGACCGCACGCAGCTGGCCGGCATGCACCTGATCTGGCCGCTGCTGGCCGAGGGCGACGCGCAGGCCTCGGCCGCGCTGCTCGCCGAGCTGGACGCCGCCCTGCCGGCCCGTGGCCTGCTGCGCGCCGAATGGCTGCTGGCCCGCCACGACCTGCGCGCGCAGCAGGGCGCCGCGCCGGACGAGCGCGAGACCCTGCTGCGCGCCGCACTCGCGCGCTACGCCGCCGATGCGCCGCAGGACAGCGGCCATGCCGCCACCTGGCTGGGTTTGAGCGAGCTGCTCGCGGCCCAGGGCCGGCGTGACGAGGCGCTGGCCGCCGTGCAACGCGCGCTGGCGCAGGTCGTGCAAGCCCGGCCCTACATCGCCAGCGACCATGCCCGCCAGCTGCTGCAACGCGCCAGCCTCGGCGCGCCGACCGCGGCGACCGACGAAGCCCAGGCCTTGCAACTGCTGCGCGGCAGCGTGGGCCTGCGCGCGCCCTTCGTCCGCCAGGCACTGACGGCCCTGGTGGCGCGCCGCTGCGCGACGGACCGCGCCGCCACCGCCGCGCTGGCCGCCGAGGCCGGGCTGCCCGGCTGCTCCGCTGCCCCCTGAATCGGCGACAGCCCGGCTGGCCGGGTGCGGCGCCGGATTGCGTGTGTGCAAGTGGCGCCGCCCTTGGCGCTGCTTTCGGGGAGAAACCCATGTTGCTTAGACACGCGCTGCTGCTCAGCGCCGCGCTGGCCCTGCCGGCCGCCGCCCAGACCGCCCATGTCACCGGCCTGTTCAACACCGGCGTTGCCGCCGACGGCAGCCTGCTGTCGGGCTACGCGGTCGATCCGCACTACGTCATCGTCGGCAACCCGGTGTTCGCCGCGGCCTACGCCTCGCGCCTGGGCGATGGCTCGCCCGTCGACACGACGGCCTGGGTGGGCGATACGCTGGCCAGCAGCTGGATCAACCCGGTCATCGGCACCGGCTTCGTGGATCAGCCCGGCGTCACCGACGGGCTGCGCTACGAGACCCGCTTCCAGGTGCAGTCCGGCTTCGAAGCGCAGGTCCAGCTGCGAGGCCGCTGGGCGGCCGACGACGGCGGCCTGCGCATCTGGCTCAACGGTGTACAGGTGGCGGGCGTTCCGGTGGCGCAGGCCGACACCTGGCACAGCTTCAGCATCGACAGCGGCTTCGTGGCCGGTGACAACGTGCTGGCTTTCGACACGCTCAGCACGCAAAGCCCCACCGGCCTGCGCGTGGAGGTGAGCGCAGTGCCCGAGCCCAGCGCCCTGGGCCTGCTGCTGGCCGGCGGCCTGCTGCTGACCCTGCGCCGCCGGAGCGCCGCATGAAGGCCGCCGCCTTCGCGCTGCTGCTGGCCTGCAGCCTGCCCGCCGCCGCCATCGACAGCCAGCTGTACGCGACCCTGCTCGTCAACACGAGCGCGTCCTACCCCGTGTCCGATGCCGTCGCGCGCCGGACCGACCTCAACCTGATCGATGACCCGCGCGCCCGGCAACTGCAGACCCTCGATGACAGCACCGCCTTCAGCGGCGGCACCGCCACGGCCCACTTCGAGGGCCGCATGGGCTTGCTGCGCGCCTTCGCCGAGTCCAGCTTCCCGTATTGCTGCGATGCCTCGGGGCGGCGCGTCGTCCAGGGCTATGCCGACGCCAGCGTGCAGGGCCGCTTCTACGACAGCATCGCCGTCTCCGGGGCCGGCCTCGCCATGGGCACGCCGGTCAGCTACACGGTGAACTTCAGCATCACCGGTGCGCTGTCCAACCCCAGCTTCGAGATGGGCGGCTTCCTGAGCGCCTATGGCATCGCCGAGGTGAGGCTGCGCGACATGGCCAGCTTTGCCGAGGTCAACAAGAGCTGGGACGCGAGCCGCGACATGCCGGGCGTGTTCACGCTGACGCTGGACACCTTCGTCGGCCGCACGATCTCGCTCAGCGGCATGCTGGCGGTGGGCGCCTCGGTCAGCGACTACGCCCAGCTGGGCCGCAACGCCTGGGCCGACTTCGGGCACTCGGCGGGCTATCAGTTGGTGCCGTCGGTCGCCGGCCTCAACACCGTGGGCGCCAGCGGCTGGGACTTCGCCACGCCGGTGCCCGAGCCCGGCAGCTGGCTGTTGATGGGCGCGGGCCTGCTGGCACTGGCCGCCTGGCGCAGACGCTGAGCGCGGTCGGGCCGCCCCACAATGGCGGCATGCCACGCCACCAAACCAAGCCATCCCGCGCAGCCGCGCCCGAGCCGGCATGACGGCCGGCCACGGCAGCCCCAGCTGCCCGCAGTGCGGCGGCAGCCTGCCACGGCAGGCGCTGTGGCGGGCGGTGAGCTGCAGCTACTGCAAGGCCGTCGTCACGCTGAACACGCGCTGGGTGGAGCGCGCCACCTTCCGCGCCGCCTGGTCGCGCGCCCATGCGGCGCCGGACGACGTCAACGGGCTGCGGCTGGCGGACGCCGACTACCGACTGCTGGCACCGCTGGGCCGGGGCGAACACGGCGAGACCTGGCTGGCCGAGCGCCTGGGGCCGGCCCGGCTGCGCGCGGTGATCAAGCTCGCACCGGCCGCGGCGGCCGACCGGCTGGCCAGCGAGGCGGCCACGCTGCAACGCCTGCAGGCGCTGAGCGGCCCCGGCAGCAGCTATTTCTCGCTGCGCCTGCCACAGCCCGTGGCGCAAGGCCCCACGCCGCGCGGCGAGGCCCTGGCCGTGCGCGCCTGGCCCGGCTTCTGGGGCAGCCTGGCCGACGTGCTGGCGCTGCGTCCGCAAGGCCTGGCCGACCCGCGGCATGCGGTGTGGCTGTGGCGCCGCGTGCTGGAGCTGCTGGACTACCTGCACGGCCAGGGCTGGTGCCACCAGGACCTGCGGCCGGAGCACTGGCTCATCCATCCGGCCGACCATGGCGTGCACCTGGTCGGCTGGGGCCGCGCCGCCCCGCATGCCGACCCGGCGCTGGACCTGCAGCAATCGGCCTGGGCGCTGCGTGCCGCGCTGGCCGGGCCGGGCGAGGCGCCACCCGCCCTGCCCGCACGCTGCCCCGCGGCGCTGGGCCAGCTGCTGCTGCGCGCCAACGAAGACCGCGCATGGTGCCGCAGCCAGGGCGCCGCCGGGCTGGCCCGTCAGCTCAGCGCCGCGGCGCTGGCAGACTTCGGGCCGCCGCGCTTCGTGCCCTTCGACCCGCAGCGCGCCTGAACACCTCGACAGGGAGAACCCATGGGACACGGCAACTACTCGCACGCTGCACACGCCGCACTGCTGGCCGACCGCGCCAACCTCGATGCGGAGCAGGTCTTCCGCCAGACCGGCTGCCACCCGCTGATGAACCCGCGCGGCCTGGCGGTGCGCGAATCGCGCGACAGCGCCGACCATCCCAGCGCGCTGCCCATCGCGTTCGCGCTCGACGTGACCGGCTCCATGGGTGACATCCCGCGCAACCTGGCGCAGCGCGACCTGCCGCAGTTCATGGGCCTGCTGGGCGCCTGCGCCATCGCCGACCCGCAGGTCTTGTTCATGGCCATCGGCGACGCCACCTCGGACAACGCGCCACTGCAGGTGGGCCAGTTCGAGTCCACCGCCGAGCTGATGGACCAGTGGCTGACCTGGAGCTTCCTGGAGGGCGGCGGGGGCGGCAGCGGCTCCGAGAGCTACGAGCTGGCCTTCTACCTGCTGGCCCGCCACACCGATACCGACAGCTGGGTCAAGCGCCGCCACAAGGGCTATCTGTTCATGACCGGCGACGAGCTGCCCTACCCGGCCGTGTCGCGCCACCAGGTCAGCGCGCTGCTGGGCGACCAGCTGGACGAGGACATCCCGATCGAGGAGGCCATCGCGGCAGCGGCCGAGCAATACCACCTGTTCTTCCTGATCCCCGACCTGCAGCGCCGCCAGCGCTGCGAGTCGCGCTGGCGCGACCTGCTGGGCGACCACGTCATCTGCATGGAGTCGCCCGACGACACCTGCCACGTCGCCGCCGCGCTGGTGGGGCTGACCGAGGGCCGCCTGGCCGATGTCGATGCCGTGGCCCGTGTGCTGGCGGACCAGGGCCTGGCGCGCGAGCGCGTCGGCGCCGTCGTGCGTGCGCTGCGCCCCTATGCCGAGCTGCTGAAGCCCGGCAGCCTGGGCCTGCCGCTGCGGCCCGGTGCACGGCCTGCCGCCGCGGCCACCGGCGGCTGGTGGAAGAAGCTGTTCGGCTGAGGTGATCGCCGCCTTCGTCGACCTGGGCTTCGGCGACGCCGGCAAGGGCAAGTTCGTCGATGCCTGGGTGCGCAGGCATGGCGCGCACACGGTGGTGCGCTTCAACGGCGGCGCGCAGGCCGGGCACAACGTGGTGCTGCCGGACGGCCGCCACCACACCTTCTCGCAATGGGGCGCCGCCAGCTTCGTGCCGGGCGTGGCCACCGTGCTGGCGGCGCCGGTCGTCGTGCATCCCGGCGCGCTGCGGCAGGAGGCCCGCGCACTGATCGCGCTGGGACTGCCCGACGCCTGGCAGCGCCTGCTCATCGACGCCCGCTGCCGCGTGACCACGCCCTTCCTGCAGGCGGCCGGCCGCCTGCGCGAGCGCGCACGCGGCGCGGCGGCACATGGCAGCTGCGGCGTGGGCTTCGGCGAGACGGTGGCCTTGTCGCTGCAGCAGCTGGCGCTGGGGCTGTGCTGGGCCGACCTGGCGCAGCCGGCCCGTGCGCTGGCCCGGCTGCGCGACCAGCAGGCCTGGCTGCGCGCGGCCTGGCCCGAACCGCCCGACGCCGCCACCCAGGCCGACTGGCAGGCCTTGCACGAGGACTCGCTGGCCGAGCGCTGGCTGGTGCAGGCGCACCAGGCCTGGCGGCTGGCGCCGGCGCGGTCTGCCGACTTCATTGCCCGGCAACTGGCCCAGGCCGGGCCGGTCGCCTTCGAGGGCGCCCAGGGCGTGCTGCTGGACGAAGACCATGGCTTCCACCCGCACACCACCTGGAGCCGCGTGACGCCCGCGGCGGCGGCCGAGGTGCTGCGCGACCTGGGGCTCACGCCCACGCTGCGCCGCTACGGCATCGTGCGCAGCTACCTGACCCGCCATGGCGCCGGCCCGCTGCCGACCTTCGACCCGGCGCTGGACTCGCTGCCCGAACCGCACAACCCCGACGACGGCTGGCAGGGCCGCTTCCGCCGCGGCCACCCGGACGCGCTGCTGCTGCGCCACGCCGCCCAGGCCTGCGGTGCGTTGGACGGCCTGCTGGTGGGCCACCTGGACGCGCTGCCCATCGGCCTGCGCTGGTGCCACGCCTATCGAGAGGCCCCCGCGCTGCCGCGGCTGGCGCCCGACGCGCTGACGGCCTGGCTGCAGGCGGCGCAGCCGTTGTACGAACCCGGTCTGCTCAGCCGCGATGCGCTGCTGGCACGGCTGCAGCAGGCCTGCAATGCCGCGCTGGCGGGCTGGTCCGACGGCCCCACCCACCGCGACGTGCGCTGGCTTGACCCCGGGGCCTGCTGACGCCGCGCAACTGGCGACAATCGCGGCCATGTTCGCCCCGTCCCAGCTCGAAGTCCGGCGCTTCTTCTGCGCCACCTACCGCAAATGGCGCGACGGCGCGCCGCTGATCCCGATGGAGGCCATCGCGGCGGACTGGATCGCCGAGCATCCGGAGTACCACGAGGAACTCGCCGACGAGGCCGGCGCGCTGGAGAAGGTCTACACGGTGGAGGAAGGCCGCACCAACCCCTTCCTGCACCTGTCCATGCACCTGACGATCACCGAGCAGCACGCCATCGACCAGCCCTCCGGCATCCGCCAGGCCGTGGACCTGCTCAGTGCCAAGCGCAACTCGCGCCACGAGGCCCACCATGTCGCCATGGAGGCGCTGGGCGAGATGATCTGGGCCTCGCAGCGCAGCGGCCTGCCGCCGGACGGCCACGCCTATCTGGACAAGGTGCGCCAGGCGGCAACCCGTTGACGCCTAGGAGGCCGGCTGCTTCGTCGTCAGCCACTCCAGCGTGCCGAAATCGCGCTGGTGGAACAAATGCAGCGCGTCGCGCCAGGCCACCAGTGCCGAGCCGTAGGACGTGCGGCAGGCATGGGTGCTGACCTCAACATGCCAGTCGATCCCGGCGCCGTTGCCGGTGGGTGATGAACAGGCGTAATGCATGGTCCGGTCGTCGCCTTTGCCGCGGCCCACCGCCATCAGCGCCGCGCCGCCGGGCGTGCGCCACGGCGCCAGCGCCACGGTGCTGACGTCGAGCACGAACGGGGAGCCTGTGTCTTCATGCCAGGAGCCAGGCCGCACGTCGGTACGCCCAGGGCGGGCAATCGGTGCGGCAAGGTGATTGAGCGTGACCCAGTGGCCCTGCTCATCGGGGTAGATGCATTTCAGCTGGCCCTGGTGGATCACCAGCGCGGGCGTGCCCGAGGCCTTGCGCGGCTTGTCGAAGGGCACCTTGGTGAAGCCGCTGGGCAATTTGTCGAGCCTGAAGAAGCCCTCGCCAAAGAACTTCACGATGCAATGCAGCCCGTATTGCTTGTCCACGTAGACCAGGTACAAGCCGCTGCTTTCCCCGCCGTAGAAGACGGCGAGCGCAGGCGCCCGGTCCGGCTCCGCATTGCCGTCCACCCTTTGCGCCGGGCTCCAGTGCAGGTGGTCCCAGCCCGTCGGGGAGTAGCCGGGGAGGCCGGGCTTGCCGGTGGAAACGCGGTTCGTCCTGGTCTCGGACAGCATCACATTGGACCCGGACTGATCGACCCATGCGCAATAGAGCGTGCAATCGTCGCTCATCGCCAGAGCCGGCCCGGCCACACTGCGCACTTCTCCCGGCGCCTTGATCGGCGTGGCATCGCTCCAGGTGGGCGGCGTGGCATGCAGGTCCAGCGTCTTGTAGAACAACGGCCCGCCGGGGTCGGTCCCATTCGATTCGCGCGGCCAGGGCTCGCGGTAGGCAAGCATCAGCACGTCCTCGGCAATCATCGCGGCCGCCGGGGCGTGGTCCGCCTTCGGCCCGGCGCCGCCGACCGGCTGTGCCGTCCAGATGCCCATGTCGGGCGACTCAGCCTCCGGTGCCCACCGCAGTCCTTCCATCGCGCACAAAGCGTAGTTCTGCGCATTGCGCACCGCCCTTGCGGGATCATTGGCGGCGAGGCGGTAGCACTGCGACTCGGTGTACAGGTTGTCGATGTCCTCCGTGCCGTCTTTCACCGCGTGCGAGATCTCGTGAACGACGGAGAGCGCTCGCACCCAGTCGGCCCGTGCCCAGTAGGTCCAGCGCAACCAGTGATCGTTGAAGAGGTCCTTGCATAGGTTGACCGGCCCTCCCGAGCCGAGGAGGGTGTTGGCGAGCATGCCGCCGGTGCAATGGCGCTCGTCCTGAACCCGATAGACGATCGACTTCGTGCTCAGCAACTCGGCCATGCGCTGGAAGGTGCGCTCGACCTTCGCCCTGCGCTCATGCCAGTCGGGGCCCCTCTTATCGGGGGCGGTCCGGTCGAACGCCCGTTCGTAGTCGCGCCTGCCGCTCTCACGCAGGTGTTCGATGGCAGCGAGGATTGCCCGATAGCCCCAGCGATGCGCCTTCATCATCGCCGCGCACTGGTCCGGGCTCAGGTCTGCCCCGAACTTCGGCTCCATCGGTTCCAGGGGGAACTTACCCATGCGCGCTCCTTGGGGTCGGTCGACACGCTAGCAAGTGTCGATGCCCGGGGCTGCGCAGATCATCATCAACTTGATGCATGCGGGCATGCCGGCGCCAAGCGCGGCCTCAGAGCGATCAGCCCGCTACGCTCGCCTACGAGCCTGCGGGGCAGAACCACGAGTTCGAGGGCATCGCCTGATGCCTGACGAAGCGAGAGGCTAGGAAGATCAAGGCCATGTCAACCGGCTACCGACCTTACGAGCCCGACCAACAATATCTGCTGCCACCTTCGCTGCAGGAATGGCTGCCCAGCTGTCATCTGGCGCACTACATCGGCGATACCGTTGATGCGCTGGACCTCAGCGCCTTCTTCATGCGCGACCAAGGGGGGCTCGCACATCGCGAACGCCATGCAGTTCAATCGTTAAGTATTAACGACCGCGAATACTGGCCGTCTTAATGGCAGGCCTTGATCCGTTGATGTCAATGTCCCCTCGGCCAGCCGTTGCCCGCCGCCACTCCGGCGCACTCCTCACTTCGGCCGCCATCTTCGAACGCATCATGGGGCTTGCCCCGGACATCTTCAGTCCACCCAAAAAAGAAGTGCCGCCCCTCATGCAAGGGTGCGGCAGTCCATAGGGGCATCAATTACTCAGCAGAACGACGAGCCCGTCAGGCCATTCCAACAGTTCGTCACCGATCCACCGGACCGGTGGCTACAAAGCGTGGCTCAGGCGGTATAGCTGCCGCCTCCCGTGGAGCGGCGCTCGGCCTTGCCGCCGGCGCCGTACAGGCCGGTGGGCTCGCTCGGGATCAGCACGTCCAGCGCACGGTCCAGCGACGCGTTGCCGCGGGCCAGCGACTCGCGCTGCGCCGCCAGCAGGCCGCCGGCACGCACCAGGCGGTTGCGCAGCGCGGCCGGCACGCCGCCGGTGCGGGCGGCTTCGCCGAAGCTCTGCACGGCGCGGGCCAGGTGCTGGTGCAGCTCGGCCGCGTACTGCTCGATGGCGGCCGCGTCACGGCGGGTCAGCGCGTCGCCCAGTTGGTTCAGCGTGGCCTCGACGGCCAGCAGCGGGGCTTCCAGTTCGGCGCTGAGCGGGGCGGACGAGGCGATGGCGGTCATGGTGTGGAGGCGTTCAGTGCTTGTTGGCGCGTGCGTTCAGCAATTCTTGCGCATTCGCGACCAGCTTGTCCGCGATCGCGTTGGCATTGACCGTGAACTTGCCCTCGGAGATGGCCTGGGAGATGCGTTGCACCTTGGCGGCGTCGAAGCTGCCGTCGTCGGCACCGGCGCTGGCGGCCAGCTTGGCGGCGCTGGAAATCTCCACCTGGGCGCTGGGCGCCGGGGCGGATGCGGTCTGGCGGACGGTTTCGGTCGCCGCAGCCTCCGGCTTGCGCGAGGCAGCGCGCTCGGCCTTGGCCGGACTGGCGCTGCCGTCAGGGCTGGGGCTGTTACCGATCTTCATGAGCTTCTCCAGGTGCGGGGCGGGCCCCGCTGGCGGGCATTGCAGGGGAGTTTCCCCCTGTATCGGCCGCCGGCACCGGTTCTTGAGCCGGAATTGGCCGATTAATCCGGCCAGTTCCCCTGATTCGTGGGGATTTGCTCACAACGGAAGCTCCACCCGGCGCTCGCCGACCGCCCGGCCGCTGGCAACGCGACCGCTTTCGAAGCGCACCCTGACGTCCTGACCCTCCAGGCCCGGCCCCAGGGCCTGGGCCTCAGCCATGACGGCAAAGCCGTTGCCGGCGGCACGCACCTGCACGGTCTCGCCGGCGGCGAACCACTGGCGGGACTTCAGCGCCGTGGCGCGCACGGCGTCGGCCGCGGCCAGCGGCCGGGACAGGGTGCGGCCCAGCAGCTGGCTGGCATCGGTGAACACGGCGCCGGGTTCGGCCGCGATATCGATATCGGCCAGGGCCAGCTGTTCTTGAGACAAATTCACACCGGCCGGCAATGGCGTGGCGGCGACCACCACGCGGGCGAACACGGCCACCCGCACCGGCAGCGTGACGTTCCAGCGCGCGATGCCGTCGGTGCAGCGCAGGCCGATGCGGCTGCGGCCCCAGGCCGACAGGCCGGGTGGCAGATAGGGCTGGACCTGGCGGCACGGCGCCAGGCGCAGGCGCGCGTCCAGCGCACCGATCTCCACCGCCACGCGGGTGCCCGGCGGCGCGGTGGCCCGCGCGGCGGACTCGGCCAGGTGGCGCACGCGCTCCAGCAGCGCCGGGTCGAGCGCGGTCTGCGCGCGGGCAGACCACCCGGTCAGCAACAGGCACAGCAGGAAGGCGGCTCGGTACAGCATGACCGCCACTCTAGAGATGCGGCGGGTGACGCCTAGGTCGGAATTGGCCGGCTTTGGCCCCGCTAATCCCGCTCATGTTTTCGGGCCTGGTTCAGACAATTTGCGCAAGGAGCCATGCCGGCTCGCCCCTCGCAAGAGGCCCAAGATGTTGAACCGACTCACCGACGCGCTGAACTTCCAGACCCAGGCCTTGACGCTGCGGGCGGAGCGCCAGCGCCTGCTGGCCAGCAACATCGCCAACGCCGACACGCCGGGCTACCAGGCCCGCGAGATCGACTTCGCCCGCGCACTGCGCGAAGCCACCGGCGAGGTGGGCACGCCCGGTGCGATGGCGACCACGCAGCGCGGTCACATGGCACCGCTGGCCGGCGCGCGCGGCGAGAGCGGCAAGCAGTACGCGCTGCAGTCGCAGACCAGCATGGACAGCAACGGCGTGGACATGGACCGCGAGCGCGCCAGCTTCGCCGACAACGCCGTGAAGTACGAGGCCACGCTGCGCTTCATCAACGGCAGCGTGCGCACCACGCTGGACTCGATGAAGTCGCACAACCAGGCATGACGGAGGGCTGAATCATGTCCATGTTCCAGATCTTCCACGTCAGCGGCAGCGCGGTCAGCGCGCAGAGCCAGCGCCTCAACACGGTGGCCAGCAATCTGGCCAACGCCGACACGGTGGCCGGCCCCGACGGCCAGGCCTACAAGGCGCGCCAGGTGGTGTTCCAGACCGAGCTGCTGGGCGCGCGCAACGACAGCGGCACGGCCGGCGTGCGCGTGACCAACATCACCGAGGACCAGACGCCTGGCCGCCGCGTGCTGGACCCCAAGCATCCGCAGGCCGACGCCGACGGCTACGTGACCTATTCCAACGTGAACCCGGTCGAGGAGATGGTCAACATGATCTCGGCGTCGCGCTCCTACCAGAACAACATCGAGGTCATGAGCACGGCCAAGAACCTGCTGCTCAAGACGCTGCAGCTCGGCCAGTCCTGACCTGAGGGAATCCCATGGACATCACCGCCCTGAACGGCAGCGCCGCCAACAGCGCCACCACCTCCGCCAAGAACGCCGCGGAGACGCAGGACCGTTTCCTGAAGCTGCTCGTCGCGCAGATGAACAACCAGGACCCGCTGAACCCCATGGACAACGCCCAGGTGACCAGCCAGATGGCGCAGATCCAGCAGGTCACCAGCCTGTCCACGCTGGACAGCAGCATCAAGACTCTGGGCCTGCAGTTCGGCCAGATGCAGGCGCTGCAGTCCATCTCGCTGGTGGGCCGCGAGGTCAGCGTTCCGGGCAACAAGCTGCAGGTCATCGACGGCGTCGCCGAGGCCAGCTACGAGCTGGACGGTGCGGCCAAGAACGTCAAGCTGGAGATCCTCGGCCCCGCCGGCAACGTCATCGACACGCGCGAGCTGGGCGCGCAGGGCTCGGGCCGCCAGACCCTCAGCTGGACCGCCGGCACGCTGGCCGCCGAGGGTACCGAGCTGAAGTACCGCATCACCGCCACCAACGGCACGGCCGCCGTCACGTCCACCACCTACTCCCACGACACCGTGGACGCCGTCTACAGCGAGGGCGGCGCCCTCAAGCTGAACCTGGCCCGCCTGGGCCCGGTGGACTACGCGTCCGTCTCGGCCGTCAACTGATCACCTCCGCACGACAGCAAGGACCCTCCCATGGCATTCCAGCAAGGCCTCTCCGGGCTCAACGCCGCGTCCAAGAACCTCGACGTCATCGGCAACAACATCGCCAATTCGGGCACCTATGGCTTCAAGTCCTCGCGGGCGGAATTCGCCGACGTCTACGCCGCCGCGCTGAACGGCGCCGGCCAGGGCCAGGTCGGCATCGGCACCTCGCTGCAGTCGGTGGCCCAGCAGTTCACGCAGGGCAACATCACCACCACCGAGAACCCGATGGACCTGGCCATCAACGGCGGTGGCTTCTTCCAGGTCACCGACGGCGCCAACCCGACGCGCTACACGCGCAACGGCCAGTTCAAGGTCAGCAAGGACGGCTTCATCGTCAACAACGACGGCCTCAAGCTGATGGGCTACCCGGCCAACGGCCAGGGCGTCATCCAGCCCGGCACGGCGCAACCGCTGCAGTTGCCCACCGGCGGCATCCCGCCGGCCGTGACGTCCAAGGTTTCGGTGGAATTCAACCTCGACTCGCGCCTGGCCGTGACCGCACCCGAGGACGGTGCCGGCACCGGCCTGGACCTCAGCGACAGCACGACCTACAACAACGCCACGTCCATGACCGTCTACGACGCCAAGGGCCAGGACGTGGCCGTGACCTTCTACTTCCAGAAGGCCGCCACGCTGGACGACGGCAGCGACGTCTGGAACGTCTACGCCACCGCCAACGGCACGGCCTTCGACACCGACTCCGGCGGCAACTCCATCTCGCTTGACGAGTTCGGCAACCCGACCACGCCCTACACGACGCTGACCTTCCCGCCCACCGGTGGCTCGCCCTCCACCATCGCCGGCTCCGAGGAGACGCCGCCCGGCACCATCCTGATGAGCGTGCCGGCCGGCACCAGCGCGCGCGGCAACTCCACGCTGGCCATCCCCGACATCCAGCTGGACCTGACCGGCGCGACCGAGAACGGCAGCAGCTTCGCGGTGACCAACCTGACGCAGGACGGCTACGCGCCGGGCCAGCTGACCGGCATCCAGGTCGCCGACAACGGCACCATCCTGGCGCGCTACTCCAACGGCCAGAGCAAGCCGGCCGGCCAGGTGGAGCTGGCCAACTTCCGCAACCCGCAGGGCCTGCAGGCCCAGGGCGCCAACGTCTGGATCCGCACGGTCGCCTCGGGCGACGCCGTCGTGGGCGTGCCGGGCGACGGCAACATGGGCGCGCTGCAGTCCGGCGCGCTGGAGGAGAGCAACGTCGACATCACGGCCGAGCTGGTCAACATGGTGACGGCGCAGCGCGCCTACCAGGCCAACGCGCAGACGATCAAGACGCAGGACCAGGTCCTGCAGACCATCGTCAACCTCCGTTGACCACGGGCGGGGCTGAAGCATGGATCGGATGATTTACCTGTCGATGGCCGGCGCCAAGGCGGCCATGCAGCGGCAGGACGTGCTGTCGCACAACCTCGCCAACGTCACGACCAACGGTTTCCGCGCCGAGCTGCAGGCCTTCCGCGCCGTGCCCATACGCGGCGACGGCGCGACCACGCGTGCCTTCGCGCTGGAAACCACCATCGGCTACAACGACGCGCCCGGCGCGCTGACCGCCACCGGCCGCAACCTGGACGTGGCCATGCAGGGCCAGGCCTGGCTGGCCGTGCAGGCCAACGACGGCACCGAGGCCTACACCCGCGCCGGCTCGCTGGACGTCAGCGGCGAAGGCATCCTGGTCATGCGCAACGGCATGCCGGTGCTGGGCGACGGCGGCCCCATCAACGTGCCGCCCAACAGCGAAATCACCATCGGCGGCGACGGCACCGTCAGCGCCAAGTCGCCCAACCAGCGGCCCACCGCCATCGGCAGGCTCAAGCTGGTGACGCCCGAGGCCGCGACACAGCTGACCCGCGGCGACGACGGCCTGTTCCGCGCCGCGGACGGCGACCTGCCCGCCGACCCCGCAGCCCGACTGCAGGACGGCGCGCTGGAAAGCTCCAACGTCAGCGCCGTCGAGACCATGGTGTCCATGATCGCCGCGGCCCGCCAGTTCGAGCAGCAGATGAAGCTGCTGCAGCTGGCCCAGACCCAGGGTCAGCAATCGGCCAAGCTGCTCGGCAGCCAATAAGGAACCCAAGCCATGATGCGTTCACTCTGGATCGCCAAGACCGGCATGGAAGCCCAGCAGCACCAGCTGGACAACATCTCGCACAACCTCGCCAACGTCGCCACCAACGGCTACAAGCGCTCGCACGCGGTGTTCGAGGACCTGATCTACCAGAACCTGCGCCAGGTCGGCGCCAACAGCACCGAGCAGACCACGCTGCCCACCGGGCTGCAGGTGGGCCTGGGCGTGCGCCCGGTGGCCACGGCGCGCATCTACACGCAGGGCAACCTGCAGCAGACCAGCAACAACCTGGACATGGCCATCAAGGGCGACGGCTTCTTCCAGATCCAGATGCCCGACGGCACCACCGCCTACACGCGCGACGGCAGCTTCCAGCTCAACGCCAACGGCCAGATGGTGACCAGCAACGGCTACACGGTGATGCCCGGCATCACCATCCCGGCCAACGCGATGAGCCTCACGGTCGGCGCGGACGGCACCGTCAGCGTCACCACGCCGGGCCAGGCGGCGGCGCAGACCGTGGGCCAGATCCAGCTGGCCCGCTTCGTCAACCCCGCCGGCCTGGACCCGCGGGGCCAGAACCTGTTCACCGAGACCGCCGCGTCCGGCACGCCCAATGCCGGCACGCCCAACAACGACGGCATCGGCGCGCTGCAGCAGGGCTTCGTCGAGACCTCCAACGTCAACGTCGTCGAGGAGCTGGTACAGATGATCCAGACCCAGCG
>CAMLKW010000086.1 GCA_946480605.1 uncultured Roseateles sp. | reverse complement strand
GACGACATGATCGACACCGCCGGCACGCTGGTGAAGGCGGCCGAGGTGCTGAAGGCGCGCGGCGCCAAGAGCGTCTACGCCTACTGCACCCACCCCATCCTGTCGGGCCCGGCCATCGAGCGCATCGCCGGCTCGCAGCTGGACGAGGTCGTCATCACCAACACCATCCCGCTGACCGACGCGGCCAAGGCCTGCAAGAACATCCGCCAGCTGTCGGTGGCCTTCCTGTTTGCCGAGACCATCCGCCGCATCTCTGACGGCGAGTCTGTCACTTCCCTCTTCTCGGAGCAGAACAACAACTTCTGATCAGTCCGAGTAGGGTCCCTCCCGCCACGCGGGGCCCTCCCAATCTCTCCGAGCAGAACAACAGCTTCTGATCGGAACACGTGGCCGTCGCAAGACGGCTTTTTCAACGGCGCCTGGTCGCGGGTGCCGTTCTCTTTTTGGAGAAAACCATGAAGTTCGTCGCTTTTGAGCGCAAGCTGCAGGGGACCGGAGCGAGCCGCCGCCTGCGAGTGGCCGGCAAGGTGCCCGGCATTGTTTATGGCGCCGGTGAACCCGCACTGATCGAGCTCGATCACAACGCGCTGTACCACGCCCTCAAGAAGGAAGCCTTCCACAGCTCCCTGCTGGACATGGAGCTGAACGGCTCGGTCACGCAAGTGCTGCTGCGCGACTTCCAGATGCACCCCTACAAGCCGCAAGTCCAGCACATCGACTTCCAGCGCGTGGACGGCACGACCAAGATCACGAAGAAGGTGCCCCTGCACTTCATCGGCGAAGAGAACTCCGTGGCCGTCAAGACCGACAAGTGCACGGTCAACCACGTCGTCACCGAGCTGGAAATCACCTGCCTGGCGCAGCAGCTGCCTGAGTTCATCGAGATCGACCTGTCCGGCCTGACCAAGGGCCACTCGCTGCACGTCAACGACGTGAAGCTGCCGGCCGGCATCAAGGTCGTCACGCACGGCAAGCCCAACCCCGTCATCGCGACGCCGGTCGAGCCCAAGGTCGAAGAGATCGTTGTCGCCGCCGCTCCGGCCGCCGACGACAAGAAGGGCAAGAAGGGCAAGAAGTAATTCCTGCCTGGCGTCCGCCTACCGAAAGGGCCCTCCGGGGCCCTTTTGCTTTTTGCGGCCCTCGATAATCCGCGCCCATGATCAAGTTGATGGTTGGCCTCGGCAATCCCGGCGCCGAGTACGAAGACACCCGCCACAACGCCGGCTTCTGGTGGATTGACGGCTTGGCCCGCGGCCTCAAGGCCAGCCTCTCGCCCGACAAGGCCTATCACGGCCTCGTGGCCCGCGTGAACAACGCCCCCGGCGCCAGCGGCCCGATCTGGCTGCTGCAGCCCATGACCTACATGAACCTGTCCGGCAAGTCGGTCGCGGCGCTGGCGCGCTTCTTCAAGATCGCGCCCGAGGAGATCCTGGCCATCCACGACGAGCTGGACCTGGCGCCCGGCGAGATGAAGTTCAAGAAGGGCGGCGGCGACGGCGGCCACAACGGCCTGAGGGACATGCGCGCCCAGCTGGGCAGTGGCGACTTCTGGCGGCTGCGGCTGGGCATAGGCCACCCCGGCCACAAAGCCGAGGTGGCCGGCTACGTGCTGCGCAAGCCGCCGCTGACCGAACGGCAGGCCGTGGAGGACTGCATCGAGAAGAGCTACGCCGCCGTCGAGCTGATGCTGCGCGGCGAGATGGACAAGGCGCTGGCCAAGATTCACGCCAAGCCGCCACGCCCCAAGCCCCCCAAACCGGCGCCGCCGGTGGACACTCCGCAACCATGAAGCTGTTGCCGCTGCTCCTGGCCCTGTGCGTCGTGCTGCCCGCCGATGCACAAACCCAGCAGCGGCGCGCCCAGGTCTACCGCTGCGGCCCGGATGGCCGCGACCTGCGCGACTCGCCCTGCCCCTCCGGCACCGGCGCCGCCGCCAACGTCAGCTACGACGAACCCAGCGCCGCCGACAGCAAGGCGGCCCGCGAGCGCCACCTGGCCGACGCCAAGCACGCCGCGGCCCTGGCCTCGGCGCGCCGGGCCAGCGAGGCCGAGGCGCGACGCATGCGCAGCCAGCACGTGGGCCTGCAGACGCTGCCACCGCCCGCCGCAGCGGCCAGCAGCCCGCAGGTCGTGGTGCTGAAGCCACCCCAGGCCGCCAAGCCGCGCAAGCCCGGCGCGGCCGCCAGCAGCGCCCGATAGAATGCCCGCCGTTGGTGCTCGCGCCCGGTTCCAAGCCGGATGCAGTTCAACGGGAATCAGGAGGACGAGCGGCCACGCCGCAGATCTAACCTGAGCTGTCCCCGCAACGGTAGTGGACGAGGCCCTCGCGCCTCGCTGTTCGACCGACGAGCCACTGGTGCCCAGCACCGGGAAGGCGTCGAACGGATGTCCATCAGCCCGGATACCGGCCAACGACGGGGCTGTCACGTACAGCCGTTTTTCAGCTGCGCTGCGGGGGTCAGGGCGGCTGAGTGATCGTTTGCGTTCCTCTCATGTCCTCTTCCCTCCTCGCGGCCCGTCGGCCGCTGTTTGCACTGTCGGCCCTCGCCCTGGCCGCGTCCGCTGCATCCGCACAGGCCCAGAACAAGCTCGACACCGTCGTCACCACGGCCACCCGCACGCCGCAGAAGCTGTCCGAGGTGCTGGCCGACCTGACCGTCATCACCCGCGCCGACATCGAGCGCCAGGCCGCCGCCAGCCTGGCCGACCTGCTGCGCAACAACGGCTGCGCCGAGATGGTCCGCAACGGTGGCGCCGCCGCGACGACGTCCATCTTCCTGCGCGGCGCCGACAGCCGCCACACGCTGGTGCTGATCGACGGCGTCAAGGTCGACTCGCAGGCCACGGGCGGCGCCAGCTGGCAAGGCCTGCCGCTGTCGCAGATCGAGCGCGTGGAGGTGCTGAAGGGCCCGGCCAGCGCCATCTACGGCTCCGACGCGGTGGCCGGCGTGGTGCAGATCTTCACGCGCAAGGGCGCCGGCGGCGCGAATGCCGACCTGGGCGTGTCCGCCGGCAACCTCGGCACCTACAAGGCCGACGGCGGCCTGTTCGGCAGCGCCGGCATCTTCGACTACGCGCTGACCGCCGCCTTCGAAGGCACGGACGGCTTCAATGCCACCGTGGACTACCCCGGCTCGTTCAGCTACGTCCCGGACCGCGACGGCCACCACAAGCGCCAGGCCATGCTGCGCGTGGGCGCCCAGCTGGGCACGGGCCACCGCGCCGAGGCGCTGGTCATGCGCACCCACACGCGCGGCCAGTACGACGCGTCCAAGTCGCGCCCGCTGGTGGACGACATCACCAAGCAGGACGCCGACGCCGCCCGCATCTCCTGGACCGCGCAGTGGACGCCCGACCTGCAGACGCAGCTGAGCTTCGGCGAGTCGCGCGACATCTACGAGACCACGCCCTCGCCCTACCTGACCGACACGCGCGTGCGCAACCTCGCGCTGACCGGCTTCTACAAGCTGTCGGCCGACCAGCAGCTGAACTTCACGGTCGAGCGCATGGAGGACAAGCTGGAGAACAGCGGCCTCGTGACGGCCGGCGTCGGCAAGCGCGACCGCGACGGCTTCGGCCTGGCCTACCTGCTGTCGGCCGGCGCCTTCGACCTGCAGGCGCACGCACGCCACGACCGCGACAGCCAGTTCGGCGACGTGGGCACCGGCACGCTGCTGGCTGGCTACGAGGTCGTGCAGGGCCTGCGCGTCGTGGGCTCGGTGGGCAACGCCTTCCGCGCGCCCACCATCTACCAGCAGGGCTCGGTCTACGGCCCGGCGCTGAACCTGCCCGGCGTGAAGCCGCTGGACGCCGAGCGCGGCCGCAACGTCGAGGTGGGCTTGAAATGGGCCCGCGGCGACCACGAGCTGACGGCCATGGCCTACCGCAACCGCATCAGCAAGCTCATCGTGTTCGGCGCCGCCGGCACCTGCAACAGCGCCTTCGGCTGCTACCAGAACGTCGCCAAGGCACGCCTGCAAGGCCTGAGCCTGGCCGGCGCCACCAAGGTCGCCAACGTGAACCTGCGCGCCACGCTGGACCTGCAGAAGCCCACCGACACCGCCACCGGTCTGCTGCTGGCCCGCCGCGCCAAGCGCCTGGCCACGGTGAACGCCGACACCGCGCTGGGCAAATGGACGCTGGGCGCCGGCGTGACGGCCTCGGGCGCGCGCTTCGACAACGCGACCAATACGCGCCGCTTGGGCGGCTACGCGCTGTTCAACGCCAGCGCGCAGTACGCGGTCAGCCGCGAGGTGAAGCTGCAGCTGAACGTGGACAACGCGTTCGGCCGCGAGGTCCAGACGGCCTACGGCTACGCGTCGGCGCCCATGACGGTGCTGGCCTCGCTGCGCTGGACGCCGAAGCTGTAACGCGCATGGCCGCGCACGAACTCATCGTCGGTGGCCAGCGCAGCGGCAAATCGCGCCGCGCTGAAAGCCTGGCCCGCCAATGGCAGGAACGCGGCGGCCGCGTGGTGGTCATCGCCACCGCGCTGGCCGCCGACGACGAGATGCGTGCGCGCATCGCCCACCACCGGGCCCAGCGGCCGGCGGGTTTTGCCACCGTCGAGGCGCCGCTGGGGCTGGCCACGGCGCTGGAGCATGTGGACGGTGCCGGCACGCTGGTCATCGTCGACTGCCTGACGCTGTGGCTGGTCAACTGGCTGATGCCCATGGACGGCGCGCGCGACGGCGCCGGTTGGCAGCGCGAACGCGAGGCCGTGCTGGCGCTGCTGCCGCGGCTGGAGTCGCCGGTGGTCTTCGTCTCCAACGAGGTCGGCTGGGGCGTGTCGCCGCTGGGCCGCGAGGCGCGCGACTATGTCGACGAGCTGGGCCGGCTGAACCAGGACATCGCCCGGCGCTGCGGCCGGCTGACACTGATGGTCGCGGGCCAGGCCTGGACGCGCCCCGTCGAGGATTCACACGATGCTTAGAACACTCTTCACCTTGCTGCTCGCCGCCGCGCTGCCGGCGGCCGCCGCCGAGATCAAGGACGACCTGGGCCACGTCACCACGCTCAACGCACCGCCGCAGCGCATCGTCAGCCTGCTGCCTTCGCTGACCGAGACCGTCTGCGAGCTGGGCGCCTGCGGCCGACTGGTGGGCGTGGACCGCTACTCCAACTTTCCCGCACCAGTGAACGCGCTGCCCAAGCTGGGCGGCCTGGACGACACCAACGTCGAGCTGATCGCGGCGCTGAAGCCCGACGTGGTGCTGGTGGCCGTGTCCTCGCGCGTGGCCGAGCGGCTGCGCGCGCTGGGCCTGAAGGTCATCGCACTGGAGCCCCGTTCCTACAAGGACGTGCAGCGCGTGCTGAACACCATCGGTCAGATCCTGGCCGTACCCGACGCGCAGCGCGTCTGGCGCCACATCGAGGCCGGCGTGGCCGCGGCGGCCAGCAGCGTGCCGGCCACGGCGCGCGGCGTGCGCGTGTACTACGAGGTCGCCAGCGGCATCTGGGCCGCCGGCACCGTATCCTTCATGGGCGAGACGCTGACGCGGCTGGGCGCCGGCAACATCATCCCGGCCGAGCTGGGCCCCTTTCCCAAGATCAACCCCGAGTTCGTCGTGAAGGCCAACCCTGCGCTCATCATGATCGGCTCGCGCGGCGAGCAGGGGCTGGCGGAGCGGCCGGGCTGGAACCAGATCGACGCGGTCAAGCGCGGCCGCATCTGCGTCTTCAAGCCCGAGGAAGGCGACATCCTGGCCCGCCCGGGGCCGCGCATGGCCGAGGCGGCGCAGATCATGGCCAAGTGCCTGCGCGAGAAGGCCGGCGCGTGAACCTGAGGCCAGGCGTCCTGCTCGCGCTGCTGCTGGCCGCCGGCGCCGCCGGCGTGCTGGGCGGCGTGCTGATCGGCAGCACCGGCTGGGCCGACCTGGGCAACGACGACATGGCCGTCATCCTGTGGGAGATCCGCCTGCCGCGCTCGCTGGGCGCCTGGTGGGCCGGCGCGCTGCTGGGCATGGCCGGCGCCATCTCGCAGGGCCTGTTCCGCAACCCGCTGGCCGACCCCTATCTGCTGGGCAGCGCGTCAGGCGCGGGCCTGGCCGTCGCCATCGCGCTGGCGCTGACCGGTGTGTCGCCGCAGACCTCGTCGCTGCTGGCCCACCTCGGCCTGACCGGCATCGCCTTCATCGGCACGCTGGTGGGCGTGGGCCTCACGCTGATCCTCGCGCGCGGCGTGGAGCAGACGCTGCGGCTGCTGCTGGCCGGCGTGGTCGTGGGCGTGGTGCTGAACGCGCTGACCGGCCTGGCCACGCTGTGGGCGCCCGACATCCTGCGCGCGATGCAGGCCTTCCTGCTCGGCAACACCGGCCTGCTGGGCTGGCGCAGCGTCACCGTGATGGCCGCCTGCGGTGCGGCGGCGCTGCTGGTGGGCCTGGTCGCCAGCCCGGCTCTGGACGCGCTGACGCTGGGCGAATCCACCGCCGCATCGCTGGGCGTGCGGCTGCCGCTGGTGCGGCTGCTGCTGATCTTCGCGTTCGCGCTGGCCACCGGTGCTGCCGTCGCGCAGACCGGCATCGTCGCCTTCGTGGGCCTGGTGGCGCCGCACCTGGTGCGCACCGTCTGCCCGGTGCTGCACGGCCGGCTCATCCTGCTGTCCGCCGCGGCCGGCGGCGCGCTGCTGCTGGCCGCCGACGTGCTGGCCCGCGCGCTGATCCGGCCGCAGGAGCTGCCGGTGGGGCTGGTGACGGCACTGCTGGGCGGCGTCTACCTGCTGGTGCTGATGCATCGCCGCGGAGCCCCCCGCCGATGAACGCGCTGACCGCCCGCATCGACCGCGTCCGCATCGACGGCCGTGACCTGATCCGCAACATCGACCTGGCCATCCCCGCGCGCCGCTGGACCGCCATCGTCGGTCCCAACGGTGCGGGCAAGTCCACGCTGCTGCGCGCCGTGGCCGGCCTGCAACGCTGCGAAGCTGCCGTGCAGTTGGCAGACCGTCCGCTGCAGGACTGGTCCGTTCGCGAACGCGGCCGCCAGCTGGCCTGGATGGGCCAGCAGGAGACCGGCGCCGACGACCTGGTCGCGCAGGACGTCGTCATGCTGGGCCGCCTGCCGCATCGCCCCTGGCTCGCGCCACCGACCGCCACCGACCATGCCGCCGTGCAGGCGGCCATGCAGGCAACGCAAAGCTGGGACTGGCGCGAGCGCAGGCTGGGCAGCCTGTCCGGCGGCGAGCGCCAGCGCGTGCTGCTGGCCCGCGCACTGGCCCAGCAGGCGCCCCTGACGCTGATGGACGAGCCGCTGGCCCACCTGGACCCGCCGCACCAGGCCGACTGGATGGCGCTGGTGCGCGAGCGCGTGGCCGGTGGCCACACCATCGTCAGCGTGCTGCACGAGCTGCACCTCGCGCTGCAGGCCGACCACCTGGTGCTGATGGCCGACGGCCGCATCGTCCACACCGGCTCCCCCGCGGACGCGGGCACGCACGACGCGCTGAAGCGCGTGTTCGGCCCCCGCCTGCACATTGCACAGATCGAAGGGCGCTGGGTCGCCCTGCCCCTATGACGACCACCTGCGCCGCGCTGTTCATCAGCGCCCCCTCCTCCGGCTCCGGCAAGACCAGCGTCACCGCGGCCATCGCCCGCAGCCACGCAAGGCGCGGCCGGCGCGTGCGCGTCTTCAAGACCGGCCCGGACTTCCTGGACCCCAGCATCCTGGAGCGCGCCAGCGGCGCACCCGTCTACCAGCTGGACCTGTTCATGGGTGGCTTCGCGCACTGCCAGGCGCTGCTGTCGCGGGCGGCGGCCGAGGCCGACCTGCTGCTCGTCGAAGGCGTCATGGGCCTGTTCGACGGCAAGCCCAGCAGCGCCGACCTGGCCGAGGCCTTCGGCCTGCCGGTGGTCTGCGTCATCGATGCGGCGGCCATGGCCCAGACCTTCGCGGCGCTGGCCACGGGGCTGGCGAACTTCCGGCCCGGGCTGCGGCACCGCGGCGTCGTCGCCAACCGGCTGGGCAGCGCGGCGCATGGCCGCATGGTGGGCGAAGGCCTGCCCGCCGACCTGCCGCTGATCGCCGCGCTGCCGCGCGAACCCCGGCTCACCATGCCGGAGCGCCACCTGGGCCTGGTGCAGGCGCTGGAGCAGCCGGGGCTGGACGCGCAACTCGACGCCTGGGCCGATGCCTGGGAGGCCACGCTGCGGCCGGGCTTCACCGTCGAGCCCGTGCCCTTCGAGGCCGCCACGATCGAGCCGCCGCCGCGGCCGCTGCTGCAGGGCCGCCGCATCGCCATCGCGCGCGACGCGGCCTTCGGCTTCATCTACCCGGCCAATCTCGACACGCTGCACGCACTGGGCGCCGAGCTGTCCTTCTTCTCGCCGCTGCAGCACGAGCCGCTGCCCGACTGCAACGCCGTGTGGCTGCCCGGCGGCTACCCCGAGCTGTACACCGACCGGCTGGCCGCGCACCCCACGCTACCCGCCGCGCTGGCCGCCCATGTCGCGCGCGCCAAGCCGCTGCTGGCCGAATGCGGCGGCATGCTGACGCTGCTGGAGACGCTGACCGACGCGGCCGGCGAGACCCACCGCATGGCCGGCCTGCTGCCCGGCCGCGCCCACCTGCAGCAGCGCCTGGCGGCCCTGGGGCTGCAGGCCATCAACTGGCCCGAGGGCCCGCTGCGCGGCCACAGCTACCACTACTCGACGCTGGAGACCCCGCTGGTGCCCATCGCGACGGCCAGCAACCCCAACGGCGGCAAGACCGCCGAGGCGCTGTACCAGCAGGGCTCGCTGCGCGCGAGCTATGTGCACCACTACTTCCCGTCCAACCCGGAGGCCATTGCCGCCTTCTTTGCCGGCTGAACACAGATGGAAATCGAAACGCCCCCTCTGGACCATCAGCGGCTGGAACAGCCGCTCGCGCGCCGCGGCCTGGTGCTGGTGCACACCGGCGACGGCAAGGGCAAGAGCACGGCCGCCTTCGGCCTGGCGCTGCGCGCCCACGGCCGCGGCAAGCCGGTGCTGATCTACCAGTTCATGAAGGTGCCGAGCGCCCGCTTCGGCGAGCACCGCGTCTTCGAGCAACTGGGTGTGCCCATCATCGGCCTGGGCGACGGTTTCTCGTGGAAGAGCAAGGACCTGGAGCACTCCGCCGACCTGGCCCGCGAGGGCTGGGCACGCGCCGAGGCCACGATACGCAGCGGCGACCATTTCCTCGTCGTGCTGGACGAGATCATGTACCCGCTGCGCTACGGCTGGCTGGAGCTGGACAAGGTGCTGACCTGCCTGCGCGAGCGCCCCGCCCACGTGCACGTGGTGCTGACGGGCCGCGGCGCGCCGGCCGAGCTGATCGCCGCGGCGGACACGGTGACGGAGATGACGCTGGTGAAGCATCACTACCGGGCCGGCGTGCCGGCGCAGCGGGGCATCGAGGATTGAGCGCGCTCGTCGTCTGCACCACCTGCGCCGACGGCCAGGGGCAGGCGCTGCTGGAGGCCATCGAGAACGAGGCCCTGGCACGCGACCAGCCGGTGCTTGTGCGTGGCCAGGCCTGCATGGCGGCCTGCAGGCAGAGCTGCACCGCCGCGTTGCAAGGCGTGGGCAAGCACAGCTACCTGTTCGGGCAGCTCGCGCCCGATGCCACCAGCGTCGATGCGCTGCTGGACGTGGCCGCCCAGCATGCCGAACCCGGCGACGGTCTGCTCGCCTGGGCCCGCCGCCCCGAACGGCTCAAGAGCGGCCTGCTGGCACGCCTGCCGCCGCTGGGCTGATGCAGTCGGCCTCGCTGATGCCGCTGCTGCTGCCGCTTGCCGTGGCGGTGGCGCTGCTGGTGGACCGGCTGGGCGAGCCGCCCAGCTGGATGCACCCGGTCGTCGGCATGGGGCGCTACCTGGGTTGGTTCCAGCTGACCCGGTTGCCCGCGCCGCTGGCCTTCGTGGGCGGCGCGCTGGCCTGGCTGCTGGGCGCGGCCCTCGTGGCCTTCGTCGCGCTGTGGCTGGAGGGCCAGGTGTTGATGGGCCTCCAGCCCTGGCTGTCGCCGCTGCGCCTGGCCGGCGCGGCCGTGCTGATCGGCGTGCTGCTGAAGCCGCTGCTGGCCTGGGCGCTGCTGGCCGACGAGGCCATGGCCGTCGAGACGGCGCTGAGTGAATCGCTGGACGCGGGTCGCACACGGCTATCGCGCCTGGTCAGCCGCGATACGTCGTCGCTGACCGACGCCGAGGTGCGCGAGGCCGCCATCGAGACGCTGGCCGAGAACCTGAACGACTCGGTCATCGCGCCGCTGTTCTGGTTCGCCATCGTCGGACTGCCGGGGGCGGCGGTCTACCGCTTCGCCAACACGGCCGACGCCATGTGGGGCTACCGCGACGAGCGCGAATGGAGCGGCAAATGGGCCGCGCGGGCGGACGACCTGCTGTCGTGGATTCCCGCGCGCCTGACGGCCCTGCTGATCGCGCGGCCCTCGCTGCGGCTGCTGCGCGAGGCCCGCCGCACGCCGTCGCCCAACGGCGGCTGGCCCATGGCCGCGATGGCGCTGCGGCTGGGCGTGCGGCTGGGCAAGCCGGGCGTCTACACGCTGCATGCCGACGGCCGGCAGGTCTCGTCCGACGACCTGCACGCGGCGCGCGCCGTGGCGTGGCAGGCTGTCGCCCTCGGCGGCGCGCTCCTCGCACTGCTGGCCTGGATGCTGAGGTCATGAACCACACCCCCTTGCTGCCCGAACACGGCGGCCCCGACGACGGGCCGCCGGTGGACTTCGATTTCTCCACCAACGCCAGCCCGCTGGGCCCGCCGCCCGCGCTGCTGGCCGCCGTGCAGGCCGCCGACCGGAGCAGCTACCCCGACCCCGGCTACCGCGCGCTGCGCCGGCGGCTGGGCGACGGGCAACTAGTGATGCCGACGGCCGGCGGCGCGGAGGGCATACGCCGCCTGACCGTGGCCGCCATGCTGGCCGGCCGCCGCGAGGTGTGGGTGCCGCAGCCCGGTTTTGGCGATTACGCCCTCGCCGCCCAGGCGCTGGGACTGGCCGTGAAGCCCTACGCCCGGCCCGCCGACATCTGCCCGACCGCACCCGCGCTGGTGTGGATCTGCGAGCCCTGCAACCCGACCGGCGAAAGCATGGCGGCCTGGCCCGATCTGGGCGACGCGCTGGTCATCGTCGATCGCGCCTACGAGCCGCTGCGGCTGGAGGGCGTTGCGCCCGCGCTGCCGCCCGGCGCCTGGCAGCTGATCAGCCCCAACAAGGCGCTGGGCCTGACGGGCATCCGCGCCGGCTATTGCGTGGCGCCCGCCGCCGATGAGGTCTGGGCACACGCGCTGTCGCTGGCGCCGAGCTGGGTGCTGTCGGCCGAGGGCGTGGCCCTGCTGATGCATTGGCTGGATGACGACACACAGGCCTGGCTGGCCGACGCACGCGCCACGCTGCGCGGCTGGACGGCCACGCAGCGCGCGCTGCTGGCCGACCTGGGCTGGCAGCAGCGCGACAGCTGCACGAACTTCTGGCTGGCCCGGCCGCAGCAGGCCGACATGCTGCCGAGGCTGCGCGAGCGCGGCATCCGCGTGCGCGACGCGACATCGTTCGGCATGGCCGACTGGGTGCGCGTGTCGACGCAAGCGCCCGCCGCACAACAGGCACTGCAGCTGGCCCTGCTGGAGATCGAGGGAGAAGATTCATGAGCCGACAAGGCAAGGCGGTCATGGTGCTGGGCACCACCAGCGGCGCCGGCAAGAGCTGGCTGGCCACCGCACTGTGCCGCTGGTACGCGCGCCAGGGCCTGAAGGTCGTGCCGTTCAAGGCGCAGAACATGAGCAACAACGCGCGCGTCGTACCAGGGCTGAACGGGCTGATGGGCGAGATCGGCAGCGCGCAGTACTTCCAGGCGCTGGCCGCGCGCCGCGTGCCCGAGGTGCGCATGAACCCCGTGCTGCTCAAACCCGAGGCCGACACGCGCAGCCAGGTCGTCGTGCTGGGCGAGGTGGACGAGGCGCTGTCCCGCATGCCCTGGCGCGAGCGCAGCGCGCTGCTGAAGCCCCGCGCCCGCGCCGCACTGCACGAGCTGCTGCGCGAGAACGACGTGTTGGTCATCGAGGGCGCGGGCTCGCCGGCCGAGATCAACCTGGCGCCGACCGACTACGTGAACCTGGGCACCGCCCGTGACGCGAACGCGGCCTGCCTGCTGGTCACCGACATCGACCGCGGCGGCGCCTTCGCCCACCTGTACGGCACGCACCAGCTGATGCCGGAGGACGTGCGCGCGCAGGTGAAGGGCTTCGTGCTGAACCGTTTCCGCGGCGACGCCGGCCTGCTGGCGCCGGGCCCCGAGCAGCTGCAGCGCCTGACCGGCGTGCCGACCATCGCGACGCTGCCGATGTGGCGCGGCCATGGCCTGCCGGAAGAGGACGGCGTGTTCGACGACGCGACGACCGGCGAGGGCCTGCGCATCGCCGTCATCGCCTACCCGCGCATCTCCAACCTCGACGAGTTCCAGCCGCTGCGCCAGCTGCCCGGCGTGAGGCTGTCCTGGGCGCGCTCGGCCGCGGACTTGGCAGGCGCGGACTGGATCATCCTGCCCGGCTCCAAGGCCACCGCGGCCGACCTGGCCTGGCTGCGCGCGCAGAAGCTGGACCTGGCCATCAACGCCCACCGCGGCCGGATCCTGGGCATCTGCGGCGGACTGCAGATGCTGGGCGAGGCGCTGATCGACACGCACGGCGTGGACGGCAATGCGCCAGGCCTGGGCCTGTTGCCGCTGGTGACCGCCTTCGAGCCCGAGAAGCTGCTGCGCAGCACCGCACTGCACTTCGACGCGACGGACGGCCCCTGGGCCGCGCTGGCCGGCGTGCAGGCCGAGGGCTACGAGATCCGCCATGGCCGCACCCAGCCGCATGCCGACCTGCCGCCGCCACAGGTGGCACTGCGCAACGCGGCCGGCGAGGCCATAGGCTGGCAGGCCGGCCGCGTGCTGGGTGTCTACGCCCACGGCCTGTTCGAGCAGCCGGCCGTGCTGCAGGCGCTGTTCGGCCAGACCGGCCGGCCGCTGGACGCCGTGTTCGACGGCCTGGCCGACTTCATCGAGCTGCACTTCCAGCCGGGCAGACTGGCGGGCCTGATCGCCTGAGGAAGGAGTTGCCCGTGTTTTTCCGCCGACTTGCCGCCCCCCTGCTGCTGGCCTTCGCCAGTGCCGCGCACGCCTGGAGTGGCGAGGGCCACCAGACCGTGGGCGCGCTGACCGAGAGGCTGCTGCAGGGCACGCCCGCGGCGCAGCGCGTGGCCCAGTTGCTGGGTGACCTCACGCTCGCGCAGGCCAGCGCCTGGCTGGACTGCGCCCGCGGCATCGACCCGGCCAAGGGCTTCGACTACACGACGCGCGGCCGCTATGCAGAGTGCGCGCCGTTCGAGACCGATGCCGGCATCGCCGAGCTGCGCGCCTTCGCGCAGCGCAACCACCGCCAGTGCCGGCCCGCGCCCGGCGCCGAGGACTGTCACCGCGGCTATCACTACGCCAATCTCGCCTACCAGCGCAGCCGCTACCTGCCCGGCAGCACCGGGGCGCGCCCCGACGACATCGTCGGCGCCGCGGCGGCCGCCATACGCGTGCTGCAGGGGCAACCGGTGCCGGCGCCGTTCGGCTTCGCTTCGCCGCGCGACGCGCTGCTGGTGATCGCCCATCTGGTGGGTGACATGCACCAGCCGCTGCACATCGGCGGCGTCTACCTGGACGCGCAGGGGCGACCGGTGGACCCCGACAAGACCGGCCTGGACCCCGCCACGTTCACGCGCGGCAGCAACCAGGTCGTCATCCCGGCCCGCCCGCCCACCGGTGCCGCCGGCCTGCAGGCCGTGGCGGCCGGCTGGCGCATGCCCAACCTGCACTCGCTCTGGGACGGCGTGCCCGCGCCGCTGACGCCGGCCGGCATCGACGCCGCCTGGCTGCAGGCCGCGCGCGAGGTGCCGGTCACGCCCGGCGACATGGCCGACTGGCCAGCGCGCTGGGCCGGCGAGACGCTGGACCAGGCCCGCCCGGCGCTGCACGACCTCGCATTCGGCCCGCGCCAGGGCGAGGTCTGGACGGTCAGGCTGCCGCCGGACTACCCGGCCCGCATGGCCGCGATCAAGCAGCGCCAGCTGACCTTGGCCGCTGCCCGGCTGGCGCAGATCCTGCAAGCGACGCTGGGCGCGCCTTGAAGCGCCACCGGCGCCGCGCCGCGCTCAGGCGGCGGTGAGGCGCTGGTACTTCTGCAGCAGCGTCTCGCGCGTCTCGATGTGCGCCGGGTTGACCGGAATGCAGGCGACCGGGCACAGCATCACGCACTGCGGCTCGTCGAAGTGGCCCACGCACTCGGTGCACTTGGCGGGGTCGATCTTGTAGAACTCATCGCCCATGCTGATCGCGTTGTTCGGGCAGGCCGGCTCGCAGACATCGCAGTTGATGCACTCATCCGTGATCATCAGCGCCATCTCAGCCTCCGTTGAACTTGCCGTTCAGGCGCGCCAGCACGCCGGACGACACGAACTCCGCCACCTCGCCGCCCAGCGTCGCGATTTCTCGCACGAAGGTGCTGGACGTGTACTGGTGACGCTCGCCGGGCGTCAGGAAGATGGTTTCGACCTCGGGCATGAGCTTGCGGTTCATGCCGGCCATCTGGAACTCGTACTCAAAGTCGCCGCCGGTGCGCAGGCCGCGCACGACGACACGGCCCTGGTGGGCGCGGACGAAGTCGCGCAGCAGGCCGTCGAAGGCGATGACCTCGACGTTGCCCAGCGGCGCGGCCACGGCCTGCGCCATGGCCAGGCGC
This sequence comes from uncultured Roseateles sp., assembly GCA_946480605.1. The sequence goes on along the minus strand of CAMLKW010000086.1, from coordinate 1,789 downwards.
TCGTCCAGCGAGAACATGGTCTTCTTGTGGTGGCCCACGGCCACGGCCAGCACCAGCCGCTCGAACATGCCGGCCGCGCGGCGCATCAGGTCTTCGTGGCCCAGCGTGATGGGGTCGAAGGTGCCCGGGTAGACGGCGGTGATCGTCGTGCGCGATGTCATGAAGCCGGATTGTCCTCGCGACGCAGCAACTGGTGGTGCACGGCACCGGCGCGACCCTGGCGCCAGGCGGTGAATCCGGCCGGAGGCGTGATCGCGTGCGGAGATTCGACGTAGATGAGGCCGCCATCGGCCAGCAACGGCTGGGCAGCCGTAAGCGCCTGCTCGAACAGGTCGGCAGCAAACGGCGGGTCCAGCAGGATGAGGTCGAAACCGCCGCGTGGCGCGGCACGCATCCAGGCCAGTGCATCGTCCGCATGCACCTGGATGGTGGTCGCCTTGAGCCGCTGCGCGCTGGCGCGCAGGCCGGCGGCCAGCCTGGCGTCGCGCTCGACGAGCACGACCTGGGCCGCATCGCGCGAGGCCGCCTCGAAACCCAGCGCGCCGCTGCCGGCAAAGGCATCGAGCACGCGCCAGCCGCTCAGTGTCTGGCCCAGCCAGTTGAACAGCGTCTCGCGGATGCGGTCGGACGTGGGGCGCAGGCCCGGCGCGTCGGGCACGGGGAGCTTGGAGCGCTTCCACTGGCCCCCGATGATCCTGACCTCGCCCACGCCCTACTGCCTGACGGGGATGCCGCGGGCGGCCATCAGCGCCTTGGCTTCGCCCACCGTGTGCTGGCCGAAGTGGAAGATGCTGGCCGCCAGCACCGCATCGGCACCGCCCTGCGTGATGCCGTCGGCCAGATCGTCCAGCGAGCCCACGCCGCCGGACGCGATGACGGGCACCGGCACGGCGTCACTCACGGCGCGGGTCAGCGCCAGGTCGAAGCCGCTCTTGGTGCCGTCGCGGTCCATGCTGGTCAGCAGGATCTCGCCGGCACCGTACTCGGCCATCTGCTTCGCCCATTCGACGGCATCCAGGCCCACGTTCTTGCGGCCGCCGTGGGTGTAGACATCCCAGCCATTGCCATCGGCGCGGCGCTTGGCATCGATGGCGACGACGATGCACTGGGCGCCGTACTTGTCGCTGGCGGCGCGGATCAGCTCGGGGTCGGCCACGGCCGCCGAGTTGAAGCTCACCTTGTCGGCTCCGGCATTCAGCAGCCGGCGCACATCGGCCACGGCGCGCACACCACCGCCCACGGTGAGCGGGATGAAGACCTTGCTGGCCACCGCTTCGATGATGTGAAGGATGAGGTCGCGGCCGTCGCTCGTCGCGGTGATGTCCAGGAAGGTCAGTTCGTCGGCGCCCTGCTCGTTGTAGCGGGCGGCGATGTCCACCGGGTCACCCGCATCCCGCAGGCCGACGAAATTGACGCCCTTGACGACGCGACCGGCGGTCACATCCAGGCAGGGAATGATGCGTTTGGCGAGCATCAGGCTTGCGCCGCCATCAACTCGTCGGCGCGGGCTTGGCCCGCTGCGAAATCCAGATCGCCGGTGTAGATGGAACGACCGCAGATGACGCCTTCGACGCCGTCACCGAACACCGCACACAGGCGCTCGATGTCGGTGATGTTGGACAGGCCGCCCGACGCGATGACGGGAATGGTCAGCGCCTGGGCCAGCTTGACGGTGGCCTCGATGTTGATGCCGGTCAGCATGCCGTCGCGGCCGATGTCGGTGTAGATGATGCCTTCGACGCCGTAGTCCTCGAACTTCTTGCCCAGGTCCACCACCTCGTGGCCGGTG
>CAMLKW010000085.1 GCA_946480605.1 uncultured Roseateles sp. | reverse complement strand
TCACCGGCGATGGCGATGACGCCGCCGTGCTTGGACGTGCCGGCCATGTTGGCGTGCTTGAACACGTCGATGCAGCGGTCCACGCCTGGGCCCTTGCCGTACCAGAGACCGAACACGCCGTCGAACTTCGCCTTCTCGGGGAACAGGTCCAGCTGCTGCGTGCCCCACACGGCGGTCGCGCCCAGCTCCTCGTTGACGCCGGGCTGGAACACGATGTTCTGCCTGGCCAGGTGCTTCTTGGCCTGCCACAGCGCCTGGTCGTAGGTGCCCAGCGGCGAGCCACGGTAGCCGCTGATGAAGCCGGCGGTGTTCAAGCCGACACGAGCGTCACGCGTGCGCTGCAGCATGGGCAGCCGCACCAGCGCCTGCACGCCGCTCATGAAGGCGCGGCCATGGTCCAGCGCGTATTTGTCGTCGAGCGACACGGTCTGAAGGGCTTTCAGGATGTGCTCGGGCAGCGGGGCGTTCATCGGGGCGGTGCTCCTCGGGGTTGGCTGGCGCGCCTGCCCTTGTGAGGCGGCGTGCGGGCTGAGGCTCAGTGTGGTCCAACTGGGCCCGGCCGGCCAGTGTAGGAAAAGCGGGGCGCGGGGTGCTTTCTCATTCAGGCCGCATTTCGACCATCTCGGCAACGTTGTTTCTCAAAATGACAGAATTTCCGCCAATTCATATCGGCGACCTGCCGACCAGGGCAAACCATGAGCACCGAGGATCTCACCGCCGAAGCGCTGGACCGCTACCACGTCGCCATCCTGGCCGAGCTGCAGCGCGATGCGCGCCAGTCCAACGCCGAGCTGGCGCAGCGCATCGGCCTGTCGGCCGCGCCCACGTGGCGGCGCGTGAAGTGGCTGGAAGACCAGGGCTACATCACCGCCTACCGCGCCGAGATCGACCGCCGCAAGCTGGGCCTGGGCGTGCTGGCCTTCGTGCGGCTGGACGCCGAGCGCAGCGCCGGAGCGGCCACCAAGCCGCTGGAAGACGCCATCCGCCGCCTGCCCGAGGTCATCGCCTGCCACTACATCTCCGGCACCGGCACCTTCGAGCTGCAGGTCATGGCCACCGACCTGGACGCCTTCTCGCGCTTCTCCATCGACACGCTGCTGAACCTGCCCAACGTGAAGGACATCCACACCAGCTTCTCGCTGGGCGAGGTCAAGGCCAGCGGCGTGCTACCGCTGGGGCATCTGAAGGCTTGAACACCATGCGCCTCGCCCTCGTCTGCGACATCCGCGGCAACCCGCCCGCGCTGGAGGCCGTGGCCGCCGACATCCGCCGCGCGGCGCGGATGCCATGCCGTGCCTGGGCGACAACCTGTCGGGCCCGCTGCTGCCGCGCGTGAACAAGCACCGCAGCAGCGTTGCGTCAGGCAAGCCCTGGCACCGCGCGTCGCGGTAGGCTAGCGCCATGGCGGCGTCCCACCTTCGGCGGCTGATCGACCTGTGGCTGGGCAGCGACTCCGCCCAGCGGCTGCGCCTGCGCCAGACCTCGCTGGCCATGCTGCTGATGGGCATCAGCGTCATCGCGCTGCACTACGCCGTTCACATCGACCAGGGCCGGCGCGGCCCGCTGCTGTGGGCCTGGACGGCCTACGGCCTCGGCGGCATGGCGCTGTTCTACGCCGCCATACGCAGCGGCTGGTCGCGGCGCTTCGCCGACCCATCGCTGACGCGCGAGCAGATCGCCTTCGCCATCAGCGCCGCGGCGCTGGGCTATGCGCAGGCCGGGTCGCTGCGCGGCGCCTGCTTCCCGGTGCTGACGCTGATCCTGATGTTCGGCATGTTCCAGCTGCGTGCCCGCAACGCCTATGCGCTGAGCCTGTTCGCGCTGGCCTGGTTCGGCCTGGCCATGGGCGCCATGGCCATCGTCCAGCCGGCCCGCTACCCGCCCGAGGTCGAGATCGGCCACTTCCTGATGCTGGCCTGCATGCTGCCGGCCGTCGCCATGCTGACCGCGCGGCTCAGCCGCATCCGCCGCCGGCTGTCGGAGCAGCGCGAGGAGCTGGCCCGCGCGCTGGCGCAACTGCAGGCCATCGCCACGCGCGACGAGCTGACCGGCCTGCCCAACCGCCGCCAGATGCAGGCGCTGATGGACCAGGAGCTGCTGCGCTCGCTGCGCCACCACCACGACTTCTGCATTGCCACGCTGGACCTGGACCACTTCAAGCGCTTCAACGACCGGCATGGCCACGCGGCCGGCGACGCGGTGCTGCACGCCTTCGCCCAGGCCGGCCAGGCCGCGCTGCGCGCCACCGACGTGCTGGCCCGCTGGGGCGGCGAGGAATTCCTCGTGCTGCTGCCCGACACCGCCATGCCGCCCGCGCTGGCCGGCATGGAGCGGCTGCGCCAGCAGATCGCCGCGCTGCGCGTCGACGTGGGCGGCGGCCAGGCCGTGTCGGTCACCGTCTCCATCGGCCTCACCGGCCACCACCGCGGCGACACGCTGGCCCAGACGCTGGAGCGCGCCGACCGGCTGCTCTACCAGGCCAAGGCCGAGGGCCGCGACCGCATCTGCATCGGCTGAATTGGAACACTCGCCTTGGCGGGAGCGGCACGGCGCTCGGCCCGCAAAATGCCTCCGACCATGAGTGCAACATTGCCCCCACGCCACCTGCTGCTGGCCCTCGCCGTCGTCGCCATCTGGGGCAGCAACTTCGTCGTCATCAAGTACGCGCTGGCGGTGCTGCCGCCGATGACGCTGGCCGTGCTGCGCTTTGTCATCGCCTTCGTGCCGGCCTGCTTCTTCCTCGCACGGCCGGCGGTGCGCTGGCAGAACCTCGCCGGCTACGGCCTGTTCGTCGCGGTGGGCCAGTTCGGCCTGCTGTACCTGGCCATGCGCAGCGAAATCTCGCCGGGGCTGGCCTCGCTGGTCATCCAGACCCAGGTGTTCTTCACGCTGCTGCTGGCTGTGAGATTGAACGGCGAACGCGTGCTGCCCGCGCAGTGGCTGGGCCTGGCGCTGGCCGTGGCGGGCATTGCCGTCATCGTCATGCACACCGACGGCACGACCACGCCGCTGGGCCTCGCCATGGTGCTGGCCGCGGCCTTCTCCTGGGCCTGCGGCAACCTCGTCGGCAAGCGCGCCGGGCCGGTCAACATGCTGGCCTACGTGGTCTGGAGCAGCGCGTTCGCGGTGCCGCCGCTGCTGCTGCTGGCCCTGCTGGTGGACGGGCCAGACCGCATCGCCACGGCGCTGGCGGCGGCCGATGCCGGCACCTGGGGCGCGGTGCTGTGGCAAAGCTTCGCCAACACGCTGTTCGGCTACGGCTGCTGGGCCTGGCTGTTGGCCCGCCACCCGGCCGCGCGCATCGTGCCCCTGGCGCTGCTGGTGCCGGTATTCGGCATGGGCGCCGCAGCGCTGCTGCTGGCCGAACCGCTGCCGGCCTGGAAGCTCATCGCCGCCGCGCTGGTGATGGCCGGTCTGGCCATCAATCTGTTCGGCGCGCGACTGTGGCCGGCGCGAAGGCCCTAAGCTTGCAGACATGAAGCGCCTGCTCCTCTTGTCCCTGCTGCTGCCGGTGCTGGCCCATGCCGCACCGCCGGCCGTCCAACTCTTGGTGGAACTGCGCTGGGTGGACAGCACGCTGCCGCCGTCGGCCCAGGCCGGCGTGCGCGACGGCGCCGTCGTCGTCGGCACGGCGGGCAGCGTGTCGCCGCGCGCGCCCGGCGTCGTGACGTCCACCACCGTGCCGGCCGTCTCGGTGCCGACCCAGCGCCTGCTGGTGCAGAACGGCGAACGCGCCAGTGCCCGGCTGACCACGCGCGAGCCGCTGCAATGGGTCGGCGCCGCCGTCGAGCTGACGGCCGACGGCGCCACGCGGCGCATCCACGCCAGCCCGCGCCCGCAGGAACGCCAGGTGGCGCAGGCCTTCACCGTCACCCCCACCTGGGCCGGCGGCGACGCGCCGGTGCGGGTCACCTTCGACATCGAGGACGGCGGCAACAGCTACCAGTCCACGCTGAGCCTGCCCATGGAGCGCTGGCAGGCCGCGGCCCGCACGGGCGGCGCCCCGCTGGCGCCGCCCCCCCGCGGCACCGTCAGCAGCCGCGACTCGGCGGGCCAGCCCGAGCGCGAGCTGCAGATGCGGGTGTCGATTCAGCTCTGAGCCGCATCGGCGGCGGCGGCGAAGTGGGCGTTACCGGTCCGATGAGGAAAGCGCGAAGTCTTACGCACTGAGGCCGCCGGACTGCGTGTAACGTCGCCGCTTTTGCACCCGGCCCGCCCGATGAAACTCGCCCTGATCGCCCACGACGGCCGCAAGGACGCCATGATCGCCCTCGCCCGCGACTTCCTGCCGCTGCTGCGGCGCTGCACGCTGATGGCCACCGGCACCACCGGCACGCGGCTGGCGGCGGCGCACGGGCTGGAGATCGAGCGCGTGCTCAGCGGCCCCATGGGCGGCGACCTGCAGATCGGCGCGCGGCTGGCGGTGGGCGAGCTGGACGGCGTCATCTTCCTGCGCGACCCGATGACGCCGCAGCCCCACGAACCCGACATCAACGCCCTGGTGCGCGCCTGCGACGTGCACGACGTGCCCTGCGCCACCAACGTCGCCACCGCGCGGCTGCTGCTGGCGCAGTGGACCGCCGCGTGACGCCCGGCTGCTGCCGCCACCCGTGAACGCACCGGCAGCAGCCCCCCTGGCCTTGTCGCGGCGGCTGCGCATCCGCACGCGGCTGGGCCTGGCCTTCGGGCTGATGCTGCTGATGCTGCTGGCGCTGGCCGCGCTGTCGGTCTACCGCCTGCAGAGCCTGTCCGACGCGCTGAACCAGATCGTCGACGAGCAGGCCGCCATCCGCGACTCGGTCAACGAGATCAACCGCAGCGCCGAGGCCGTGGCCCGCAAGCTGCTGGTGCTGATGAACCCCGACCCCGACCTGCGCGAGGCGGCCTACCAGGAGATCGCCGCCGCCAACGGCCGACTGGACGACGCGATGCAGCGCCTGGCGCTGGTGCTGCCGGCGGGCCCGCGCAGCGAGCGACTGGGCGAGGTGCGGCTGCAGCTGGACGACTACCGGCGCAGCTTCGCGGAGGTGCGCGAGCACATCGAGCGCGGCGCCTTCGAGTCGGCCCGCGCGCTGCTGGGCAGCGACACCGAGGCGGCGCTGTCGCTGTTCATCGGCGCCATCCACCAGCTGGCGGCCAGCGAGGACCGCGCCGGCACGGCCAGGGCGCGCGAGCTGCGCGAGCAGATCGACGCCGACCGCACCGGCGTGCTGGCGCTGTGCGCGGCCGCGCTGGTGGCGGGCGGGCTGCTGGCGGTGGGCGTCACGCGCTCCATCGTCGCGCCGCTGAAGCGCGCCGAGGACGGCGCCGAGCTGATCGCGCAGGGCCAGTACGGCCACCGCATCGAGGTGGGCTCGCACGACGAGCTGGGCCACATGGCCCGGGCCATGAACACCATGGCCGCCGCGGTCGGTGAACGCGAGGCCCAGCTGCGCCGCCTGGCCGACGTGGACCTGCTGACCGGCCTGCCGCAGCGCAGCCGCTTCATCGCCGACGGCGACCGCCTGCTGGCCGGGCTGCCCGAGGGCGAGCGGCTGGCGGTACTGATCTGCATCGACGTGGACCGGCTGAAGGCCGTCAACAGCGTGCTGGGCTTCGACGCCGGCGACGCGTTGCTGTGCGGCGCGGCGGCCAAGCTGCACACGCTGTTCGAGGGCGCGGCCGCCTACGGGCGGCTGGCCGGTGGCACCTTCGCCGCGCTGGCGCCGGTGTTGCGGCTGGAGCACGGCACCGCGCTGGCCGTGCAGCTGCGCGCCGAGGTGGAACACAAGCTGTCGTGGCAGGGCCAGGCGCTGGACCTGTCGGTGTCGCTGGGCCTGGCCCACTGGCCCGAGCATGCGGCCGACACCGAGACCCTGCTGCGCCGCGCCGAGCAGGCCATGTTCGAGGCCAAGCGGCTGCGCCAGCCGGTGGCCGTCTACAACCCCGGCACCGAGGCCGCGCGTGCACTGCACCTGAGCCTGCTGTCCGACCTGGCCGCCGCCATCGCGCAGGACCAGCTGCGCCAGTTCCTGCAGCCCAAGCGCGACCTGAAGACCGGCCGCATCACCGGCGCCGAGGCGCTGGTGCGCTGGCAGCACCCGCAGCGGGGCTGGCTGCCGCCGGGCGACTTCATTCCCTTCGCCGAGCGCAGCGGCCGCATCCGCCAGGTGACCGACTGGATGCTGGAGCGCGCCGTGCGCACGCTGGCCGAGCGCGAGGCCGCCGGGCTGGCGCCGATCAGCATCGCCGTCAACATCTCGACGCTGGATATCCAGGACCAGTCCCTGCCCGTGCGCCTGGCCGCGCTGCTGGCCGAGTACCGCGTGGACCCCAGCCAGCTGCAGCTGGAGGTCACCGAGACCGGGCTGATGGCCAGCGGCGCCGACCCCATCGCCGTGCTGCACGCGCTGAAGAGCTGGGGCGTGAAGCTGGCCATCGACGACTTCGGCACCGGCCAGTCCTCGCTGGCCTACCTGCAGCACCTGCCGGTGGACGAGCTGAAGATCGACCGCAGCTTCATCCAGGACGTGGACCGCGACGCGCGCCGCCAGGCGCTGCTGCGCTCCATCGTCGGCGTGGGCCTGGGCCTGGGCCTGACGGTCACGGCCGAAGGCGTCGAGAACGAGGCCGAGCTGGCCATCGTGCAGGCCTGCGGCTGCGACCTGCTGCAGGGCTTCCTGCTGGCCAAACCCATGGACCTGCCGGACTTCGAGCGCTGGCTCAGGCTCCAAGCATGAATTTCTCCAGCTCGGCCCAGACCTTGGCATCCAGCACGCGGCCCGCGATGTACTGGCCCAGGCTGCGGTAGCTCTCCCACTGCGCCTCGTCGAAGAACTGGTCGGACGTGGGCTCCTGCGGGAAGGCCGGGTGGGTCTTGGCGTACTGCAGCACGTCGGCCGGCGCGCCGGCCTGCGGGCTGGGCTTGAGCAGCACGATCCAGCAGGGCGGGGCCTTCCTTCCATCGTCCCCGTCGTCCAGCGACTGCGCCTTCAGCAGCAGCGCGGCGGGATTGGTCTTGCCGCCATCGGCGCTGAAATCCGCCGTGGTGCCGAAGACCGTCTTCAGCAGCGCGTGCTCGCCGAAATCGCTGACGACGCTGACCTCCACGCGCAGGTCGATGCGCGCCAGGCGCATCAGGTTGGCCAGGTCGTCGAAGCGGTAGGCCGGGTCGGCGCCGTTGTCGCTGGCGACGATGAGGCCCAGGTCGCGCTCCGGCCGCAGCAGCTCGTACAGCGCGGTGTTCTCGAAGTGGCCGCCGTCCGACAGGTATTGCCAGCGCCGGCGCAGGCCGTAGAAGCGCGCGCTGAACTCGTAGCTCAAATAGGTCTGCGTGCGGAACACGGTGCCCAGGCCGCGGCCCGCCCAGGTCAGCACGCGCCACCAGGCCGGCAAATCCTTGCGGTGCAGCCCCGACGCCCACCACACGCCCAGGCGCACGTTGGCCGCGCCCATCAGCAGCGACATGCCCAGCGTGGTCTCGCGGCCGATGCCGGTGGAGAAGGCCGCGCCCGAGGTGCCGACCCAGTCGCCCAGGTGCATGGTCGGGTTCAGCGGGAACTTGCCGCCGTCCGGCTTGAACAGGTTGCGCCAGCCGTCGATGGCGAAGCCATAGGGCATGACGGCCATGGGCTGGCCCTTGCGGTCGCGCTGCACCAGCTGCTCGGCAGGGTCGATGGTCTTGTTGACCGTCACGTTGACCAGGTGCAGCGGCGCCCAGGTCTTGAGCCTCTCCTGCCCGATCTTCTTGTCGTAAAGCGCGTCGAAGCTCAGGTTGTCGCCCGGCAGCGGCTCGGCGGCCGACAGGTGGCGGGCATCGCCGTCGAAGCGCTCACGGTTGCTGGCGCCCAGGTAGGTGCGGATCAGCCGCGCGGCATAGAAGCTCTGCAGGCTGGACAGGTTGATGAACGCCGGGAACTGGCCCACGCCGGCGGCCAGCAGGCACCAGGCCCCCGCATGCGTCAGCAGCAGCCACAGGTGCTCGGCGCTGGCCATGCGCGCCACGCTGGGCGGCCCGCCCTGCCAGGCCAGCCACTGCACGACCCAGGCCCACAGCGTCGCGATCAGCAGCAGGGCCGCCAGGCCGGCGATGCCGCCCAGCGTGGTCAGCGGCATCTTCTGCATCCAGCCCGGCAGGGCGCTGGCGCTGCCGGACGCGCCGATCTTCTTGCCCAGCCAGGCCAGTGCCGCCCCCAGCGCAGCGGGCAGGCTGGGCAGCCAGGCCGGGCCGGTGATGGTCAGCAGGTAGAGCGTGTGGCCCAGCGTCTCGATGACGGCCAGCAGCGCCACCACGCCGGCCGCGATCAGGCCGCTGGCCAGCCAGCGCGTCAGCTGCACGGCCTGCATGCGCGCAGTGGGCTGGAAGATGGCCAGCACCACGTGTACCAGCACGCCCAGCAGCGTGACGCCGGCCAGGGCGCCCCACACGGCGCGCAGCGCCGTCGCATCGCCCGTGCCGTGCCAGGCCAGCATGGCGAACACCAGCACCGCGCCCGTCATGCCCACCATGCTGCGGTTGACGGGCAGGCTCAGCCCATCGGGGCGACGGCTGGTGGTCCAGTAGGCGATGCCGGCGGGCAGCACCCACAGCGCCAGCGGTGCCAGCGCGACGAGGAACAGCGTGCTCCACCAGACCGAGTCCGAGGGCTGGTCGCTGCCTGCCAGCGCGTTGCTCAGCCAGGCGCCTTCCAGCAGGTACAGCGGCTCGGCCCACGCCTGATGCAGCAGCCAACTGCGCACGGCCGCCAGCAGCGTCAGCGCCGCCAGCAACGCCACGCCGATGACCACATGCAGCGAGATCCAGTTGCGCAGGCCCAGGGCGGCCGCGTAGACCAGGTCGCCGGTGCCGGTAGGCGTCAGGTAGCGGCCGTTCTCGCGCAACCAGGCCAGCGGCGCGCGCAGGCGGAACTCGTCGGTCTTGCAGGCGTCGGCACGGATGCGGCCGGGCGGCCCGCCGGCCAGCACCGCCTGCGCGTCGTCGGCGGACCGCGCCACGGCGGCCTGCGCGGCCTGTTCTTTCTCTTCTGGCGTAGCGTCGGGCGCGGGCGCCGGGTTCTCACGCAGGCGCCCCGGCACGAACAGGCCCACCAGGAAGGCGCCGATGAAGCCGCCGCCGCTGACGGTGGACAGATAGTCGAAGCGCGACAGCAGCGAATCCCTGAAGCCGGCGGCTTTGCCCGGCTGGACCGGATCGCGCCGGCGGCCCGCCAGCGCCTGCAGCACGCCCAGCGCAAAGGTGGCGCTGCGGATGCCGCCGCCGGACAGCGCCAGCCCCGTGAAGCGCCCCGACTCTGAGGGGGCGATGGCCCGGCGGCGCTCGTCCAGCAGCCGTTTCTCGTCGGGCGGCTGGTCCTTGCACGCCTCGCCCGCCATGAAGGTCTCGACGGCGCCGGCGCAGCGTTTCAAGGCGTCCGTCATCGTGTGGGTCTTGTCCGGTGCCGCCGTCATCGCTTCTCCCTGAGCCTGGGCGCACTGTTCCCCAAGCGGCACCGGCCGCGCATCGGCAGTTTTGCGGACACTAGGCCGCGAACGCGACAGCCGCTAAAATCGCCGCTTTTCGTCGTTTCGCCCCTGCTGTGGGCTAAGTTTTTACTGGAGCCACTCATGGGCAACAAGATCGTCACCGAAGCGGACCGCAAGGCCACTCCCCGTCCCGCCGCCCCCAAGGGCGTCACCTTCACGACCGGCAAGGGCCAGCTGTGCAGCCTGGAGCGCGGCGCGCACACCCGCTCGAAGAAGAACCCGGGCAAGCGCCCGCATTCGGGCTGATCGTCGGGCTGACCGCCTGAACGTTCATCACGCACAGGCCCCTCGGGGCCTGTTTGTTTTTGTCGGCTCGACACTGACCAAACGACCATGATCCGCATCAACGAACTCCGCCTGCCGCTGAACCACGCCGAGAGCGAGCTGCGCCCCGCCGCGCTGGCCCGCCTGAAGCTGGCCGACGCCGAACTCGCCGCCCTGCACATCGCCCGCCGCGGCTACGACGCGCGCAAACGGTCCGACATCCAGCTCGTCTACACGCTGGACTGCACGCTGGCCGAAGGTGTGGACGAGGCCGCCGTGCTGGCCCGCTTCGCCGGCGACCACCAAGTGCGCCCCACGCCCGACACCGGCTACCACTTCCTGGCCCAGGTGGGTGAGTACACCGGCCCGCGGCCCGTGGTCGTCGGCTTCGGCCCCTGCGGCCTGTTCGCCGCGCTGATCCTGGCGCAGATGGGCCTGCGCCCCATCGTGCTGGAACGCGGCAAGGCCGTGCGCGAACGCACGCAGGACACCTGGGGCCTGTGGCGCGAGCAGAAGCTGCACCCCGAGAGCAACGTGCAGTTCGGCGAGGGCGGCGCCGGCACCTTCTCCGACGGCAAGCTCTACAGCCAGATCTCCGACCCGCGCCACCTGACCCGCAAGGTTCTCCAAGAGTTCGTCAAGGCCGGCGCGCCGGAGGAGATCCTGTTCGTCAGCAAGCCGCACATCGGCACCTTCCGGCTGGTCAGCATGATCATCAAGATGCGCGCCGACATCGAGGCGCTGGGCGGCGAGATCCGCTTCCAGCAGAAGATGACCGATCTGCTGATCGAGAACGGCGCCGTGCGCGGCGTGCAGCTGGAATCGGGCGAGCAGATCAGCACGTCGCACGTCGTCATTGCCCTCGGCCACAGCGCGCGCGACACCTTCCAGATGCTGCATGCGCGCGGCGTGCACATGGAGGCCAAGCCCTTCTCCATCGGCTTTCGGCTAGAGCATCCGCAAAGCCTGATCGACGCGGCGCGCTTCGGGCCCAATGCCGGCAACCCCATCCTCGGCGCGGCCGACTACAAGCTGGTGCACCACGCCAAGAACGGCCGCGCGGTCTACAGCTTCTGCATGTGCCCCGGCGGCACGGTGGTGGCCGCGACGAGCGAAGAGCACCGCGTCGTCACCAACGGCATGAGCCAGTACTCGCGCAACGAGCGCAACGCCAACGCCGGCATCGTCGTGGGCCTGACGCCCGAGGACTACCGGCAAGACGGCAAGCGCGACGGCAGCCCCGTGAACCCGCTGGACGGCATGGCCTTCCAGCGCCAGTGGGAAAGCCGCGCCTACGAACTCGGCGGCGGCGGCTACCTGGCGCCGGGCTCGCTGGTGGGCGACTTCATCAAGCGCCAGGTCAGCAAGGAGTTTGGCGATGTGCTGCCCAGCTACAAGCCTGGCGTGACGCTGACCAACCTGCAGGAAAAGGGCCGCGGATCGCTGCCGACCTATGCGCTGGAAGCCATCCGCGAAGCGCTCCCCGCCTTCGCCCGCCAGATCCGCGGCTTCGACCGCCCGGACGCGGTGCTGACCGGCGTGGAGACACGCACTTCGTCACCGCTGCGCATCAACCGGGGGCGCGACTACCAGAGCGTCAACGTGCGCGGGCTGTTCCCGGCGGGTGAAGGGGCGGGTTATGCGGGCGGCATCATGTCGGCGGGTGTCGATGGCATCGAGGTGGCCGAGGCGCTGGCAGCGGATCTGCTCGGCATGCCGGATGCGCCGGTGCTGAAGGGGAAGGGGGCGAAGGCGGGTGGGCAGGTTTGAAGAATCAGCCTGGCAGGAGCGCTGCGAAGGACTAAGCGGCACCACCGTAAACCGCAATTGCCTCGAAAGCGAGCCATTCGTCGCATGCCACGCCCTCACGGGCGAGCTCAACCAAGCCGCTAACTGAGACTCGGTAGCAGGAGCCTTCCTGACTCAACGTGAGCTTCTCGATCTGGACCCAGTTGTGCGCTGCTCCAAGGTAGATCGATGCCTCAACGTTCGGCGTGCGGTGCATGGCAATTTCGACGCCGTCGAGCGCAGCAGGATCGGCCAAGCCCAGGTTGATCCACTCGACAACCAGTTCCGTCGTTTCGGGCTGCGAGATGTAGTCAAGGCCTGAATAAAACGGCTCGAATGGAACGCGAATGCGGTGAAAGAGCGTGCGACTAAGGCCCACATGCTTGTTCTCGAACCAGTAGTGCTCGATGGTTCCTGGCAAGGGGCGAACCTTCGCCTGCAGGCCTATGGTTGCCAATGGCGTGTCCATATCTATCGGTGCACCCGAAAAATCCCGCCCTTCTTGTACCCCGCCTGCTCATGGAACAGGTCGAACAGGAACTGCTCCAGCTCCACGTCTGTCACGAACTCGGGAATGACGAAGCCGGCCGGCGCGCGCTTGCCGTCGTTGCCGACCGCCAGCACCAACCACCGGTCAGCGCTGCGCTCGATGTCGAACAGGCGGCCGTAAACGTTGAAGCGCTGTGCCGGCATGGCAGCTCACGCGCCGGCCGCGGCGGCGCAGCCCTGGACGAGCTTCACGGCCTCATTGCGCAGGGCTTCGTAGTCGGCGTAGGTCGAGAACGCGCGTTGGCCGGGCGGTTGGTTCAGCACGTACAGGCTCGCGATCAGCGCCTTGGACGGCACGAACAGGCTGTAGAAGCTGATCGGGCCACCGCGTGCCAGGTCGGGCTGGTGCAGCGACAGCAGCTCGACCTCGCCATCCACCACGCGCTGCAGCGCCTGCTGGGCGCCGCTGCGGCGCGACGAGAACAGCGCCATCTGCGCCTCGACCGTGGCCCGGTCCACGGCGGCGTCGGCCGGTGACGACTGCTCGACCTTGAGGTTGACGAAGGGCTGGCCTTGCGAGGTGGCCAGGATGACGCGGTAGCCGTCCGCCACGCTGACCGTCTTGTTGCCGGCAGCCGTCTCGACCGAACGGGACGTGGCGCTGGCAGGCAGGCGCGCCTGCTCCAGCACGCCGAACTTGCCGGCGGCGATGCAGCGCACGATGGGGGCCAAAGGGTCACCGGCCCGCTGCCCCCACGACGACACCGAGGCCGCGGCAAGCGCTGCCAGGGCCAGATGCCGGAAAACTCGTTTGAATGGCATGTTGTCTCTCTCCCTGAATCGATGCATCGCGCGCCCGTCGGACGACTGGGCCGCGGCGGCCCCGTTTATACGTGCGCTCAGCGCCCGTCCTGCGCCGCCAGGTAGGCCAGCAGGTCCACCACCTTCTTCTCATTGATCCCCAGGCCAAAGTAGCGCATCTTGGTGCCCGGCACCAGCGCGCCGGGGTCGCGCAGATAGGCCGTCAGCGTGGCCGTATCCCAGACCAGGCCCGAGGCCTTCAGCGCGGGCGAGTAGGCATAGCCGGCCAGGCTGCCCGCCGTGCGGCCGGCCAGCCTGTTGAGGTGCGGGCCAAAGCCGTGCCGCGCGGCGGGCCCTGCCGCGTGGCAGCTGGCACAGGACGCGAACAGCTGGCGGCCCGCGGCGGGATTGCCGGCCGCGGCGGCCAGCAGCGGCAACAGCGCCAGCAGCGCGGCCAGCGCCTTCATGGCACGTCGCCCTCGGCCGGCGGCAGCAGGTCGATCAGCTCCTTCGTGAACGCCAGCGCGTCCTCCGGCAGCTCGAAATGCATCTCGTTGTTCAGCTCCACGACCTCGCCATCCGGCCCCTTGTGCACGACCGACCAGCCGCCCGCGCCGCCGTCGATGGCGAGCACGCCGAACTGGCCCGGCTGCAGGTCGCGGGCGCTGCCGCCGGTGACGACGATGTCGCGGCCGAGGTGGGAGTGGTAGCGTTTCATCCAACCCATTGTCCCAAGGAGACACCATGAAGGCTGTGTGGAACGGCATCACCCTGGCCGAGAGCGACGACACGGTGGTCGTCGAAGGCAACCACTACTTCCCCGCCGAGTCGCTGAAGACGCAGTACACGAGCTTCAGCAACCACGTGACGCGCTGCGCGTGGAAGGGCGAGGCCAAGTACCTGAGCCTGCTCGTGAACGGCGAGCTGAACCCCGACGCGGTCTGGACCTATCCCGACCCGCTGCCCGCCGCCGCGGAGATCAAGGGCCGCTACGCGTTCTGGAAAGGCGTCAAGGTCGTGGAATGACCCCCTGCGGCAGCAGCGCCCACAGCCGCAGCGGCTGCTTGGTGCGCCCCGCCTGCAGCCCGGCTTCCATGCCCCAGCCCCAGAACAGGTCGGCCCGCACGGCGCCGACGATGGCGCTGCCGGTGTCCTGCGCCAGCACCAGGCGGCGCATGGGCGTGGTGGACAGCGGCTCGGTGCTGTCCAGCCACAGCGGCGTGCCCAAGGCGATGACGCTGCGGTCGATGGCGACCGAGCGCCCCGGCGTCAGCGGCACGCCCTGCGCGCCGCGCGGGCCCTGGGCGGCGTCGGGCAGCGCCTCCTCGCGGAAGTAGACGACGCGCGGGTTCACCGCCAGCGCGTCGCGCACCTTGTCCGGATTGCGGCGGGCCCAGTCGGAGAGGCCCGGCCAGCTCGCGTCCGTCAGCTCGCCGCGCGCCAGCAAGGCCTTGGCCACTGACTCGAACGGCTGTTCGTTGTGTCCGGCGAAGGCGACGCGGGCGAGGCGCTCGCCGCCCGCGCCGTCGCGCAGCAGCAGCCGGCCCGAGCCCTGGATCTGCAGCTGCAGCACGGCGAAGGGGTCGTCGAGGAAGGCCAGCGGCTGCAGGCGCGGGTGGCCGTCCAGCTCGCGGCGCGGCAGGCGGCGCAGCGCGGGGTCGGCCGGCAGCGCATGCACGGGCCACTGGAAGGCGCCCTGGCGCGTGCGGCTGGCGGGCAGCTGCGGCTCGAAGTAGCCGGTCAGCAGGCCGGTGGTGTCGCCGTCGTCGAGCGCCAGCCGCCAGGGGCGCAGGTGTTTCATCAGCAGCAGCGCGGCCTCCAGCGCATCGGCCGGCGTCTGCAGCGCGGCGCGCGCGCAGAACTCGGCCCAGCCGGCCGCGGGCCGCTGGCAACCGGCCAGCAACGCAGGCCAGGCGGCCAGCAGGTCGTCCTCGCCCCAGCCGGGCAGGTCGCGCCAGTCCGCGGCCGACCAGCGTGGCACGGGTGCCTGGGGGGTGGCGGGCGCTTTCGAAGCGGAGGGCACTGCAGGTTCCCGCGGCAGCGGTGGCGGCGACGAACAGGCCGCCAGCGTTCCTAGAATCAGCGCCAGCCCGCCACGCGTCCACGCCCCGCCCATGCTCATCATCCTGCTCGAAGCGCTCGGCGCGCTGCTGATCTTCGTCTTCATCATCTGGTGGACCATGTTCTCGGGCCGCAACAAGGGCGAGCGCAAGGATGACTAGCCCACCCCCTACCGGCTTCGCCGGCCCCCTCAAGGGGGCGCCGCTGGTGGCCCGGCAGAGCCGGTTCCACGGCGGCCGCTGGGCAGTTCACTTTGGTGGCACCAAAAAGCTGAGTGGCTCGTGCCGCAGCCGCTGGCGGATGGCGGCGTAGACGCGGCGGCGGTCGGCCAGGCGCACGCCGCGCGAGCGCAGCGCGACCTTGAACGCGCAGAAGAAACTGACGCCCACGTTGAGCGCACCGATGCCGGCGATGCACAGCACGCAGGACCAGAACGCCCAGGTGCCCATCACGCCCACGCCCAGGGCGCCCACCGCGGCGGCCAGCTGGCCAGTGGCCAGCGTGACGTGCCGCACCTCCAGGCCCAGGCCGAAGAAGCCGAACAGCGCCGGCACCAGGCCCAGCATCAGGCCCAGGCTGGTGTTGGCCGTCAGCCCCGAGATGTTGATGCGCCACCACTGCGACCAGCGCTGCGCACGCGCGCGGCCCAGCAGGCCCACGATGCGCGGGTTCCAGGCGATGGCGCTGTCCAGCCGGTGGAAGACGAACCAGTTCTCCACCCAGCCGGCGATGAGGCTGGATGCGAACAGCAGCGTGCCGGTGAAGGCCGCGAACAGCAGCGATGGCCCGAACAGGCCCAGCGAGTGCAGCACGTACTGCGCGTCCTTCTCGCCCACCAGCGGCATGCCGAAAGCCAGCCAGCACAGGCCCTGCACCGCCAGCACCAGCGGCGCGGCCAGCGCCAGGTTGCCGATGATGCCGGCAACCTGTGAGCGGGTCAGGTGCGTCACCTCGTCGACGAAGCCCTGCAGGCCGTCGTCGCGGTCGATGTGCAGCAACTTGTCGGCCATGGCCGGTGCGGTCATGGCCGGCTGCTTGGTCGCGACCGTCCAGTGCAGCAGGTGGATGAGCACGAAGCTGGCCGCGTAGTTCACGCCGGCCCAGAAGCCGCCCCAGAAGGCGGTGAAGCCCAGCAGGCCGATGAGGAACTTCAGGAAGGTGGTGCCGGCGATGACGGCGCCGCCGCCGGCCGCGCGCTGCAGCATGTCGCGGTACTCGGCGCGGTTGCGGGTGATGTAGTGCTCGCCGGTCTCGGCGCTGCGCTCGGCCACCTTGCGCGCCAGCAGCGAGTAGTGGCGCGCGAACAGCGTGCGCAGGCTGCGCCGCTCGTGCACCACGCGCACCAGGCCGGCCACCAGGCGCAACAGCTCGCGCTGCGGCGCGGCAGAAACCAGGCAGGCCAGCAGCGCCTCGATGCGGTCCAGCCGCGCGGTCAGCTGCTCGACGGAGAACATCAGGTCCACCGACACGCCATGCGCCTCCAGGTGCTCGGGCACGGTCTGCGCGGCAGCGCGGCAGCGGTCCAGCAGCGCGCGCAGGTATTGCAGCGCCGGCGCCGGCACGTCGCTGGCATCGTCATCCCTGCGCTGCGTCAGCGCGCGCTCGACGGCCTCCCAGGCGGCAGGCAACTGGTGGAAGGGCTTGTCCTGCAGCAGCAGCTCGTCCATGCGCACGCGCAGCGGGCCGGACAGGCCGGCCGCGTGCACGCTGCTGAGCAGCACGGTGACGGCCGCGGCCATCTCCACGCGCCAGCCCTGGTCGGGCGCGGCCGC